>NZ_BAAAVV010000004.1:0-389353 GCF_039534705.1 Blastococcus jejuensis
CACAGAGTTACGGCGGCCATGGCGAGAGGGAAACGCCCGGCAACATTCCGAACCCGGAAGCTAAGCCTCTCAGCGCCGATGGTACTGCCCTGGAGACGGGGTGGGAGAGTAGGACGCCGCCGGACAACCATTACCGAACGGGGGTCAGAGCCACAGGCTCTGACCCCCGTTCGCGTTGTGTCCGGTCCATGCCGTCAGAGCGCACGCGCGCTCAGCAGTAGTGAGGTACCCAGAAGTCATGACAGCTCCACGAGGCGGTTCCGGGGGGTCCCGGGGATCCCGTGGCTCCGGCGACGGTCGCGGTTCCGGTAACCCGCGAGGGAGCTCTGGCTTCTCCCGCGGCAGTGGTTCCGGTGCTCCGCGCGGTGGAGGGGCCCGTGGGGGCGCCGGCGCATCCCGAGGCGGCGCTGGTGGCCGGAGTGCTGCTTCCGGCGGTTTCCGACGCGCTGCGGGGACATCTCGCGGCACCGATCAGCCGGGCACGAACCGAGGCGCCGGCCGAGGCGGATCCCCGTCCCGTGACGAAAGGGGTGGCTGGCAGGACCGCCGGCCCGCCGGTGACCGCCCCGCGTGGCAGGACCGTCGGCCCGCCGGGGACCGCCCGCAGCGCGGCGAGCGCCCGCAGGGTGACCGTCCCCAGTGGCAGGACCGCCGGCCCGCAGGAGACCGTTCCCAGGGGGACCGGCCGCAGTGGCAGGACCGCCGGCCCGCTGGCGACCGCCCGCAGCGCGGCGAACGGCCGCAGGGTGACCGGCCGCAGTGGCAGGACCGCCGGCCCGCTGGCGACCGCCCTCAGCGCGGCGAGCGCCCGCAGGGTGACCGGCCGCAGTGGCAGGACCGCCGGCCCGCTGGCGACCGCCCTCAGCGCGGCGAGCGCCCGCAGGGTGACCGTCCCCAGTGGCAGGACCGCCGGCCCGCAGGAGACCGTCCCCAGCGCGGCGACCGCCCGCAGTGGCAAGACCGCCGGCCCTCCGGAGACCGTCCCCAGCGCGGCGACCGGCCGCAGTGGCAGGACCGCCGGCCCGCCGGTGACCGTCCGCAGCGTGGTGAGCGCCCGCAGGGTGACCGCCCGCAGTGGCAGGACCGCCGGCCCGCAGGGGAGCGCCCGCAGCGTGGTGAGCGCCCGCAGGGCGACCGTCCCCAGTGGCAGGACCGTCGGCCCGCAGGGGAGCGCCCGCAGGGGGACCGGCCGCAGTGGCAGGACCGTCGGCCCGCCGGTGACCGTCCGCAGCGTGGTGAGCGCCCGCAGGGTGACCGTCCCCAGTGGCAGGACCGTCGGCCCGCAGGGGAGCGCCCGCAGGGGGACCGGCCGCAGTGGCAGGACCGTCGGCCCGCCGGTGACCGTCCGCAGCGTGGTGAGCGCCCGCAGGGTGACCGGCCGCAGTGGCAGGACCGCCGTCCCGCCGGTGACCGTCCGCAGGGCGACCGCCCCTCCTGGCAGGACCGCCGGCCTGCTGGGGAGCGCCCGCAGGGTGACCGGCCGCAGTGGCAGGACCGTCGTCCGTCGGGTGGCCGTCCTCAGGCGGGCGGCCGACCGCAGTGGCAGGATCGCCGCCCGACGGCGCGCGGCACCGACGACCGCGACGACCGGCGGCCCCCGCTCCCCGCGGGGCCCGAGCTGCCGGAGTGGGTCGACGTCCGGGATCTCGACCCCGCGGTGCGCTCGTCCCTCCGAGGACTCGACCCGCGGAACGCAGAGCGGGTGGCCGGCCACCTCGTCGCCGCCGGGACACTTGTCGACGAGGACCCCGACCAGGCCCTCGCCCACGCGCGCGCCGCTCGCGATCGCGCCTCTCGGGTCGCCGCCGTCCGCGAAGCGGTCGGTGTCGCTGCCTATCACGCGGGGGACTACGCGGAGGCCGCACGCGAGATCCGGGCCTACCGCCGGATGAGCGGCGACCGGGGGTACCGGGCGGTCCTGGCCGACTGCGAGCGCGCCCTCGGCCGCCCCGACGTCGCGCTCCGGCTCGTCGCCGAGGCGCTGGCGGAAGGGCCGGAAGCCGACGAGACCACGGAACTGCGTCTCGTGGAAGCGGGAGCCCGCAGCGACCTCGGCGAGCACGCGGCGGCCCGTCTCGTGCTCGAGGGTGCCCTGGGAGGGCGTCCCGATCCTGCGCGGCTCGACGTCGACGACCCCGACCAGGTGCGGGTGGCCGCGGCCTACGCGGAGTTGCTCCGGGTCATGGGCGAGGACGAGGCAGCGGCCGAGTGGTCCGCCGTCGTCGCCGCGGCGAGCCCGGACGACGACGACATCGTGTTCGACGAGATCGAGCTCGAGATCGACGACGACGTCGAGGAGCCACTGACCACCACCGGCGAGGACATGCCCGCCGACCAGGCCCCCGAGGTCGTGGAGCGCCTACCCGAGGACGACGAGGACCTCGGCGCGGACTTCAACGCGCAGGTGGAAGCCGAGGTCGCCGAGCTGCTCGGTGAGACCGAGCCCCCGGAGGGCGAGCCCCACAGCCCACAGGACTGACACGGGCGGTCCGCCTGTCCACATGCGCTGTCGGCATCCACAGATCGCCGGGAGCCCTGGGACGGGCGGGCACTCCACGCCAGGCTCGGTCCATGAGCGTGGCTGTGATCGACCGGAACGACGTGGTGCTCCGCGGGCGATTGTCGGCGCCCGCGGAGGCGCGCACCCTGCCCAGTGGTGACCTCCTGCTGACCTTCCGGCTGGTGGTTCGCCGTCCCGAGCCGCGGGCGCGCGGTCAGTCGGTCGACGTGCTGACCTGCATCACCTACGACCGCGGCCTCCAGCGCCGGGCGGCCGTCTGGCAGCCGGGTGACGTGGTCGAGGTCGAAGGCGCCCTGCAGCGTCGGTTCTGGCGCACCGGAACGGGCACCGCCTCGGTGTGCGAGGTCAACTGCCGGCGCGGCCGCAAGGTCCCGCGGTCGGCGGGTGGTCCCGACGTGCGAACCGCTTGACTCAGTCGGCGAGCGGGCGCAGCACCAGGCCGGTCCGGGGCTTCGGCACGAACAGCGTGGACTTGCGCGGCATCCGGGCACCGGCCCGGGCCACGGCGGCGACGTCCGCAGGTGAGGGCGGCTTCAGCAGCAGGGCCACGCCGGCCCGTTCCCGCGCGGTTCGGAGCGCCTCGTCGACGCTGTGCGCGATGAGGACGGAGTCGGGGTCGTCCCGGCGATGCCACAGGCCGGTGAGCAGGCCGTGGTGGGCGAGCACCACGTCGAGCCCCCGCCAGGCCGGCGGCGCTTCGGCCGGAACGGCCGCCACGACGGACGGCGCCGGGGCCGACAGACGCACCACCCGTGTGCCGTCGCTGAGCAGGAACTCCCCGCGCCCCGGCGCGGCCAGCCACCGCCCGATCGCGGCCACGGTCCCGTCCGGGCCGGACGTGACCACCTCGTCCACCCGGAACGCATTGACGGCCGAGCCGACCGCCGCGTCCAGCCGCAGGTCGGGGACCACGCGGTGGATGGCGTCGACACGCAGGCCGCCCGGCCCCATCGGTGTCACGAGGGCCAGCACGGCGTCGCCGCCGGGCAGGTCCGGCTGCAGGCGCGCGTTGGCCCGGGCGGCGGCGAAGCGGTGGTGACCGTCGGCGATCACGGCGCCGGTCCGGGCCAGGGCCGCCCGGAGCCTGGTGAGCAGTGCCTCGTCGGTGACGCGCCAGAGGCGGTGGAGGACGCCGTCGTCGTCGGCTACCTCGAGGGTGGGATCTCCGTCGCGCGCCGAGGCGGTGAGTTCGGCGACCTCGGGGTCGGCGTCGTGCGCCAGCACGATCGGCTCGAGGTCGGTTGCGGTGGCCGCGAGCAGCGCGCGGCGTCCCTCGACAGCCAGCGGGTACGTGTCCTCGTGCGGCAGCACGGCCGCGGAGCCCGGGCCGGGCAGCCCCACCGCCCCCAGCCATCCCGTGGTGGCGGCTCCGTCGCCCGGCGAGGTCATCTCGTAGAGCCAGAGCGCGGGGCGGTCGTCACGGTCGAGCACGCCGTGCGCACGCCACTCGGCCAGCGTGGCGGCGGCGAGGTCCGCCGAGCGGCCGGCGCCCTCGTCGTCGGCAGTGCCGGGGCCGGGGTCGAGCCGGGGAAGGATGAGGCGCACGATGTTGTGCGGGTCGGCCTCGGCCAGTCGATCCCGGCCGGCGGCGGTCACCAGGTCGTAGGCTGGCGAACTCACCCGGGCGAGGTGCTCGGGATCCCGTCGCCGGTAGGTCAGGGCCCGGAAGGGCCGGACCTCCAGTCCGGTCGCGGGTGCGGACGACCAGGACTCCGACGACGAGGGCACGACCATGATCGTAGGAGCGCTCGGCCGCGGTCCGTTCCCGCGGGCGGTCCACGCACCCGCCGGGCGGCGCAGCGGCGGTCCGGCCGGTACGGCCCGAGGGGGAGGGGCGCAGGTGTCCGAGGACCGACCCCCCGAGGGTGGGGTGTACGAGTGGTACCAGCGCGGGTTGCGGCTGCTCGACGACGGCCATCCGCAGGCGGCGGCCACGTTGCTGGTCCGCGCGGCCGAGGCCGAGCCGCAGTCGCGCAGCATCCTCGAGGCGCTGGCCCGGGCGCAGTACGACGCCGGCCGCTACGACGACGCCGTGCAGAGCTTCACCACCCTCACCGCCATGAACCCGACCGACGACTACGCGCAGTTCGGGCTGGGCCTGGCCGCGAGCCGCGCGGGCGACCTCGCCCTGGCGGCCGAACACCTGGCGCTCGCCGTCGCCATGCGCCCCGACCTCGGGCATTACGCGCGGGCGCTCCGAGGTGTCCGGGCGCGGCAGGCGGCGGGGTCGGCATGACCGGGGCCCCGGCGGAGCAACTCCTCGCGCGCGGCTGCGACCAGCCGCCGTGCACGGTCTTCGACGTGGCCCTGCTCGACCTCGACGGGGTGGTCTACGTCGGGCCGAACGCGGTTCCGGGAGTCCCCGCCGCCCTGGAGTCGGCGCGGGCCGCCGGGATGCGGCTGGGCTTCGTGACCAACAACGCGGCCCGCACGCCCGACACGGTGGCCGCTCACCTCAGCGAGCTGGGCGTCCTGGCCGCGCCGGACGACGTCATCACCAGCTCCCAGGCGGCTGCCTCGGTCGTCGCCGGCCTGTTCGGAGCCGGCGCGCGGGTGCTGCCGGTGGGCGGTCCCGGTGTGGCTGCGGCCCTGCGGGCGGCCGGACTCACCGTCGTCGACGGCGCCGCCCAGGAGCCGGTCGCCGTCGTCCAGGGGTACGGCCCGGAGGTCGGGTGGGCCCAGCTCGCCGAGGCGGTCGTCGCGGTGCGCAACGGGGCCCGGCACGTGGCGACCAACACCGACGCGACCATCCCCTCGCCGAGGGGGCCGTTGCCGGGCAACGGCGCCATGGTGAACGTCGTCAGCACGGTCACCGGGACCACGCCGCTGGTCACCGGCAAACCCGACCCGGCGATGCACGCCGAGTGCGTCGCGCGGACCGGAGCACGGCGGCCACTCGTGGTCGGCGACCGGCTCGACACCGACATCGAAGGCGCGCGCCGTGCCGGTGCGGCGAGCCTGCTCGTCTTCACCGGGGTCACCGACGCCGCGGCGCTGCTGGCGGCCCGCGCTGACCACCGCCCCGACCTGCTGGCGCAGGACTGCGGCGGACTGCTGGTCCCGCACCCGCCGGTTCAGCGGGACGGATCGGGTCGTCGGTGCGGGACGTGGCGGGCCGCACCGGGGGAGGGCAGCGACGTCCTGGTGCTCACCGGTGCACATGTGCCCAGCGGCGGCGATGCCCCAGCGAAGGACGACGGCTTCGACGGGCTCCGCGCCCTGTGCGTCGCCCACTGGGCCCGGCACCCGGTCCACGGCGCCCCGGCGGACGTCGTTCCCGCCGATGAGCACGCGGCCGCGGCGCTGCACCGCTGGGGGATGGCCCCTTCGTAGGTGCCGGGGCCGGCGCTCTCAGCGGAGCGTGCTTCTCAGAGGAGCTTGCGCAGCCGCAGCAGGTCGCGCAGGCCCGCCTCGAGCTTCACCCTGCCGGTGGCCCACGCCTGGCCGAAGTGGACGTGGCCGGCCGTCAGCGCGATCAGGTCGTCGCTGGTCATGGTGAGGCGGATGTCGGCCTTCGGCACCGCCGGGCCGTGCGGGAGCACGTGCAGGTCGCGCACCGCACCGCCCCCGAGCCGCCCGAGCACCACCTCGTCGAGATCGGTCAGCCGGCACGAGAGGCTCCGGTCCAGCCCGGCCGCGGCGGGACTGGACGCGAGGTCGCCGAGGATCTCCTCGAGCGCGATCAGGCATTGATCCATCGTGGCCACGCGGGCGCGCCTCCCCAGGTCGATGGGCGTTCTGTCGGCTGCGGGACGGTACCGCTCCGCTCCACTGCCCCGTGCCCGTCGTCCGCGGCCGGTAACCTCCGGAGCGGACGGACGCCGCCCCCCGCCGCCGTCCTTCACCGCCTGAGGAGCCAGTGACATGACCGAGCCGAGCCCGGAGCGACCGGTCCCCGGACCGCCGCGTCCCGGCCCCGTGCCCGGACAGGGCGGGGGACCCGGCGACGCGGCCACCGGCGAGCGGTCCTCGGACGACGCCCGCTTCGCCGACCTCGACCAGCAGCCGGTGTCCGAGCACGTGGCCGTCTTCGAGGCCGAGCACGACCGGCTCCAGCGCGAGCTCGGCACGATCGACCAGGTCTGATGGCCCGCCGCAGCCGGCTCGACGCCGAGCTCGTGCGCCGGGGCCTGGCGCGGTCCCGCGAGCACGCCGTCGCCCTCATCGCCGAAGGACGTGTCGCCGTCTCGGGTCGCGCCGCGACCAAGCCCGCGACCGGCGTCGAGGCCGGCACCCCCGTCGTCGTCCGCACCGATCCCGACCAGCCCAGTTGGGTCTCCCGCGGCGCGCACAAGCTGCTCGGCGCGCTCGACGCGTTCGGCGTCGCAGTCGAGGGCCGCCGGGCGCTCGACGCGGGTGCGTCCACCGGCGGTTTCACCGAGGTGCTGCTCAGCCGCGGCGCGGCCGAGGTCGTCGCCGTCGACGTGGGCTACGGCGAGCTGGCCTGGTCGCTGCGCACCGACGAGCGGGTGCGCGTGCTCGAGCGCACCAACGTCCGCACGCTGACCCCGGACGCCACCGGCGGGCCGGTCGACCTCGTCGTCGCCGACCTGTCGTTCATCTCGCTCCGGCTGGTCCTCCCCGCGCTCATCGGCTGCGCCCGGGGCGACGCCGACCTGCTGCCCATGGTGAAGCCGCAGTTCGAGGTCGGTCGCGAGCGCCTCGGCGCCGGGGGAGTGGTGCGTGACCCCGAGCATCGCGTCCAAGCGGTGCTCGAGGTCGCCCGCGCTGCCGCGGCACTCGGATGGGGTACCGCCGGTGTGGTGGCCAGCCCGCTGCCCGGTCCGGCTGGGAACGTGGAGTTCTTCCTGTGGCTGCGCCACGACGCCGGCGCGCCGCAGGAAGAGGACATCCGTCGAGCAGTTCAGGAAGGGCCGCAGTGAGCGGACAGGGGCGTGAGCATCGCCGCGAGGAGCGGGCCGGGAACGAGCCGAGCGCGGGGACGCCCGGCGCGCACGTCCGTCGTGTCCTGCTCACCGTGCACACCGGGCGGCACGACATCGTCGAGCTGGCCCGGACCTCTGCCGCCCGGCTCATGGCCGGCGGCATCACGGTGCGGCTGCTGGCAGAGGAGGCCGACGACCTCGCGATCGACGGCGCCGAGGTCGTGCCCGGTGACGAGAAAGCCGCCTGCGACGCCGAGATCGTCATGGTCTTCGGTGGTGACGGCACTTTCCTGCGGGCCGCCGAGCTGGCCCGCTACACCGACGCCGCACTGATGGGCGTCAACCTCGGCCGGGTCGGCTTCCTGGCCGAGACCGAGCCCGAGGCGGTCGAGGAGACCCTCAGTGCCATCGAGCGCTGCCTCTACCGGGTCGAGGAGCGCCTGGCGCTGCAGGTCGACGTGCTCGACCGCGACGGCGACGTCGTGGGGGGCACCTGGGCCCTCAACGAGGTGTCGGTGGAGAAGGCCGAGCGGTCCCGCGTCCTCGACGTCGTCCTGGCGATCGACGGCCGGCCCCTGACCAGCTTCGGCTGCGACGGCGTCCTGTGCGCGACCCCCACCGGCTCGACGGCGTACGCGTTCTCCGCCGGTGGTCCGGTGGTCTGGCCCGACGTCGAGGCGCTGCTGCTGGTGCCGAGCAACGCCCACGCCCTGTTCGCGCGCCCGCTGGTGACCTCGCCCAACTCGGTGCTGACCGTCGCGGTCCCGCCCGACGGCAACACCGCCCGGGTCTCGGCCGACGGCCGCCGGGTCGTCGAGATCCCCGACGGCGGCCGGGTGGACGTGCGCCGCGCCGAGCGGCCGGTCCGCATCGCCCGCGTGCACGCCTCCACCTTCGGCGACCGGCTGGTCGCGAAGTTCGGCCTGCCGGTGCGCGGCTTCCGCGACGCGCGGCACCTCGGCCCCGGCCACGAGCTGTTCACCAGCCGCACCGTGCTGTCCCGTGACGTCGTCACCGGCGACGGCCGCGTGCTCGACGCGGACGCCGACACGCACATCGACGGCGACGTCGGTGCCGACGTCGTCGCGGGGGAGGTGGGCGGTGCCGGCACGCGCGACGACGGCTGAGCACGGACCCTCCGGCCCCGCACCCCTCGCTGACGCTCGGCGCGGGTCCCCGCGGGAGGGCCGTTCCAGCACATCACCTGGCCGGCTGACCGAGCTGCGGATCCGCGGGCTGGGCGCCATCGACGACGTCACCCTGGAGCTGGGCAGCGGTCTGACCGTCGTGACCGGCGAGACCGGCGCCGGCAAGACGATGGTGGTCACCGGCCTGACCCTGCTGTTCGGCGGGCGGGCCGACCCCGGTCGCGTCCGCGCCAGCGGCCGGGCCGGCGTCGAGGGCCGACTCGAACTGCCGGCCGACTCGCCAGTGTGGGAGCGCGCAGCCGACGCCGGCGCCGACCCCGACGACGACGGCAGCCTCATCCTCGCCCGCACGGTCAGCGCGGAGGGCCGCTCGCGCGCGTTCCTCGGCGGCCGCGCCGTCCCCGTGGGTGTCGTCGCCGAGCTGGCCGAGGGCCTGCTGGCCGTGCACGGGCAGACCGATCAGCTCCGGTTGTCCCGCCCGGCCGAGCAGCGCCGCGCCCTCGACCGCTACGCGGGCTCCGCGCACCTGCAGCTGCTGGAGCGCTACCGCGAGGCCCACCAGCACTGGCGGCAGCTGGCCGCCGACCTCGAGCGGCGGCGCAGTTCGGCGCGCGAGCTGGCCCAGACGGCCGACGTGCTGCGGCACGGGCTCGAGGAGATCTCCGCCGTCGCTCCCGAGCCCGGCGAGGACGAGGCGCTCGACGCGCAGGCCCGGCGGCTCGCGGACGCCGACGCGCTGCGCGCCGCGGCCGACGAGGCGCGGCTCGCCCTGGTCGGCGACCTCACCGGCGACCTCGGCGGCGGCCTCGACGGGGGACTGGTGCCGCAGGACGCCACCGCGGCCCTGGCCACCGCAGAGCGCTCGCTCGCGGCCTCCGACGACCCGGCGCTGGTCCTGCTGGCCCAGGACCTCGCCGACGCCGTCGCCGTCGTCTCCGACGTCGCCGGCCAGCTCGCGAGCTACGTCGCCGATCTCGACGCGGACCCCGCGCGACTGGCCGAGGTCATGGACCGGCGGGCCGCGCTCACCGCACTCGTCCGCAAGTACGCCGAGCCGGGCACCGGCGCCACGGGCGTGCTCGCCTGGGCCGAGGACGCGGCCGGGCGGCTGGCCGAGCTCGACGTGTCCGACGAGGCCCTCGAGCAGCTGGAGCGGGAGCGCGACGCCGCCCGGGTGAGGGTCGACGAGCTGGGACGGCGGGTCTCGGCCGGCCGCCGGGAGGCCGCGGACGGTTTCGCCGCCGAGGTGGGCCGCGAGCTGGCCGGCCTGGCGATGAAGAGCGCGCGGGTGTCCTTCTCGATCGAGAGCGACCCCGACCAGCCCGGGCCCGACGGGATCGACGAGGTGGCCCTGCTGCTGGCGGCCCACCCCGGTGCCCCCGCCCGGCCGGTGCACAAGGGCGCCTCGGGCGGCGAGCTGTCGCGCGTGATGCTGGCCATCGAGGTCGTCTTCGCCGGCGCCGACCCCGTGCCGGTGATGGTCTTCGACGAGGTCGACGCCGGCGTCGGCGGGCAGGCCGCCGGCGAGATCGGGCGCCGGCTGGCGCGGCTGGCCCGCGACCACCAGGTCGTCGTCGTCACCCACCTGGCCCAGGTCGCCGCGTTCGCCGACACGCACCTCGTCGTCGACAAGTCGCCCGACACGGGCGCCGGGGTGACCGCCACCGACATCCGGGCCGTCGAGGACGAGGACCGGGTGCGGGAACTGGCGCGGATGCTGTCCGGGCTCGCCGACAGCGACACCGGTCAGGCCCACGCCCGCGAGCTGCTCGCCGTCGCGGCCGATCGGGCCTGACGGGCACCAGGTCACGGTCGCAGCACGGACCCGCGATCCGGGGCGTACCCGTCCGGAAATCCGGGTAGGGGCGCCCCGTGACGTGCTTCTCCTCGGCCGACGAGTCGGCCCACTACGGGTTCTCCGTCTGCCTGTTGCTGGAGCAGTACCGGGCGCAGCTGCGCTGGGGCGAGGAGGGCATCGTCGAGCTCGGTACGGGTGACGCCACGGCCATCGCCGACGTCGTCGCCAACCTGCCGGAACTGCGCGTCGCCAGCTTCGACATCAGCGAGGCCTCGGTGCTGCAGGCCCGCGCGAACATCGCCGCGAAGGGGGTCGCCGACCGGTACGCCGTGGAGCTCGGCGACTTCTTCGACCGGGCCGACTCCACCGGGGGGACGGCGGTGTCGACCGTCATCTCCAACCCGCCCTACATCCCCGCGCCCGACCGCGACATCCTGATGCCCGAGCTCTGGGGCGGCGTGCACGGCAACGACCTGGTGCTTCAGCTGTTCAAGGCCGGCTACGAGAACGTCGTCACCGCGGTCGCTAGCTACTCCGACCCGGTGGCCACCGTCCGCACCGCCGGCGATCTGGGCTACCGGGTCGCCAACTTCCTCGCCATGGCGCTGGACTACGGCCGGTACAGCAGCGAGCCGAAGGTCCAGGCGCACATCCGGCAGATGTGCGCGGAGGGCCGGGCCTGGGCGGCCGACGACGGCTACATGGTCGCGGTCGCCCTCTTCACCCGGAACCCCGACGTCCCCGGCGATCGCGCCGATCAGCTGCTGCGCTCCCTGCAGTTCTGCCCCTGACAGCTTTCGGTACAGAAAGCGCGGCCGCACGCCGCAGCTTTCGGTACGGAAAGCTCGTCAGCGCCGTTTGGCGTAGCCGGCGAGGCCGAACTGCAGCAGGGACAGACCCCGCTGGCCGCGGCGGCGGAGCTCGGCGGCCAAAGGCTCACCCGTGACGCCGGCCAGCACCCGGTCGCGGGCGAGCTCCAGCAGCGACGCGTAGAGCCCGAGCACCGCGTGCGCGGCCAGCCACGGCTCGAGCTGACCCGACCGGGCGTCGGTCTCGTCGGCGATCAGGGCGGCCAGCGCGTCGGTGATCTCGCCGAGGATCTCGCGCTCGCGCACCAGCAGCGTGCGGCTGCCGCGGATCACCTTCGCCATGCGCGCCACGCCGTCGGCCGCCTCCGGGGAGCCCAGCAGGCCGACGACGGAGACGACGAAGCTGCCCGCCGCCGCCGACACCGACTCGCCGGCCGGGCGGCGCCGGACGGCGTCGAGCAGCGCGGCCCGCATGGGCGGGTCGGCGTCGAAGACCAGGCCCTCCTTGACCGGGAAGTGGTTGAAGACGGTCTTCTCGACCACGCCGGCGCGGCGCGCGATCTCCATCACGCTGACGGCGTCGAAACCACGCTCCGCGAACAACTCCGCGGCCGCGTCGACGATCCGCTCGCGGGTCTCCTGGCGGCGCCGCTCCCGCGCGCCGGCCTTGGCGCGGGGGCGCCGCGGCTCGGCCGCCGGCGCTCCGGAACCGCCGGGGTCAGGGGCGGTCCCGGAGGTCGTCGACGGCTGGGGGACGTCGTCGGCGGAAGGGTTGACTGAGGGAAACGTCCTGATCAGGGCGCTGGGAGGGGTCGTCGAGGGAGCGACCTCCGCCGGGGCCGGGGTGGGGCTCCCGGGGTCGGTCACGGGCAGGGCGTGGGCCACTCGAGTCACACGGGCCACGCTAGTCACGAGTCGGTAACGGTCCCGCGCAGCGGCCGGGCCGGGCGATCCCCGCGTGTCGCGGCGCCCGTAGTGTCGGACACGGTGCGTAACCGGGCTGTCGCCGTCGCGCGTCGGTGGACCGGGGGCTCCGGCCAGCGTGGCAGCATGCGGATCATGCGCATCGGCACCGTCCGCCGCGGCCGGGCACAGCAGGCGGGCCCCGGGGTCGTCGGCACCGCCCGGCTCGACCGGCGCACCAAGAACCTCACCAAGCGGCTGCGGCCCGGCGACATCGCCGTCATCGACCACGTCGACATCGACCGGGTCAGCGCCGACGCGCTGGTCGGCTGCCGGGTGGGCGCCGTCGTCAATGCGGCCGCGAGCATCTCCGGCCGCTATCCCAACCTCGGTCCCGACATCCTGATCAGCGCCGGCATCCCACTCCTGGACGACGTCGGCCGCGACGTGTTCACCGCGGTCAAGGAGGGCGCCGAGGTCCGCGTCGACGGCAACCAACTGCTGGCCGAGGACGGCACCGTCCTCGCCGAGGGCTTCCCCCACGACAAGGCCTCGGTCGAGGCGGCGATGACCGAGGCGAAGGCCGGGCTGTCCATCCAGCTCGAGGCCTTCGCGACCAACACCATGGAGTACATGAAGCGGGAGCGCGCGCTCCTGCTCGACGGCGTCGGCGTGCCCGACGTAGCCACCCAGTTCGAGGGCCGGCACGCGCTGGTCGTCGTCCGCGGCTACGACTACAAGGAAGACCTGCACGCCCTGCGCGCCTACATCCGTGACTACCGGCCGGTGCTCATCGGCGTCGACGGCGGTGCCGACGCCCTGCGCGAGGCCGGCTACCAGCCGGACATGATCGTCGGCGACATGGACTCCGTCAGCGACGACTCGCTGCGGTGCGGCGCCGAGGTGGTCGTCCACGCCTACGCCGACGGGCGCGCCCCCGGCCTCGCCCGGGTCCAGGACCTGGGCGTCGAGGCGATCACCTTCCCCGCGGCGGCCACCAGCGAGGACATCGCCATGCTGCTCGCCGACGAGAAGGGCGCCAAGCTCATCGTCGCCGTCGGCACGCACGCCACCCTCGTGGAGTTCCTCGACAAGGGCCGCGGCGGCATGGCCTCGACCTTCCTGACCCGCCTCCGGCTCGGCGGCAAGCTGGTGGACGCCAAGGGCGTGAGCCGGCTCTACCGCAGCCGTATCTCGACGCTGGCCCTGGTCGTCCTGGTGCTGGCCGCCTTCGTCGCCATCGGCTCGGCCCTCGCGGTCTCCGCGGCCGGACGCGTCTACTTCGATCTGCTGCTCGACCAATGGAACAGCTTCGTGTTCTGGCTGGAGAACCTCTTCTCGTGATCGACTTCCGCTATCACCTGGTCTCGCTGATCGCCGTGTTCCTGGCGGTCGCGCTGGGGATCATCATCGGCACGACGGCGCTCAACGAGCCGATCCTCGCCGACATCGAGGGTCAGGTCGCCGACCTCGAGCAGGACAAGCGCAGCCTGGAGGACCGCACCCAGCAGCTCCAGGCCCAGCTGGACACGACCCAGGCCTTCGAGGAGGCCGTCGCCCCCGCCCTCGTCGACGGCACGCTGGCCGACCGCTCGGTGCTGCTCGTGGTGACCAACGAGGACGTCGCCCCGGAGACCGTCGACGCGGTCACCGCGCTCATCGGCGAGGCGGGCGGCTCCGTCAGCGGCCAGCTCACGCTGCAGCCGGAGTACACCGACCCGTCGACCGAGGCGGCCCTGCAGGGCTACGTCACCGGGGGCGGGCTCCCCTCCGGGGTGCAGCTGCCCGAGGCCGACGACACCGGCCAGCTGGTCGGCGCCCTGCTCGCGCAGGTGCTGATGCTGCAGCCCGAGGGCACCGCGCCCGACCCGACGGCCATCTCCTCGGTCCTGGCCGGGCTGTCCGCCCTCGACGTGCTCAGCCAGGACAGCGACGCCGTCGCACCCGCCGACTACGCGGTCGTCCTGACCAGCGGTGCCTTCGCCGGTGAGGACGCCGCCGAGCGCAGCGGCACGCTGGTCGACCTGGTCACCGCTCTCGACGCCGCCGGCTCCGGGGCGGTTGTGGCGGGCGACGCCGGATCGGCGGCCGAGTCGGGTCTGGTGGGGACACTGCGCGCCGACCCCACGGTGTCCGCCGCGGTCTCCACCGTCGACAACGTCAACGCCGTCGCCGGGCAGATCAGCACCGTCCTCGCCCTGGGGCAGGAGGGTGAGGGCACGTCCGGCAAGTACGGCACCGGGGAGGACACCCAGCCGGTCCCGCCGGTGCCCACGACCACCCCATGAGCGCGACCGTGACCGCGCGGCGGGGGAGTGCCCGCAACGCCCGCCTGGCCCTGGCCGGCGCCGCCGTCGCGCGCCTGGCGCTGGCCGGTGCCGCCGACCTGACCGCGCGCCCCGCGGGTGCGCCGTGGCGGCGGATGAACTACGCCGGACGGCCGGTGACGCTGCTCGGCGGGCCCGCGCTCGCCGTCTCGGCCACGGCGACCGCCGTCCTGGGCGCCGCGCCGGGCACCCGCGCGGCGGACGCCGTCGTCGGCGGCGTCTCCGGTCTGGTCGGGGGCTACGACGACCTCGCGGGAGCCCGCCCCGAGCAGGCCCGGGACAAGGGCCTGGCCGGGCACCTGCGGGCCCTGCGCGAGGGCCGGGTCTCGGCGGGGGCGGTCAAGGTCGCCGGAATCGGTGCAGCGGCCGCCGTGGCGGCCCTGCTCACCTCCCGCGGCTCCGGTGCCCGCGCGGGCCGGCTGGTCGACGGCGTCCTCACCACGGGACTGGTCGCCGGCAGCGCCAATCTGCTGAACCTGCTCGACCTGCGCCCCGGCCGCGCCGGCAAGGCCGGCGTGCTCGCCGCGGCCGCCGGCCTCGGCGGGCCTGCCGGAGGGCTCGTCGCCGGACCGCTGGGAGCGACGCTCGCGACCCTGCCCGCCGATCTCGGCGAGCGGGTCATGCTCGGCGACGCCGGCGCCAACGCCCTCGGTGCGCTGATCGGTCTGCGGCTGGCCGCGTCGCCGAGCCGGGTCGTGCGCGCCGGGCTGCTCGCCACGATCACGGGCCTGACCCTGGCCAGCGAGAAGGTCAGCTTCACGAAGGTCATCGAGGCGACCCCGGGCCTGCGGGAACTGGACCGCCTCGGCCGCCGGCCGGCGTGACCTCGCGCCAGCTCGCCCGGGGCGTCGCCGGGGCCGCCGCGCTGATCGCCGTCCTCACCCTGCTCGCCCGGCTGGCCGGCTTCGGCCGGACGCTGGTCTTCACCAACACCGTCGGCGCCGGCAGCACTGGTGACACCTACCTCGCGGCCAACAACGTCCCGAACATCGTGTTCGAGGTCGTGGCCGGCGGGGCGCTGGCCAGCCTCGTCGTCCCGATGCTGGCCGGGGGCATCGCCACCGGGAACCGGGACCAGGTCCGGCGCACTGCGTCGGCCCTGCTCGGCTGGACGCTGCTGGTCCTGGCACCGCTCGCCGTCCTGGTCGCGGTGTTCGCCGAGCCGATCGCCCGGCTGCTGCTCGGCGCCGGCGACGAGGCCGAGGTCGCGCTGGCCGCCCGCTTCCTGCTCGTCTTCGCCCCGCAGGTGGTGCTCTACGGCGTCGGCATCGTGCTCACCGGCGTGCTCCAGGCGCACCGCCGGTTCGCCGGCCCGGCGATCGCCCCGCTGCTGTCCAGCGTCGTCGTCGCCGGGGCGTACCTGGTCTTCGCGGGGATCGGCGGCAGTGGCGACGTCGCCGACCTGTCGACGCCGGCCGAGCTCGTCCTCGGGGTCGGGACGACGCTGGGCGTGGTGGCCCTGAGCCTGAGCCTGCTGGTCCCGCTGCGCGGGCTGCGGCTCGGGCTCCGACCGACCCTGCGCTTCCCGGTGGGCGCCGCCCCGCGGGTGCGGCGGCTGGCCCTGGCCGGGGTGCTGACCCTCGCCGGGCAGCAGTTGGTCGCCGCGGTGGCCATCCGGCTGGCCAACGACGGCACGCCCGACGGCACGCAGGTGGTCTACGCGGCGGGCCTCACGCTCTTCCTGGTGCCGTGGGCGGCGCTGGCCGTGCCGCTGGCCACCTCGGCCTATCCCGGTCTCGCCGAGCGGGCCGAGGAGGGCGACGAGGCAGGGTTCCGCCGGGCGCTCGCCCCGGTCGCGGTGTTCACCGTGGCGACGGCGGCCGTCG
The DNA here is from genome assembly GCF_039534705.1 of Blastococcus jejuensis. NCBI lineage: Bacteria > Bacillati > Actinomycetota > Actinomycetes > Geodermatophilales > Geodermatophilaceae > Blastococcus > Blastococcus jejuensis. Next base: position 16,219 of record NZ_BAAAVV010000004.1, read on the forward strand.
CGGCCGCCCTGCTCGTGGCCGTGTCCGGTCCGATGGCGCGGGTGTTCCTGGCCCGGGGTTCGGACGACGTGGTCGGCGCGCTGCGCGACACCATCGTGGCCTTCGCGCCCGGCCTGGTCGGGTACGCGCTGGTCGCCCTGCTCACCCGCGCCCTCTACGCCCGCGGGCTGTGGAAGGCGCCGACCGTCTGCGTCGTGGGCGGCTGGCTGCTCGCCGTCGTCGCCGACGTCGTCCTGTCCGCCGTCCTCCCGCCGGAGGACCGGGGGTGGGCGCTGGGCGCCGGGCACAGCCTCGGGGTGACCGTGGCCGGGCTCGGCCTGCTCGTCGTCGTCGCCCGCGTCGCCGGCGGGCCGGCCCTGCACGGCCTCCCGCGGACCGGCGTCGTCGCCCTGCTGGCCGCCGGCCTCGGAGGTGCCGCGGGGCTGGCCGTGAGCCGGGCGCTGGGGTCCGACCCGGTGCCCGACGGCGGTGTGCTCGCGGCGATCGGTGCGGGCGCGCTGGCCGGCGGCGCCGTGCTCCTCGTGGCCGCCGCCGTCATGATGGGGGGCGCACGCGGCCCGTTGACCGCGGCGTTCCGGGCGCTGCGCGCGCCCGCCGGACAGGAGGTGCACGGTGGCTGAGGGGACCCCCCTGCAGGGCCGGCGCATCGCCGAGGTGCTCGCCACCAGTGCCGGCGGGGTCGGCAGCCACGTGCGCTCGCTCCTCCCGGCTCTCCGGTCCGCCGGCGCCACCGTCACCGTCTGCGGGGCACCCCCCACCGAGGAGCTGTTCGGCTTCACCGCCGCGGGGGCGTCGTTCGCGCCGGTCGGCATCTCCGCGGGCCTGGCCCCCCTGGCCGACCGGAGGGCCGTGGCCCAGCTGCGCCGCGCGACCGCCGACGCCGACCTGGTGCACGCCCACGGCCTGCGGGCCGGTCTGGTGGCCGCGGCGGCGCGCCGCCTCGGTGGCCGGCGCGACCAGCCCCTGGTGCTCACCCTGCACAACGCCCTGCAGGAGGGCAGCGGGCCGAAGATGTGGCTGCTACGCCGGGCCGAGGGGCTCACGATCCGCGGTGCGGACCTGGTGCTGGCGGTGTCGGGTGACCTGGCCGAGAACGCGCGGCGGCTCGGCGCCCGCGACGTCCGCGTCGCCCCGGCCCTCGCCCCGCCGCTGGCGCCGGCGACCCGGTCCCGCGCCGAGGTCCGGGCCGAACTCGGCGTCGAGGACGGCCGCCCGCTGGTGGTGGCCGTCGGGCGGCTGCACCCGCAGAAGGCCTACGACGTCCTCTTCGACGCCGTCGGCCGCTGGGCCGGCGATGCACGCCTCCCCGTGACCCCCCTGGTGGCGATCGCCGGCGACGGGCCGCTCGAGACCGAGCTCGCCGCCCGGATCCGCGACGAGCGGCTGCCGGTGCGCCTGCTCGGCCGGCGCGGCGACGTCGCCGACCTGCTCGGTGCGGCCGACGTGTGCGTGCTGCCCTCCCGCTGGGAGGGGTCACCGTTCACCGGCCAAGAGGCGCTGCGCTCGGGCACACCCCTGGTGGCCACCCGAGCCGGGGGCATGCCGGAACTGTTCGGCCCCGGCGCGTCGTTCGTGCCGGTCGGCGACGACGAGGCGCTGGCCGAGGCGCTCGTCCGCGTGCTGACCGACCCCGCCCACGCCGCGGAGCTGGCCGACGCCGGCCGGCGGCAGGCTGCCGGCTGGCCCGACGAGGACGCCGCGGCCCGCCGTGCGGTCGCCGTCTACCGCGAGCTGCTCGGCACGCCGGTGTCCGGCCCGTCATGAGATCCGCAGCCCGCCGCGCCGCCGCGCTGTGGGCCGTCGTCGCCGCGCTGCTGGCGACGGTGGTCCCCGCCGCCGCGGCCGCCGATGCGGGCGAGTACGCCGCCGACCGGGTCGTCGTCGTCGGGGTGCCGGGCCTGGTGTGGGCCGACGTCGACCCCGAGGCCACCCCCGAGCTGTGGGCCCTCGCCGAGGAATCGCCGGTCGGCGCCACCTCGGTCCGCGCGGCCCGCTCCACGACCTGCGTGCTCGACGGCTGGGCGACGCTCGGCGCCGGCAACCGCGCCCGGTTCCCCGGCCCGGACGAGGGCCTGCCCCCGGTTCCCATGCCGCAGGTGCCGCTGCCCGACGACGAGGCCGGTCCCCAGCCGGCTCCCGGCGACGGCGCGGACGACGACGGCGAGGACGCCCAGACCGGCGACGGCCGGGATCCCCCGCTGGACACCTCGCTGTCGCACTGCGGGCTGCAGGAACGGGTCGCGGCGGTCGGACTCGTCGATCCGCAGGACACCGTCGAGCGGACCGCTGCCGACGAGGGCACGGCGCGCTTCGGGGCCGAGCCGGCCGCCCTCGGCGATGCCGTGGGCTGCGCGACGGTGTCGGGGCGGGCCGCGACGCTGGCCGTGGCCGCGCCCGGGGTGGACATCATCCGGGCCGACACCCTGCCCACCGATCCCGAGACGCTGGCCGGCGTGCTCGACGAGTGCCCGCTCACCCTCGTCTCCCTCGAGCACCTGTCCGACGCCGGGAAGCCCGGCGCGGAGAAGACCGACGACGGCACCGACCCGCTGCCGCGCGCGCAGGCCCTGACCGCGATCGACGAGCAGCTGGGCCGGATCCGCCAGGCGATCAGCGCCGCTCCCGGCGACACCCTGCTGCTGCTGGCCGGCATCTCCGAGGTCAACGACGGCCGCCCGCAGCTGCACGTCGGCATCGCCTCGGGGCCGGGCTTCACCGCGACCGGCTGGCTCACCTCGGCCAGCACCGGCCGCGCCCCCTTCCTCCAGCTCATCGATCTGGCGCCGACGGCACTGCGGGCCCTGGACCTGCCGGCCCCGGCGTCGATGAACGGCCAGCCGCTGACGGTGGCGGGGGAGCGGCCGGCCGTGGCCGACGCCGTCGCCGAGCTCGACGACGTCAACACCGCCGCCACCGTGCACCACCGCAACGTGAGCACGTTCTTCTGGCTCCTGGTGGGCGTCTCGGCCGTGCTCGTGGCACTCGGCATCGCGGTCCTGGGTGCCCGGCGCGATCGCCCGCCCCGGGCGGGTGGCGACGGCGCCCGCGCGCTGGTCCGCACCCTGGCGCTCGTGGTGGCGTCCCTCCCGGTGGCCACCTACCTGGCCGGGCTGGTGCCGTGGGAGTCGACCGGATCGCCGGTCCCGGCCATGGTCGGCGCCGTCGTCGTCGCCGCCCTCGTCGTGGCGACCGTGGCAGTCGCTGGGCCGTGGCGGTCGCACCCGCTCGGCCCGCCCCTGGCGATCGTCGTCGTCACCCTGGCCACGCTGGTCCTCGACGTCCTCACCGGATCGACCCTCGAGCTCAACGGGCTGCTCGGCTACGACGCGATCGTGGCCGGGCGGTTCACCGGCTACGGCAACCTCACCGCCGGCCTGCTGTCGGTCAGCGCGCTGCTGGTCACCGCCGCCGCGGCCACGCTCGCCGGCCGGCGCGCGCCGGCCGGCCGGGCCCGGGCCGCGACGGCGGCCACCGTTCTCGGGATCGGTCTGGTCAGCGTCGTGATCATCGGCGCCCCCGGGCTGGGCCGGGACTTCGGCGGGGTGCTCTCGGCGCTGCCCGGGTTCCTGCTGCTGGCGCTGCTGCTGACCCGCACGCGGGTGACCGTGGTCCGGCTCGGCGCGATCTTCGCGACCGCGGTGGTGGCGGTCGGCGTCGTCGCCTACCTGGACTGGCTGCGGCCCGCGGCCGAGCGCAGCCACCTGGGCCGCTTCGTCGAGCAGCTGCTCACCGGCGAGGCCTGGACCGTGGTCAGCCGCAAGGCGCAGGCCAACCTCGACATCCTCCTGGGCAGCCCGCTGGCGTGGATGCTGCCCGTCGCCCTGGTCGCCGCCGGCTGGCTGGTGCGCCCCGGCGGCCTGCTGCGCACCCGGCCGGGTCCGGAGGACGGCGAGCCCGTCGGTCCGGGAGGTCTCCCGCCCGGCGACACCGCGGCGGTGCGGGCAGGTCTCCTGGCCGGACTGCTGAGCCTCGCGCTCGGTGCCGCGGTCAACGACTCCGGCGTGGCCCTGCCGGCGACGGCGGCCGCCCTGCTGGTGCCGCTGCTCGTCTGGCTGGCCGCCGCGCGCGGGGGCGGGGGCACCGCACAGGGGGAGGTGGCCGACGGCACTCCCCGTTCCGGCCCTGTCGACGGCCCCGATCGTGTTACGGTCGTCTCCCGTGGATCGACCGTCTGGAACGCGTGAACTCGGGCTACTGCACAACTCCCAGCCGACGAAGTTCGTCTTCGTCACCGGTGGCGTTGTCTCCTCTCTCGGCAAGGGACTGACGGCCAGTTCGCTGGGCGCCCTGCTGTCCAGCCGTGGCCTGCGGGTCACCATGCAGAAGCTGGACCCCTACCTCAACGTCGACCCCGGGACGATGAACCCGTTCCAGCACGGTGAGGTGTTCGTCACCGAGGACGGCGCGGAGACCGACCTCGACATCGGGCACTACGAGCGCTTCCTCGACACCGACCTCGACGGCCGCGCCAACGTGACGACCGGCCAGGTCTACTCGAACGTGATCGCCAAGGAGCGGCGCGGGGAGTACCTGGGCGACACCGTGCAGGTCATCCCGCACATCACCAACGAGATCAAGGCCCGGATCCTCGCCGGGGCCCAGGCCGCCGACCGCGTCGACGTCGTGATCACCGAGATCGGCGGGACGGTCGGCGACATCGAGTCGCTGCCCTTCCTGGAGGCAGCCCGCCAGGTCCGGCACGAGATCGGCCGGGACAACTGCTTCTTCCTGCACATCTCGCTGGTGCCCTACATCGCGCCGTCGGGCGAGCTGAAGACCAAGCCGACCCAGCACTCGGTCGCCGCGCTGCGCAGCATCGGCATCCAGCCCGACGCGGTCGTCTGCCGCTCGGACCGGGAGATCCCCACCGGCCTCAAGCGCAAGATCAGCCTGATGTGCGACGTCGACGCCGAGGGCGTCATCTCGTGCGCCGACGCGCCGTCGATCTACGACATCCCCAAGGTGCTGCACCGCGAAGGCCTCGACGCCTACGTCGTCCGCCGGCTGGGGCTGCCCTTCCGCGACGTCGACTGGACCGTGTGGGGAGACCTGCTCGACCGGGTCCACTCGCCCAAGCAGACGGTCACGATCGCGCTGGTCGGGAAGTACATCGACCTGCCCGACGCCTACCTGTCGGTGACCGAGGCGCTGCGGGCCGGTGGCTTCGCCCACCGCGCCCGGGTGCAGATCCGCTGGGTCCCGTCCGACGACTGCGACACCCCCGAGGGCGCCGCGCACGCGCTGGCCGGGGTCGACGGGGTCTGCGTGCCCGGGGGCTTCGGCGTCCGGGGCATCGAGGGCAAGCTCGGCGCCATCCGCTACGCGCGGGTCAACGGCGTCCCGACGCTGGGGCTGTGCCTGGGCCTGCAGTGCATGGTCATCGAGTACGCGCGCGACGTCGCCGGGATGGAGAAGGCGAACTCCGCCGAGTTCGACCCCGACACCCCCGACGCCGTCATCGCCACCATGGCCTCCCAGGTCGACGTCATCGCCGGGGAGCGCGACCTCGGCGGCACCATGCGCCTGGGCAGCTACCCGGCCACGCTGGAGAAGGGGTCGGTCGCCGCCCAGGCGTACGGCTCCACCGAGATCACCGAGCGCCACCGGCACCGCTACGAGGTGGCCAACGCCTACCGCGACCGGCTCCGCGAGGCCGGCCTGGTCTTCTCCGGCACGTCGCCGGACGGCCTGCTGGTCGAGTTCGCCGAGCTGCCGCGCGACGTCCACCCGTTCTTCGTGGGCACGCAGGCGCACCCCGAGCTGAAGAGCCGGCCCACGCGACCGCACCCGCTGTTCGCCGCGTTCGTCCAGGCCGCCATCGACTACCAGGAGTCCTCGCGGCTGCCGGTGACCGTCGACGAGGGCGAGAAGGTCGGCATCTAGGTGACCACCGACCAGCACGAGTTCTCCGTCGTCGCCAGCGAGGAGATCTACGAGGGCCGGGTCATCTCGCTGCGCCGCGACACCGTCGCGATGCCCGGCGGCGAGGAGAGCGTCCGGGAGGTGGTCCACCACCCGGGGGCGGTCGCCGTCGTCGCGCTGCACGACGACGACGACGTCGTGCTGCTCCGGCAGTACCGCCACCCGTTCGGTGCCCACCTGTGGGAGCTGCCCGCGGGCCTGCGCGACGCCGACGGCGAGCCGCCCCTGGAGACGGCGAAGCGCGAGCTGGCCGAGGAGGCGCTGCTGGCCGCCGAGCGGTGGTCGCTGCTGACGACGACGTACAGCTCGCCGGGCTTCTGCGACGAGGCCGTGCTGGTCTACCTGGCCGAGGGCCTGTCCGAGGTCGAGCGCCCCGAGGGGTTCCTCGTCGAGCACGAGGAGGCCGACATGACGCTGGACCGGGTGCCGCTGGCCGACGCCGTCCAGCGGGTCTTCGACGGCGACATCCGCAACGCCATCGCCGTCGTGGGGCTGCTCGCCGCCGCGCAGGTCCGGGCCGGCGCACCGCGGCTGCGCCCCGTCGACGCGGACTAGCGCACGAGCCTGCCCTCGGGCAGGCGCAGGCCCAGGCGGCGCAGCTCGAGGGCGGCCAGCGCCCGGACGGCCTCGGGGTCGCCCGACCGCCAGGCGGCGCCCGTGCCGGCCGGCAGGGCCGCCAGCCGGGGGAGCGGAGCGGTGGCCAGCGCCCGGGCCGCGAGCAGTTCGAGGTCCGGCGTCCCGGCCAGGAGGCGGGCCGCGGCGGACGCCTCCCGCGCGTAGCCCAGCCGCCAGGGCAGCCAGCGCAGCGCCAGCCAGCCCACCGGCAGGAGCACGAGCACGACGGCCAGCACCGTGGCCAGCGTGGCGACGGCGTCCTGCGCGGCGACCCCGGCGCCCGACACCGAGCCGCTGGCGTCGGCCAGCGCCTCGAACGGCGCCGCCAGCTCGTCACCGACCACCGGGACGCCGCTCGCGGCGTCGGCTGCCGACGTCATGTTGCCCGCCACCGAGCCGCCGAGGTCCTCGACCGCCCGGCCGGGCTCTGCCAGGACCAGGACGGCGCCGTGCACGGTCCGCGCGACGAGCACCCAGAGCACCGTCCAGGCGAGCATCGCGAGGTCACCGGCGATCTGCCGGCCGCGGACGACCGGGTGGTGGGCGTAGAGCTGCATCGGCCCATCCTTCGATCGGGAGCCGCGGACCGCAGGTCGAGTGCCGGCTCGTGGTCGCCGGCACGCGCCGACACGCCGGGCGCATCGACCGCGAGTCAGCAGCCGGCGCGGGTCGCCGGGGCGGGCAGGGCTCCGCGCGGACGTGTCCCGGGCCACTCGGTGCCTAGACTCCGGGCCGAGGCGCGCCCCGATCGGGCGGCCCACGATGCGGTGGTACGACCCCGTCACCCTCGGGGTGTGCCGGCCGCCAACCCGAGGAGACAGACGATGCAGGTCGGGGTTCCCCGAGAGGTCAAGAACCGGGAGTACCGGGTCGCGCTCACCCCTGCCGGGGTGACGGAACTGGTGCGCTCCGGGCACCGGGTGCTGGTCGAGCACGGCGCCGGGGAGGGCTCCTCCATCCCCGACGCCGACTTCGTCGCGGCCGGGGCCACGATCGTGAAGGACGCCGACGACGTCTGGGCCGACGCCGACCTGCTGCTCAAGGTCAAGGAGCCGGTCGCGGAGGAGTACCACCGCCTGCGCGCCGGCCAGACGCTGTTCACCTACCTGCACCTGGCCGCGTCCAAGGAGTGCACCGACGCCCTGGTCACCTCGGGGACGACGGCGATCGCCTACGAGACGGTGCAGACCGCCGACGGCGCCCTCCCGCTGCTCGCCCCCATGTCGGAGGTCGCCGGGCGGATGGCCCCGCAGGTGGGCGCGCACAGCCTGGAGCGGGCGCACGGCGGGCGCGGGGTCCTGCTCGGCGGGGTCTCCGGGGTCTACGCGGCGAAGGTCGTCGTCATCGGCGCCGGGGTCTCGGGGATGAACGCCGCGGCGATCGCGCTGGGCATGCAGGCCGAGGTCGTCGTCCTCGACCGCGACATCGACAAGCTCCGCGCCGCCGACAAGATCTACCAGGGCCACCTGCAGACCGTCGCCTCCAACGCCTACGAGGTGGAGCGGGCCGTCCTCGACGCCGACCTGGTCATCGGCGCGGTGCTGGTGGCCGGTGCCAAGGCGCCCGTGCTGGTCAGCAACGAGCTGGTGTCGCGGATGAAGCCGGGCTCGGTGCTCGTCGACATCGCCGTCGACCAGGGCGGCTGCTTCGAGGACACCCGGCCCACCACCCACGACGACCCGACCTTCCGGGTGCACGAGTCGGTCTTCTACTGCGTGGCCAACATGCCCGGCGCGGTCCCCAACACCTCCACCCACGCGCTGACCAACGTGACGCTGCCCTACGTGATGGAGCTGGCCAACGAGGGCACGGCGGCCGCGGTGGCCGGCAACAGGGCACTGGCCCACGGCGTGAACGTCGTCGGCGGCCAGGTCGTGCTCGCCGAGGTCGCCGAGGCCCACGGCATGACCGCCGTCGGGCTCCGGGAGGTGCTCCTCTGACCGCGGCGCCTCCCGCGCCGGCCGGCGTCGGGCCCGAGGTGGCCCGCGTCGTGTCCGGCTACCTGGACCACCTGACCGTCGAGCGCGGCCTGGCGGCGAACACCATCTCCTCCTACCGCCGGGACCTGCGGCGCTACGTCGAGTACCTGGCGGCGGCCGGCGTGCGCGGGCTGCGCGAGATCGCCGAGTCCGACGTCTCGGGGTTCCTCGCCGCGCTCCGGCAGGGGGACGACGAGCACCCGCCGCTGTCGACGACGTCGGCGGCCCGCGCGGTGGTCGCCGTCCGGGGGCTGCACAAGTTCGCCCTGCTCGACGGTCTGGTGCCCGACGACGTCGCCCACGAGGTCCGGCCCCCGACGCCCGCCCGGCGGCTGCCCAAGGCGGTGCCGGTCGAGTCGGTGGTCGCGCTCATCGAGGCCGCCGGCGCCGTCGACGGGCCGCGGGGGCTGCGTGACCGGGCGTTGCTGGAACTGCTGTACGGCACCGGTGCCCGAATCTCCGAGGCGGTCGGGCTGGCCGTCGACGACCTCGACCGGGGGCAGGCCGCGGTGCGGCTGGCCGGGAAGGGCGGCAAGGAGCGGATCGTCCCGGTCGGCAGCTATGCGCTGCGGGCCGTCGAGGACTACCTGGTGCGGGCCCGGCCGGCGCTGGCGGCGACCGGGAAGGGCGGCGTCCGCGGGGGAGCGCTGTTCCTCAACGTCCGCGGCGGGCCGCTGTCCCGGCAGAGCGCGTGGGCGATCCTGCGCTCGGCCGCCGAGCGCGCCGGCCACGGGGCGGGCGGGGTGGAGTTGTCAGCGATGTCGCCGCACACCCTGCGGCACTCCTTCGCCACCCACCTCCTCGACGGCGGCGCCGACGTCCGGGTGGTCCAGGAACTGTTGGGCCACGCGTCGGTGACGACGACGCAGGTGTACACGCTGGTGACCGTCGACCGGCTGCGCGAGGTCTACGCGAGCAGCCACCCGCGGGCGCGCACCTGACAGCTGCCATCCATCGCTCTTGGCACACATTTGCCATGGTTCGGCTGATGTCGTCACAGGAGTTGTCAGTGGTCGCCATGTCGACATGACGCCCGGCGTGCCTCCTTGGGAAGACCCACCACACTCCCTAGCGTCCTTCTCACCCGAGCGGGCAGGACGGCTGACCGCAACCGGAACCGACCGGATCGGGCACGAGGTGGAGGCAACAAGACCCATGGCGACCCGAGCGGACGCGGCCTCTGCCGTCGCGCGCCCGCACGACACCGATCCCGAGATGGGGGCCGCGGCCTCGCGGCTGGACCCGGCGAAGGCCCGGCAGCGTCCGCTGCCCGACCCGAAGCCGCTGACCCAGCACGGGCCGGCCCAGATCATCGCGATGTGCAACCAGAAGGGCGGCGTCGGCAAGACGACGTCGACGATCAACCTGGGTGCCGCGCTGGTGGAGTTCGGCCGCAAGGTGCTCCTGATCGACCTCGACCCCCAGGGGGCGCTGTCGGTCGGGCTCGGCGTGCCGGCCCAGAACATGGACCGCACCATCTACAACGCCCTCATGGAGCGGAAGACCACCCTGCGCGACGTGCGGGTGCCGACCGACATCCCGGGCCTGGACCTGGTGCCGAGCAACATCGACCTGTCGGCCGCCGAGGTGCAGCTGGTCAGCGAGGTGGCCCGCGAGCAGACGCTGCTGCGGGTGCTGGCCGACGTGCGCGACGAGTACGACTTCATCCTGATCGACTGCCAGCCCTCGCTGGGCCTGCTGACGGTCAACGCCCTCACCGCGGCGCAGGGCGTGATCATCCCGCTGGAGTGCGAGTTCTTCTCGCTGCGCGGGGTGGCGCTGCTCGTCGACACGATCGACAAGGTCAAGGAGCGGCTGAACCCGTCGCTGGAGATCTCCGGCATCCTCGCGACCATGTACGACTCGCGGACGGTGCACTGCCGCGAGGTGTTCAGCCGCGTGGTCGAGGCCTTCGACGACACCGTGTTCCAGACCGTCATCACGCGCACCGTCCGGTTCCCGGAGACCACGGTCGCCGGTCAGCCCATCACGACGTGGGCCCCCACCTCCTCGGGCGCCTCGGCGTACCGGGACCTCGCCAAGGAGGTGCTGGCGCTGTGACGAGGAGGCCGGTCCTGCCGGGTGCATCGGAGCTGTTCCGCCGCACCGACACCAAGCCCGACGAGGCCGAGGTGACCGAGCTGCCGAGCGTCACCGCGACGGCGAGCTCGCCGGCGCTGCGCGGCGGGATCGCGCGGCGGGACGAGCCCGCCGAGGGCGCCTCGCCGCTCACCCTCGTCCCCGGCGGTGCCGCGGCCGGTGACGACCTCGCGTCGTTCCGGGCCCCGGCGCCCGCGCCCACCCTGCAGCCGCACACCCCGACCCGCGGGCGGCCGGCGCGCAACCGCGAGCGCACCAAGCACGACGAGAAGATCACCGTCTACATCTCCCAGGACGAGCTCCTCGCCTTGGAGACGGCGCGGCTCACGCTGCGCGGCAAGCACGGCGTGGCCGCCGACCGCGGTCGGATCGTCCGCGAGGCCATCGCCGTCCTGCTCGCCGACCTCGACGAGCGCGGGGACGACGCCGTGCTCGTGCGCCGGCTCCGCGGGCAGTGACTCTGTCGTCCTCCGGACGACACCGCGACCAGGTGCCGTCCCGGCGACCCTGAGCCGCTGCTCCTGTCCCGGTCGGGAAGCCTCCGGCCCCCGCGACCGGGACAGGACTGTCTCTAGGCTGCTGTTGTGACCGAGACGCAGACTGATACGCGTTTCACGGTCAAGCTCACCAACTTCGAGGGTCCGTTCGACCTGCTGCTGCAGCTGATCGGCAAGCACAAGCTCGACGTCACCGAGATCGCGCTGTCGAAGGTCACCGACGAGTTCATCGCGCACCTGCGGGCTCTCGGCAGCGAACTCGACCTCGACCAGGCCAGCGAGTTCCTGGTCGTGGCCTCCACCCTGCTCGACCTCAAGGCCGCGCGGCTGCTGCCCGCCGCCGAGGTCGACGACGAGGAGGACCTCGAACTGCTCGAGGCGCGCGACCTGCTCTTCGCCCGGCTGCTGCAGTACAAGGCCTACAAGCAGGCGGCGGCCTTCCTGCGCGAACGGGAGGCCGACGCCGCCCGGCGCTTCCCCCGCGACGCCGCGCTCGAGCCGCGGTTCGCCGAGCTCATGCCGGAGGTCACCCTCGACCTCACCCCGCAGCAGTTCGCCGTCCTGGCCGCCCGTGCCCTCGCGCCGAAGGCGCCCGAGGTGGTCAGCGTCTCCCACCTGCACGCGCCGACGGTGAGCGTCTCCGAGCAGCTGCTGCTGGTGCGCAACCACATGGTCCGCGCCGGCACCGCGACGTTCCGCGCGTTGACCGCCGACTGCGGACACACCAACGAGGTGGTGGCCCGCTTCCTGGCGCTGCTGGAGCTCTACCGCCAGCAGCGGGTGGTCTTCGAGCAGCTCACGCCGCTGGGGGAGCTGCACGTGCGGTGGACCGGTGGCACGGTGCTGCCGGTCGACGACGCCGAGGACACGGACACCGTGGACGACTACGACGCCCCGGACGAGGAGCCCACATGAGCGACGAACAGCGGGCCGAGCCGGCGCCCATCTCCTGGGACGCGCTGGCGGCCGAGCTGGCCGCCACCCGTGAGGACGCCGAACGCCGGGGCGACGCCGATCCCGAGACCTGGGACGCCGTCGCCCAGGAGCTGGCCGCCCGGGTCGCCGAGCAGCCGGTCGAGGAGGGCGCCGTCCCAGCGGTCCCTGCGGAGGACGAGCCCGACGTCGAACCGCCCCAGGACCCGACACCGCCGGACGTGCCGGTGGGGGAGCCCGTTCCCGACGCGGCTCCGGAACCCGAGCAGCTGCTCGACCCGGCCGAGGTTCGCGGCGGCCTCGAGGCGCTGCTGTTCGTCATGGACAACCCGGTCGACGAGGAGACGCTCGCCGCCGCGCTGCGCTGCCCGGACGAGCAGGTGCGCCAGGGGCTGACCGAGCTCGCCGACGAGTACCGCGCCCGGCACGCCGGCATCACGCTGCGCCGGGTGGGGGAGGGGTGGCGGCTCTATACCAGCGACGAGCACGCCGCCGTCGTCGAGCGGTTCCTCGTCGACGGGCAGCGCAGCCGGCTGACCCAGGCCGCGCTGGAGACCCTCGCCGTCATCGCCTACCGCCAGCCGGTCACGCGCGCCCGGGTGTCGGCGATCCGCGGCGTCGGGGTGGACGGCGTGATGCGGACGCTGATCGGCCGCGGCCTCGTGCACGAGGTGGGCACCGACCCCGACAGCGGCGGCGGGCTCTACGCGACCACGCCGCTGTTCCTCGAACGGCTCGGCCTGACCGGCCTCGACGAACTGCCCGAACTGGCGCCGCTGCTGCCCGAGACGTCGTCGATGCTGGACGAGCACCCCGACTCCTGAGCCCGCCGAGGCGCCGGACGTCGTCCCTGAGGCGGGCATTCCTGACCGTCGAATGGCCGCTCTGGGGACGACGTTCGCCCGGGCCTAGGTCGCGGCGACGACCAGCATGGCCACCCCTCCGACGCAGGTCAGCATCGCGGTGAAGCGGGCGAGGCCGACGTAGAGCCCGTGCAGGGCCCGCAGGAATCGCGGCGGCGGTCGGCGGCGCCAGATGCGGCGCGGCCACAGCATCTGGGCGCCGTCCCGAAGATCCCGGGCGATGTCGGGAGCCAGCCACCACAGGACGGGCGCGATCGCGATCAGCACGACACCCATGAGCCACGGGTTGGGGAGGAAGGCCTCGGCGTAGGGCATGCAGGGATCGTGGCCGTTCCACGGCCCGGCCGACCGGTTGTCCACAGGGCGGTCGAGCCGTCCCCGCCGCCGATCGAGGCATATCCCTGTCGAGATCGGCGATCTCGCTCACTTCGGGGCCGCAGAGTGCGCGAGATCGGCGATCTCGTCGAGTGTCCGTCCCGGACGATGGGACACTGGGCGGCGATGAGCACCGCGAGACCTGACGACGAGACCACCACGGCATCCGGCGACGGCTGGTCGGAGGACATGGAGCTCGCCCCCGTGCACCCCGGCGACCGCGAGCCCGAGGGCGCCGACGACGACCGGCAGGGGGAGCGGCTGCAGAAGGTGCTCGCCCGCGCCGGCGTCGGTTCCCGTCGCGTCTGCGAGGACATGATCGAGGCCGGGCGGATCAGCGTGAACGGCGCCGTCGTCCAGGTGCAGGGCATGCGGGTCGACCCCCGCGCCGACAAGATCGCCGTCGACGGCGTGCGCATCGAGCTGCGCGACGACCGCGTCACCTACGCCCTCAACAAGCCGCCGGGCGTCATCACCGCCATGAGCGACGACCGCAACCGGGCATGCGTCGGCGACATGGTCGGCGACCTGGCGCCAGGACTGGTGCACGTCGGCCGGCTCGACCAGGACACCGAGGGCCTGCTGCTGCTCACCAACGACGGCGAGCTGGCCCACCGGCTGGCCCATCCCTCCTACGAGGTGCGCAAGACCTACCTCGCTCAGGTGTCGGGCTCGGTGCCGCGCGACATGGCCAAGCGGCTGCGCTCGGGCATCCAGCTCGAGGACGGGCCGGTGAAGGTCGACTCGTTCCGGGTCGTCGACACCCACGCCGGGCAGTCGGTGGTCGAGGTCGTGCTGCACGAGGGCCGCAAGCACATCGTCCGGCGACTGCTGGCCGAGGTCGGGCTGCCGGTCTCGCGGCTGACCCGCACCGCGGTCGGTCCGATCGAGTTGCAGCGGATGCGTTCGGGTTCCATCCGCAAGCTGTCCCGGCAGGAGCTGGGGACACTGCAGGAGCTCGTCGGTCTCTGATCGGCGGCCCGCGCATGTCCGTCGTCCCCTGACCCGCAGCACACCCGCGACGGAAGGGCTGATCGATGCGGCTCCTGCGGATGGCGGCGGCGTACAGCAACGGACCCCGTGCGCTGGCGATCTCCGGCGGTTACGCCGTAGCCGTGCTCGGCGTCACCGTGGTCGTCGTCCTGGCCAGGGGCCTGTCCTCTGTCTGGCTGGTCGTGCTCACCCTGCCCAGTTCGGCGCTGGTGCAGCTCATCCCGGCGCAGGGCAACCTCTTCGTCCTCTGCCTCACGCTCGCTGGCCTGGTGCAGGCGTCGCTGCTGTGGCTCCTCCTGCGAGGCACGCGGCTGTCCGGCCTCCCCGCCGGGTAGCCACCCCTTCCGTGCTTCGGTTCGGGGCATGCGGCCCTCGATTCGGCGTGCGCGGGGGAGTGACCCGCGTCGCGACCTAGACTCGGCAGGGCTCCGGCGATCCGGGTGCCGAAGACGATCGAGGAGTAGTGCATGGCCGTCCGAGCCATCCGGGGCGCGACGCAGGTCGACGCCGACGACCGGGAGCAGGTGCTCGAGGCCACCCGTGAGCTGGTCAGCGCGGTGCTGGAGCGCAACGCGCTCGACCACGACGACGTGATCAGCATCCTGTTCACCGCCACCCCCGACCTGGTGTCGGAGTTCCCGGCGCTGGCCGCCCGCGAACTCGGGATGGGTGACGTGCCGCTGATGTGCGCCACCGAGATCGACGTCGCGCACGCACTGCCGCGGGTGCTCCGGCTCATGGCCCACGTGGAGACCGACCGCCCGCGCGGTGAGATCCAGCACGTGTACCTGCGCGGCGCCGTGGCCCTGCGACGGGACATCGCCCAGTGAGTGAGCATCGCAGCGAGCGCCAGCGAGCGAGGAGCGGAGCGAACGTGCTGCGGAGCAGCGAGATGACACAGTGAGCGCCGGCTTCCGGGGGCAGGTGACCCTCGACGGGCCCTCGGGCACCGGCAAGTCCAGCGTCGCGCGCGCGGTCGCCGCCCGGCTGGGCGCCGCCTACCTCGACACCGGCGCCATGTACCGCGCGGCCACCGTCGCCGTGCTCGACGGCGGGGTGGACCCCGACGACGCCGAGGCCGTGGCCCGCGTCGTCGCGGCTGCCCGCATCGAGGTCGGGACGACGGCCGGCGAAGAGGTGGTCCTGGTCGACGGCGTCGACGTCGCCGAGCGCATCCGCGGGGCCGAGGTGACCCGCGCGGTCTCCCCGGTGTCGGCGGTGCCCGCGGTCCGCCGCCAACTGGTCGACCAGCAGCGCGCGCTGGTCGAGGCGGCCGACGCGGTCGTCGTCGAGGGGCGGGACATCGGCACCGTCGTCCTGCCGGACGCGACCTGCAAGATCTACCTGACCGCCGCCCCGGAAGTCCGCGCCGAGCGGCGTGCCGGTCAGCTCGGCGTCACCGACCCGGCGGAGATCGCCGCGCTCGCCGAGGACCTCCGCCGCCGCGACGAGTACGACAGCTCGCGGGCCGACAGCCCGCTGCGCCCGGCCTCCGACGCCGTGATCGTCGACAGCACCGACCTCGACCGCGAGGCCGTCATCGACCGCGTGTGCGAGCTCGCGGGCCGCGCGGTGCGGGCGGGGGAGTGGGCATGACCGAGGCCACCGGCGGGCCCCTCCCGGTCGTCGCGATCGTCGGACGACCCAACGTAGGCAAGTCGACCCTGGTCAACCGCATCCTGGGCCGCCGGGCCGCGGTCGTGCAGGACATCCCCGGGGTCACGCGCGACCGCATCTCCTACGAGGCGCTGTGGAACGGCAAGCGCTTCACCATCGTCGACACCGGTGGCTGGGACCCGAAGGCCATCGGCCTGGGTGCGTCGATCAGCCGGCAGGCCGAGTACGCGATGCAGACCGCCGACGTCATCGTGTTCGTCGTCGACAGCCAGGTCGGGGCCACCGACACCGACCTGGCCGCCGCCCGCATCCTGCGGCGCAGCGACCGGCCGGTGATCCTCGTGGCCAACAAGGTCGACGACGAGCGCAGCGAGGCCAACGCCGCCGAGCTGTGGTCGCTGGGCGTCGGCGAGCCGCAGCCGGTGAGCGCGCTGCACGGGCGGTCCAGCGGTGACCTGCTCGACCTGATCCTCGACGCCCTGCCGACGGCGCCGCGCGAGCAGCTGGAGGAGGGCGGCCCGCGCCGTGTCGCTCTCGTGGGGCGGCCCAACGTCGGCAAGTCGAGCCTGCTCAACCGGCTGGCCAAGGACGAGCGGTCGGTCGTCGACTCGGTGGCCGGGACGACCGTGGACCCGGTCGACTCGATCGTGACCCTGGGCGGCGAGGACTGGCGGTTCGTCGACACCGCGGGGCTGCGGCGGAAGGTCAACACCGCCAGCGGCACCGAGTACTACGCGAGCCTGCGCACCGAGGCCGCGATCCAGGCCGCCGAGGTCGCCGTCGTGCTGCTCGCCGCCGACGAGGTGATCAGCGAGCAGGACCAGCGGGTGATCACCCAGGTGGTCGAGGCCGGCCGGGCGCTGGTCATCGCGATCAACAAGTGGGACACCCTCGACGAGGACCGCCACTACCAGCTGGAGAAGGAGATCGAGCGGGACCTGGCGCGGGTGCGCTGGGCCAGCCGGGTCAACATCTCCGCTTCGACCGGCCGGGGGGTCAGCAAGCTCGCCGACCACCTGCGCGCCGCGCTGGCGTCGTGGGAGTCGCGGGTGCCGACCTCCGAGCTGAACTCCTTCGTGCGGGCGCTGGTGCAGGAGACCCCGCCACCCGCCCGCGGCGGTCGCGCGCCGAAGATCAAGTACGTCACGCAGGCCGACGTCCGCCCGCCGCGGTTCGTCGTCTTCTCCACCGGCTTCCTGGAGGCCGGCTACCGCCGGTTCCTGGAGCGGAAGATCCGCGAACGGTGGGGTTTCGAGGGCACGCCGATCGAGGTCTCGGTCAAGGTCCGCGAGGGCCGGGGGAACGACCGGCCGAAGGGCTGATGCTCGGCTCGCTCCCCTCCTGCCGGGGAGCGGGCACCGGCACACTCTCGGCCCGGCCGGTCGGGGGCACCTCGGGTTCGTCGAGCCGGTGCGCCAGCCTGCTCGGCCACCACATCCACCGGCCGACGTCGAGGGTGAGCGCGGTGACGAGCACCGAGCGCACGACGATCGTGTCGAGCAGGACACCCAGCGCGACCGCGATGCCCAACTGCGTGGTGAAGGTCAGCGGCAGGGTGGCGAGCACCGCGAAGGTCGCCGCGAGCACCAGCCCCGCCGAGGTGATGACGCCGCCGGTGGCCGCCAGACCGACCAGGGCGGCGCGCCGGGTGCCGTGGTCGAACGACTCCTCCCGCACCCGGGTCATCAGGAAGATGTTGTAGTCGATGCCGAGCGCGACGAGGAACACGAACACGAACAGCGGGAAGGAACTGTCGGTCGACTCGACGCCCACCAGCCAGTCGAAGATGAGCGCGCTGAGGCCGAGCGCCGCCCCGTAGGACAGCACCACCGTCCCGATCAGCAGCAGCGGGGCGACGAGCGCCCGCAGCAGCACGGCGAGCACCGCCAGCACGACCAGCATGATCAGCGGGATGATCACCTGGTTGTCGCGCTGCGAGGCGGTCTGGACGTCGAGGTTCAGGGCGGTGTTGCCGCCGACCAGCGCCTCGCCGTCCCCGACGTCGTCGAGGGCAGAGCGCAACCGCTCGACGGTGGCGTAGGCCGCCTGGCTGTCGGGGGCGTCGGCGAGTTCCGCCTCGATCAGCGCGTCGCCGGCGATGACCTGCGGCTCCTCGACGGAGGCGATGCCGGCCGCAGTGGCCACGGCGGCGGCCACGTCGTCCGCCGTGGCCGCGCTGGTCAGCACGTGGACCGGATTGCCTGCGGCAGCGGGGAAGTGCTCCACGGCCACGGCGTCGCCGCGGATCGACTCGGGGGTACCCCGGAACGACTCGGCGGCCGTCAGGCCCTTGGCGTTCAGGCCGAACAGGCCGAACGAGGCCGCGAGCAGGAGCGCGCACGTCACCAGCCACACCGCCCGGGGACGTGGCTTGATCGCCGCACCGACGCGGGACCACAGCCCGGTCGCGCTGGGCTCGGCGCTGCCGAAGGTCGGACGGACCGGCCAGAACACCCACCGCCCGCAGATGATCAGCATCGCCGGCAGCAGGGTCAGCAGCACCAGGAGGGCCACCCCGACCCCGATGGCGGCCACCGGGCCGAGGCCGCGGGTCGAGTTCATGTCCGCTGCCAGCAGGCAGAGCATGCCGAGGATCACCGTGCCGCCGCTGGCGAGCACGGCCGGCCCGGCCCGGTGCACGGCTTCGGTCATGGCCTCGTGCCGGTCGGCGTGCAGCCGCAGTTCCTCGCGATAGCGGGCGACCAGCAGGAGCGCGTAGTCGGTGCCGGCACCGACGACCAGGACGGTGAGGATGCTGGCGCTCTGGGCGTTCACCGTGAGGTCGGCGTAGCGCGCGAGGAGATAGACGACGGCCTGCGCGCAGAACAGCGCGATCACCGCCGAGAAGATGGGCAGGATCCACAGCAGCGGGCTGCGGTAGGTGAGCAGCAGGATGAGGACGACGACGCCCAGCGCGGCCAGCAGCAGGGTGCTGTCGAGACCGGCGAAGGCCTCGGACGAGTCGGCCGCGTTCCCCGCCGGACCGGTCACGTAGGCCGCCAGCCCGTCGGGACCGTCGGCGGCCACGGCGCGCATGTCGTCGACGATCGGGGCGATGGCCTCCCACCCGCCCGAACCGGGGTTGATCGGGACGACCAGTTGCAGCGCCTGGCCGTCCTCGCTCGGGATCGGGCCGACGACGGTGCCGTCGAGCGCGTCGAGCCGCGCGAAGGCACGGGCGTCCTCCGCGACGGCCTCGGTGTCCGCCGCGGTGAGCCCGGCCTGCCGCTCGTAGACGAGCACGGCGGGGACGACGTCGGGGTCCGAGCCGAGCGCGATCTGGCGCTCCAGCGCGACGGTGGACTCCGCGTCGCCGGGTAGCCACGACGCGATGTCGTTGTCCTGCTGGTCGGTCAGGCCACCGGCCAGCGGAGCCGCGAGGGCCGCCAGCACGAGCCAGCACACGAGGATGACCCACTTGAGTCGCCGGGAGCTGACTTTGGACGCGAATGTCCTGCTCATGACAGAGCCCCTGGTCGACGACGGCGACACCCCGTGGGCCGCGACGCTAGCGACGGGCGGCCCCCGGTGTCACGGCCTTTGGGCCTCGTCGGGCGGCGACCCGGTGGGGCGCGGGGCGCTCCTCGCCGTGCGGTAATCTTCTCCGGCGGCCGTCGCACGGCCCGGGGTTCCGGGCAGCGCACGGCATGCGGGCTGTAGCGCAGCTTGGTAGCGCACCTGACTGGGGGTCAGGGGGTCGCAGGTTCAAATCCTGTCAGCCCGACAGTGCGATGCCCTGAGGGCATTGGCATGGCCCGGACCGACATTCTGTTGGTCCGGGCGCTGCGGAGCGCGGCCGGACTGTCCGGATTGGGCTGGCAGTCGGATCTGGGCTCGGGGATCAACCCTCTGACGGTCTCGCCGGTGGCGGCGTGGAGACCGGGACGTGGTTGTCGTGGACGAGCGCAGGAGATGGGTGCTGGCGGCCGACGCCGATCTGGTCAGGCAGCCGACCCCGCGCAGGGTTACGCAGCCGGCCCTCGGCAATGTTGTCGTGGTGGAGTCGGTCCTGGGTGGCCGGTGTGAGGCGGATCTGGGAGCCGGCTCTTCGCACGGGTGGGGTCGACGGTCGCCGGCGTGGCGCGGTGTAGTGGAGAGCGGCGTCGGAGGTGCTGGGCGTGTGCGGCGGTGAAACGCTCGAACAATGCCTCTAGCCGGGGAGGGGGCGGTCTGGAGGCTCGGGCAGGCAGCCACTTCTTCATCGTCCAGATAGTCCGCTCGAATTGGGCGGTACGGAATCGTGTGTGCCCTCGACATGGACGAGGAGCTCGCGGCACGGGTTGAGCAGCGTGTCGACTGTCAGTGGTCTGTCATATGGTTCGAAGGTGACGTGGAAGAGAACGTATTCTGACACGCAACTTGTCCACGCAATCTCGACGTCGAGTTCGTGGCGCGGAGTGCTGCGTGAATTGGGCTTGGTTGCGACGTCTGCGGGAGCGATGCGCTCCGTGCGCTCGCACGCCGATCGTCTCGGCGCGGATTACAGCCACTTCAAGGGACAGCGTCGCTGGACTGAGGACGGTCTTTGCTCGGCTATCGCCGCGGCCAATACATGGTCAGAGGCGGCTGGAATCTTGGGGATCCACGATGCATCCGCCGTCTCCGCGTTGAAGGGTCACGCGGCTCGACTCGGCCTTGACTCCAGGCATCTGGCAGTGAGACCGACCGCCGCGGGGAATCGTGAAATGAGGCCGGACATCGCCCATCTCGATCGTGCCGGCTCGCTTCTTGCCGCTTCCTGGTTCACATTGTGCGGTCACACTGTCTCCTGGCCGCTCGAACCCACCCGCTATGACCTGCTTGTCTGCACCAACGAGTCGACTCGTCGTATTCAGGTGAAAACGACGACGACCCGCGCAGGAGACACGTGGAAGGTCTATCTCTCAACCTCTCGTCGTGGACGAAGAACGTACGACCCCGATGAGGTCGACGAATTCTTCATCATCGACGGCGAGCTCCTCTGCTACCTGATTCCAGTCTCCGCGGTCGGTGGTTTGCACGCGATCCACCTACGCGGCTATGCGCAGTATCAACTGGCGCAGATGAATTCTGGTCTCCTTGCAGATCGCGCGGGCCCGCCGTAGGCGCCCCTTGACTTGAAGTAGCAACATAACTCGGAGAGCCCTGGCGGTACCTCGTCGTCCTTCGTCCGCTTTCCTCCTGGCGTCCTCCCTATAGGTATGGGTGTAGGCCTGGGGGCGTCGGTCCAAGGGCGCGCAGCGGCGGAGCGGACCGTTGACCGGCGGGAGGGCGGGCCAGAGACTGCGCCGCCAGGGTGGGCGTTCCTCGCCACGGTGCCGTGATCGCCGTCCGGGGTTCGACTATGTGTCGGTTGGCCCGACAGAGTCCGTGGCGCGAGACCGGCTCTTTGGTTTACCACCGCGCCAGGGACACAGACACGAGCGGATTGCTACCCCGCCGGGCTAAGGATGCCGCCCGGATCGCTGAGGCCGTGCCGGTACATGAGACGACGGAGCAAGCCGTTTTGGGCCGGGGAGGTCCCCAGGGGCGGCAGGTGGCTAGGCCCCTCGTTTCGTTGCGTGGCTCTAGCTGAACCCGTAACGGTCGCGCGCGGGGCTGACATTCCTGTCGGCTCGTCTCCGGGATCGTCTCGTGTCTGTTCGTGTTCCTCCCGTGCCGCCGCGCTCCGCATGGCAGTTGCCGGTCTATCCCACGGCGGGTGACGCAGGAGGCGCGAGGGCGCGGCCACCACGCACTCGATCCCCGCCGCCTCCAGCGCCCGGGTCAGTCCGAACCCGGTCGGGCCGGCCTCATGGGTGGCCTTGACCGGGCCAGGCAGCGACCGCAGCCAGCCGATGACGTCCTCGTGCGCCGGCGACAACCGCGCCGGTAGCACCTCACCGGTCTGCACATCCAGACCGCGCCCCACCATGGAACGGGCATGAACATCCAGACCGACACTCGTGCGCTGACCATTCACTGGGGCCTCCCACGCCTGGGGCTCTACCGCCAGAGCCCACCCTTTGCGGTAACCCACGATCAGCCGTGGTGGGGCCCCAGCCCCCATACCGTCTGAGCCCACGGTGCGAGAGGGTGGCGGTGCCGACGTCGTCAGCTCGGAGCGGCGGCGCGAACTCGGTCGGCGATCAGGTCGGCGACGACGTCAGGGCGGGTGGCCAGCGGACTGTGCCCGCACGGCCATTCCACCGTGCGGCTCGCCCGGCCCGCCATCGCGCGCTGCAGTTCCGGGTGCACGACCTCGTCCTCGGTGCAGACGACATACGTCGACGGCCGGGATCGCCAGGCGATCGACTCGGGCACCCTGCGGAACAGCAACCGGTCGACCGGGCGCACCCGGGCCATCGCGGCCGATGCGACCTCGGCCGACGCGTCGTTGTAGACGAGGCGCGACCCCCACTCGGGATCGAGGTGCACCTCGCTCCCGACGACACGCATCGCCTCGGCGAGACGGGTCTCCGGCAGGTCCCTGCCCGGACGGGTGCGGCTGACGGACTCACCGTCATCGAGCTGGAACGCCGCGATGTAGAGCAGTTCGCGCACGAGCGGGTGTTCCCCGGCCTCGGTGATCACCGCTCCGCCGTACGAGTGCCCGACGAGCACCGCGGGCCGGTCGAAGGCGTCGAGCGCCTCGCGGGTCGCCCGCGCGTCGGCGGGCAGGTCGGTGAGCGGCAGCTCGACGGCCACGCTGTCGACGCCCCGCTCGGCGAGGGCCGCGCGGACCTCGTCCCAGCACCAGGCCCCGTGCCAGAGGCCGTGCACCAGGGCGGCACCGACGTCGGAGGTCACCCCACGAGCCTGCGGCATGCCGTCCAGCACTCGCCAGTCGCGTCCCCAGAGGGTGCATCGCCCGACCCCGCGGGATGCAGTATGTTGCACTAACAGGCGCATCGGACGGGAGGTGGCAGATGGCGCAGACGGGAATGGTCAACGCGCTCATCGGCGAGCGCGTCCGGCAGCACCGGACCGCTCGAGGCTGGACCCTCGACGAGCTTGCCGACCGCTCCGGGGTCAGCCGCCGGATGGTGATCACCATCGAGCACGGCGAGGGCAACCCGAGCATCGCGACCCTGCTGCGGATCAGCGACGCCCTGGGCGTCGGACTGCCGGTGCTGGTCGACGTCGAGCGTCCCCACGGGTTGACCGTCACCGAGGCCGGGCGAGCGCCGGTGCTCTGGCGCGGCCCGCGCGGCGGGCAGGCGCTGCTGGTCGCGGGCACCGAGCCACCCGACGTCGTCGAGCTGTGGGACTGGGCGATGCACCCGGGAGAGGAGCACTCCAGCGAGGCGCACAGCGCCGGAACTCGGGAGCTGCTGCTCGTGCTGGACGGCCACCTCGAGCTCCGCGTCGGGGAGCGCACAGAGCGGTTGACGGCCGGCGACTCCGCGGCGTTCGCCGGCGACATCGCCCACGGGTACGCCGCACCGGCCGACGCGTCCACACCCGCACGGTTCGCCCTGACCGTTGTCCAACCCCACGTCGGCGGAGGCCGGAAGTGACCATTTCTCCCGGAGCCGAGTGGCTTGCCGCTGCGAGCGTCGATCGGGCGGTGTTCGACCTGCGGCCGGACTACCGAGCGGTGCTGCTGACCGCCGACGGCCTCTGCGGCGGCCCGAGCGACGCGGCCAGCGACCGCATCCTGTCCGATGCCGAGAGCACGGCGAGACGGCTGCTCGACGGGCAGGCGCCCGAGCAGCTGCCGCACCTGGCCGCCTGGCGGGAGGCGTACCGGGCCTTCGGAGCCAAGCCGCAGCGCACCCGGCCCAGCGTCGAAGCGCTCCTGCGCCGCCTCGAGCCGGCCGGGCTGCCGCGCATCGACCGGATCACCGACGTCTACAACGCCGTCTCCATCGCGCACCTGCTGCCCCTCGGCGGGGAGGACCGCGCCGCCTACGTCGGGCCGCCGCGGCTGGTCCGCGCCGAGGGCGGGGAACCGTTCGACACCACCGCAGGCGGCGAGCCGGTCGTCGAGCACCCGGACGCCGGCGAGGTGGTCTGGCGCGACGACGACGGCGTCACCTGCCGCCGCTGGAACTGGCGGCAGTGCACCCGCACCCGGATCACGACGGGGACCAGCAGCGCCGTCTTCATCCTGGACGCGCTCGATCCGCTGTCCGACGACGCGGTCCACGCCGCGGCCGATGCCCTCACCGAGGCCCTGCACGCCCTCAGCCCGGACGCCACCATCCACCGCCGGTTCCTCGCCCGCGAGGAGGCGCCGCCGAGGGACGAGGCCGGCCTGGCCTGAGGGCACCGCGGTCAGGTCGCCTGCACCAGATCCCCGCTGACCTGCCACAACCGGGCCGCCGCCCGCTCGTCGGAACTGCGCTCGGATGACTTCCGGGGCCGGCAGTCGGCGAAGTACCGGCCGGTGACCCGCTCGAGGTCGGGGGCCGAGGCCAGGTGGATCGACGTGGTGGCGCCCCGGGCGGGGGACTTCATGAACGGCCGCAGCAGGGGGACGGCGAGGCGCTGGGCGCGGCCGGGATCCTCCGCGCCGAAGGAGGTGCTGACCACGCCCGGATGCAGGGCGTTGGCGGTGACGGCGGTGCCCCGCAGGCGCCTCGCGAGCTCGTAGGTGAACAGGACGTTGGCGAGCTTGGACTGGTTGTAGGCCCGCGCTCCGGAGTAGGAGCGCTCACCCTGGAGGTCGTCGAAGTCGATCCGCCCACCGGAGTGGGCGTGCGAGGAGACCGTGACGACGCGGGCCGGGGCGCTCCGTATCAGCCGGTGGAGCAGCAGGTCGGTGAGCAGGAACGACGCGAGATGGTTGACGGCGAACGTGCGCTCGAGTCCGTCGGCGGTGACGTGTCGGGTGTTCCAGTATCCGCCGACGTTGTTCACCAGTACGTCGATCCGGTCGAGCTGCCCCAGCACCTCCTCGGCCATCCGGCGGACCTCGGACTGCGATGACATGTCGGCGACGAAGACCGCCGCCGGGCCGCCGCCGGCTGCTTCGATCCCGCGGGCAACCTCGTCCGCGCGCCGCCGGTCCCGGCCGGTGATCGCGACCCTGGCGCCCAGCGCGGCCAGGCCCAGGGCGGTCGCCTTGCCGATGCCCCCGGTGCCGCCGGTGACCAGCACCGTCCTCCCGCTCAGCGGCCGCGGGGCGGTCACGCCCTGGCCTCGACGGGTGTGCGAGCCCGGTCCTGGCCGGGAGTCGCGCGGTGCGGCAGGAGCAGGTGCAGCAGCACCCCGGACAGGGCGGAGAAGGTCACGGCCCCGTACGCGCCGTAGATGGTGAACTGGTCCTCGACGCTGATCCCGCCGAGGGTGGTGGCGGTCCACCCCAGCGCCCACAGCGCGGGCATCGCGGCCGCCCATGCCCAGCGCCGGTGCGTGACCGAGGGCAGTGCCAGGGCCTGCGCGACACCGAGGACGGCGCCGGTGAGGGCGCCCATCAGCGCCAGGGACCCCAGGGAGGTCCGGTAGCCGACGGTGGCGGCGCCCAGGAGCAGGCCGAGACCCATCCCGACGGTGGTGGCGGGAACCCACCGTCGGATGTCGAGCCGGCCCCGGCCGGCCAGCGTCTGCCCGATGCCGAGGACGAGTCCGGCCACCGCGCCACCGCCGAGGGCGGCGAGGGGGCTGTCGACACGTCCGGCGACGGCGGTGCCGGCGAGCCCGGCGATCGGGAAGGCGATGAACCCGGCGGTCCAGAGCAGCCAGGTGCGCACGGCGTCCGGCCGGGAGACGCGGGGGAGAGTCATAACGCTGAGCTCCGCTGGCCGGCCGGGGCCGACCGCTGTGCGGGCGGCATCACCGGCACGCCGCCCGCGGCAGGGGAGGGCGCCGGGCGGAGGGCGCCGCGCAGTCGGCCGATGCTGATCGTGGACATGAGTCCCCCTGAACGGTGTACAGAGTTTGTACGGTGTGCAGGAGAGTTCTACTGTGGGGTGAGCGATGTCAAGGGGGGCGTCCGTGCCCGTGCCTGCACCACCGACGGAACGCCGTCGCGGGCCTCGACGGGCCCTGACGGAGGACGACATCCTGGACGCGGCACTGAGCCTGCTCGACGAGGGCGGCGCCGATGCCGCATCCGTGCGCGGCATCGCGGCCCGGGTCGGGGTGGCACCGAACGCCGTCTACACGTACTTCCCGGACAAGGCGGCGGTCGTCAAGGCGCTCGTCGAACGGCTCCTCGGCGAGGTCGACCACGACGTCTTCGCCGACCGCAGTCGCCCCTGGCGCGAACGGGTCGAGGCACTGGCCCTCGACCTCCGGCAGCACCTCTCGGCTCACCCGGGCGCGGTCGGTCTGATGATCGGCGGGCCCATGGACGGCCCCCAGGCACTCGCGCTGAACGAGCGGCTGCTGGAGCTGCTGGCCGACGCCGGGCTCGCCCCGGCGGACGCTGCCCGGGCCTCCTACCTGCTCATCGTCTACGTGTTCGGCTCCATCGCGCTGGAGGTCGCCGACGTCCACGAGCCCGGGCCGCTTCCGGCCGAGGCCCAACGGATAGCGGGCCGGCAGGCCGCGTTCGCAGCGACCCCGCCTGACGCGTACCCGCGCAGCTCGGCAGCAGCCACGACCATGGCCGGGTACATCTCGACCGAGCAGTACCTGTGGGGCCTCCACCGGATCCTCGACGGGCTGGTCACCCGAGGAGGGGCATGACGGGGGAGTGGTCGACGTCGACGGACCCGGCTGAGACGATGCGGTGCGCGAGCCCAACGCTGTGCCGCGAACATCTGGTCCCGTCGGCGGGAGGTCCTGGCCCCTCGGGGAGGTGGTCATGACAGGTCCGCTGCTCGAGACCAAGCTCCACGTCCCCCGGCGACGGCGCGCCCTGGTACCTCGCCCGCGACTGAGCGACCGTCTCGCCCGTGCCGACGATCCGGCCCTCGTCCTCGTATCGGCGCCGGCCGGGTTCGGGAAGACGACCCTGCTGACCGAGTGGCTGGCGGCCGCCGCGGCGGAGGGCCGGACGGTCGCCTGGCTGTCGCTCGACGAGCGCGACAACGATCCGGCGGTGTTCTGGCCCTACCTCGTGGCGGCGCTGCGCTCGGCGGTGCCGGAGGTGGGAGCCGGGGCGCTCGCGCTCCTCGAGTCGAGGCAGTCATCCACCGACGCGGTGGTCGCGACGCTGCTCAGCGAGTTGTCCGCCGCGCCGGGCGAGGTCGTTCTCGTGCTCGACGACTACCACGTCATCGAGTCGGCCCAGGTGCAGGAGGGCGTCGCCTTCCTGCTCGAGCACCTCCCGCCGCTGATCCGCCTGGTCGTCGCGACACGGGTCGACCCGGCGCTGCCCCTCGCCCGGTTGCGCGCACGGGGCGAGCTGGTCGAGATCCGGGCCGCCGACCTGCGGTTCTCGCAGGACGAGGCAGCGGCCTACCTCGGCGACGTGATGGGGCTGGCGCTGACCGCCGACGACGTCGCCGCCCTGGACGGGCGCACCGAAGGGTGGATCGCCGCGCTCCAGCTCGCCGCTCTTTCGTTGCAGGGCCGCGACGACGTCTCCGGCTTCGTCGCGACCTTCGCCGGGGACGACCGTTTCGTCGTCGACTACCTGGTCGAGGAGGTGCTCGGACGCCAGCCCGACGCCGTCCGCAGCTTCCTGCTGGAGACGTCGGTGCTGAGCCGGCTCTCCGGTCCGCTGTGCGACGCCGTGACCGGTCGGGACGGCGGCCGGGCCATGCTGGAGGCGCTCGAACGGGGCAATCTCTTCCTGGTCCCGCTCGACGACCGCCGTCGCTGGTACCGCTACCACCACCTCTTCGGTGACGTGCTGCGCGCGCGCCTGATGGACGAGCACCCCGGGTCCATCGCCGTCCTGCACGCGCGGGCGAGCGACTGGTACGAGCGACACGGCGATCCGGCCGAGGCGATCTCGCACGCCCTGGCCGCAGCGGATTTCGAGCGCGCGGCCGACCTCGTCGAACGCCAGCTGCCTTCCCTGCGCAAACAGCGACGGGAAACCACCCTGCGGAGCTGGCTGGACGCGATACCCGACGCGCTGTTGCGCGTCCGGCCGGTGCTGGACGTCGGCTACGTCGGGGCGCTCATGTCCGTCGGGGACGTCGACGGGGTGGAGGACCGCCTGCGGGACGCCGAGCGGTGGTTGGAGGCATCAGCAGGGGACGGCCCGGCCGGGGCGATGGTCGTCGTGGACGACGAGGCGTTCCGCCGGCTCCCCACCGAGGTCGCCATGTACCGGGCCGCCCTGGCCCTGGTGCGCGGCGACGTGGCCGGTACCCGTACGCATGCCGGGCGGGCCCTCGAGCTCGCCGAAGCCGACGACCACCTCGGCCGCGGGGCCGCCGCCTGCCTCCTGGGGTTGGCGTCCTGGACGACCGGTGATCTCGTGGGTGCCCACCGCTGGTACGTCGACGGCCTGGCGAGCCTGGAACGGGCCGGGCACCGCTCGGACGTGCTCGGCGGCACGATCACGCTGGCCGACATCCGGATCCCGCAGGGGCGTCTCCACGAGGCGATGCGGCACTTCGAGCGGGGACTGGCGCTGGCGAGCGACCCGGCCGGGCCCGTGCGGGGGGCGGCGGACATGCACGTCGGTCTGAGCGAGCTGTTCCGCGAGCGCGACGACCTCGACGCCGCCCGACGGCACCTGACGATCAGCCAGGAACTCGGCGAGCACGCCGGGCTGCCGCAGAACCGGTACCGGTGGCGGGTCGCGACGGCCCGGCTGCGGCTGATCGACGGGGACCACGCCGAGGCACTCGAGCTGCTCGCGCAGGCCGAGCGCGTCCACACGACCGACTTCTCCCCGGAGGTGCGGCCCGTCCCGGCGGTCAGGGCCCGGATGCTGCTGCAGCTGGGCCGGCTCGACGACGCGCACGCCTGGGTCCGCGAGCGGGGGCTGACCCCCGACGACGAGCTGAGCTACCTCCGCGAGTTCGAGCACGTCACGCTGGCCCGCGTGCTGCTGGCCGAGCAGTCCGAGCCGTCGCTGAACGCGGCGACGCGGCTGCTCGAGCGGTTGCTGCGCGCCGCGGAGGACGGCGGCCGAGCCGGGACGGTCGTCGAGGTCCTGGTGCTCCGGGCGCTGGCCGCCCGGGCGGGCGGGGACCTCCCGGCCGCCCTGGACTTCCTGCGTCGCGCGCTGGACCTGGCCGAGCCCGAGGGCTACGTCCGCGTCTTCGTCGACGAGGGGCCGCCGATGGCCGCGCTGCTGGCCGCGGCGCTCCAGCGGGGGAGTGCTCCGGGCTACGTCCGTCGGTTGCTCGCCGCCGTCCGTGCGACCTCGGTGCCGCGGCCGCGGCAGCAGGGCGTCGTCGACCCGTTGAGCGCGCGCGAGCTCGAGGTGCTCCGGCTGCTCGGCACCCACCTGGACGGACCGGAGATCGCCCGCCGGCTGTTCGTGTCGGTCAACACGCTGCGCACCCACACCAGGAACATCTACGCCAAGCTCGGCGTCAACGGCCGTGGGGCAGCGGTCCGCCGGGCCGCCGAACTCCACCTGGTCGAGGCCCACGACCGCTGACCGTCGGCGCATCCGGCCGATCACCATCCCAGGTCACCACATCGTGGTGATCCCCCCTCACCACCTCCGCTCCTAGCTTTCGGGCGCACCACCTGGAAGCCACCGAGCAGCGAGGTCCCGATGAGCGGCAGATCGACCGACCACCCCGGGCGGTACGAGATCCGCGTCCGGGGGCGCCTCGAGCCCCGGTGGGCCGCCTGGTTCGAGGGGATGACCCTCGCCCCCGGGGACGACGGCACGACCGCCATCTGCGGCCCCGTCGTCGACCAGGCTGCGCTGCACGGCCTCCTGCGGAAGCTCCGCGACGTCGGACTCCCGCTGATCTCGGTCACCCAGGTCGAACCGGACCACCCCCGCACGACCCCCGGAAGGACATCGCCATGACCACCATCACGCACCCGCCGGCCCCGGCCGGTACATCGCCCGACGTGATGCGCCGGACCTCCCTGGCCGCCGGCATCCTGTACCTGCTCACGTTCGTGTCGATCCCGACGCTCGCCATCTTCCAGCCCGTGCGGGAGCGGGCCGGATTCATCCTGGGCGCCGGCAGTGACAGCGGTGTCCTGTGGGGAGCGTTCTCCGAGGTCGTCGTCGCGCTGGCCGGCATCGGCACGGCCGTCGTCCTCTACCCGGTGGCGAAGCGGGTGAGCGAGACGGCCGCCCTCGGGTTCGTCACCGCCCGTGTGCTGGAGGGCGCCCTCATCATCAGTGGCGTCGTCAGCGTCCTCTCGGTGCTCACCCTCCGGAACGACGTCGCCGGCACCCCCGGCGCGGACGAGGCGTCGCTGCTCACGGCCGGCCACACCCTGGCCGCGACCTACGAGTGGACGTTCCTGCTCAGCCAGAGCCTCATGCCGGCGTTCAACGCGCTGTTCCTGGGCTTCGTGATGTACCGGTCCGGGCTGGTGCCGCGCATCCTGCCCCTCCTCGGGCTCATCGGCGCCCCGCTGCTGCTGGCGGCCGACAGCGCGATCTTCTTCGGCGTCTTCGACCGGACCGGCCCCATCGCGCTCGCCGCGCTGCCGATCGCGGTGTGGGAGTTCTCGCTGGGCGTCTACCTGACCGTCAAGGGCTTCAGGCCCGCCGCCGTCGCCGCGCTCGCGTCCGCGCGGTCGCCCCGATGAGGGCCGCGGTGTACCGCCGGTTCGGCGGTCCGGAGAACGTGCAGGTCGAGCAGGTGCTCCCGCCGTCACTGGGTGCGGACGACGTCCTCATCCGGGTCCGGGCGAGCACCGTCAGCGCCGCCGACCACCGCGCCCGCAGTCGCGAGGTGCCCCGCGGCCTCGGGTTGCTCGCGGCCTTCGGGATCGGGGTGGTCCGGCCGAAGCGTCGCGTGCTGGGGATGGACGTCGCCGGCGTCGTCGAGGCCGTGGGCGAGGACGTCACCCGGTTCGAGCCCGGCGACGAGGTGATCGCCATGCTTGGTGCGGCGTTCGGGGGGCATGCCGAGTACGCCAAGGTCCGGCAGGACGGCGCCATCGCGCGCAAGCCCCGGAACATGACGTCCGAGGACGCCGTGACGCTGGTCTTCGGCGGGCTCACCGCCCGCGGATTCCTGGCCCAGGTGGAGCTCGTGCCGGGCGCCACGGTGCTGGTCAACGGGGCGTCGGGCGCCGTCGGGAGCGCGGCGGTGCAGCTCGCGAAGCACGCGGGGGCGCACGTGACCGGGATCTGCAGCGGTGGCAACCGGGAGCTGGTCACGTCGCTGGGCGCCGACCGCGTCATCGACCACACGACCGACGACGTCACATCGTCGGCCGACACCTACGACGTGATCGTCGACTGCGTCGGCAACGCCCCCTTCGAGCGGGTCGGGCACCTGCTCAACCCTGGGGGTGCATTGCTGCTCGTGATCGCCGACCTCCCGGCGATCCTGCGGGCGCCGCTGCGCAGCAGGAGGACCGGGAAGCTGGTCACCGCCACCGTCGGGAAGCCGACCGCGGAGGACCTGGCGTTCCTGGTCGACCTCGCCGAGGCCGGTCACTACCGGGCGGTCCGCGACCGGACCTTCGACCTCGACGAGATCGCCGCGGCGCACCGTTTCGTCGACGGGGGACGCAAGCGGGGCAACGTCGTCCTCCGGATAGCCGCGCACCATCCCGACCGGGCTGGGGCCGGTTGCCGGCCGGGCACGGTCCCCGTCGTGGCCGAGTAGCCGGACCGTCGAAGCACCGCGCCGGCCCTTGCGTGGGCCGGCGCGGCGGTCGACCATCGTGCCCACGCGCGTCGCCTGCCAGGGGGTCCGATGGAGAAGCGGGAACCGGACACGTCCGGCGACTACGGCTACGACCTGGTGCACGAGTCCGTGGGCGCTGCCCGGCCCCCGGCCCGGGGGAGCGGGGCCGACGACGCGGAGCGCGCCGCCCGCAGCGGCGACCAGGACGGCGACTACGGCTACGACGAGGCCCACGACTTCTGATCAGCCGGGGCGGTGCCAGCGGGCCCGGCCCCAGACGGCCAGCAGCCCCAGCGGGACGGCGACGATGCCGGCCAGCAGGAACACCGTCCGGTAGTCACCCGCGTCGGCCAGATCGGCCACGGCCACGGTCGCCAGCGAACTGCCGGTGAACAGCGACCCCGCGAACAGTGACACGACCGCGGCGCGCGCCGAGGGCAGCACCTCGGTGGCCCACGTCTGCAGCGAGGAGTGCATCGCCGTCCAGGCCAGGCCGAGCAGCAGGGTGACCAGCAGCGCGACGACCGGGGAGCGGGAGAACGTCAGGACGGCGCACGACGCGAGCGCCGACACCGACCCGAGCGCGATCAACCGTGCCGGGTGCTGGCGCCGGGACAGCCGGCCGACGATCCCGGCGAACACGAAGACCGCGACGCCGTAGACGGCCGTGACGGCCCCGGCCACCGCGGCCGTCGCGCCGGCGGCCTCGACCGCCGCCGGCAGGAGGGTCAGCACGCCGAGGAGCACCGCACCCTCGAGGAAGGCCAGGCCGAGCACGAAGACCGCCGTCCGCGACTGGAGCACCGCCAGGAACGGAGCGGCCAGGTTGCGGTGCGTCCGGGTCTCCTCCGGCGGGGGCAGCCGGCGCAGCATCCAGGCCAGGACCAGTGCCGAGACGCCGGTCAGCACGAAGGCCAGCCGCCAGGTGGCCAGCTGCGCGATCAGACCGCCGGCGACCGAGGCCGATCCGGTGCCGATCGCGACCCCCACCATGAGCCGGGTGATGCCCTGCTGCCGCCGGTCGGGCGGCACCGTGTCACCGAGGTAGATCAGGCTGGCCGGGTAGGCCGCGCCGAAGAACCCGCCGGCCGCCGCGCGGGCGATGCCGAGCGCCAGCGGGCTCCAGGCGAACGAGCACGCCACCGCGGCCAGGCCGGCGCACAGCAGCGTCAACCGCATCGTGCGCACCAGGCCGATCGAGTCCGAGACGATCCCCCACACCGGCTGCAGCAGGCCGTAGGCCAGGAAGTAGGCGCCCGCGGCCTGCACCACCGAGGTGAGCGACGCGTCGAGGTCCAGCGCGATGGCGATGAGCATCGGCGGCATCGCGAAGCGGTCGATCGTGCTGACGAACGCGGTCAGTTGCAGGAGGCGGATGGGCGCCAGGCGGCCGGAGGAGCCCGACGGCATCAGCGGGCCCGGGGGAGGGGCGGCATCAGCTCGGCCCCATCACCGTCGCGGGGTCGATGCCCAGGTCGGTCAGGACCGCCCGCGCGGCGTTGCGGCCCGGGCGCCCCGAGACCGAGCCGCCGGGATGCGTCGTCGCCCCGGTGGCGAACAGTCCGGGCACCGACGTCCGGTAGGACAGCCAGCCGGGGATGATGCTCCCGTCGGGCAGCTCGAACTCGCCGCCGTGGCAGGACCCTCCCAGGTTGTGCACGTTGTGCGCGGCGACGTCGACCGGTGACTCCGCGCGCACCGCCAGCACCTCGGCGTCGGCCAGCCCGGTCGAGCGGGCCCGCACCAGGTCCATCAGCTGCTCGGCGTACCCGTCGCGGGCCGCCGACCAGTCGCGCCCGTCGCTCCGCTCGTACGGCGCGATGGTGAGGATCTTGAACGTGCCGCCGCCGCCGGGCACGCGCGTCGGGTCGACCACGCTCTGGTTGACGACGAGCAGCCAGGGGTCGGTCGCGTCGGGCTCGCCCCGGTGGAACGCGTCGATCTGCCGGGCCAGCCCCTCCGGGGTGCCCAGCCCCGCGGCGACACTGGCGACCGGCCCGGAGTGCGTCGGGTAGGTGAGGTCCCCCCGCAGCGCGGCGTGCACCGCGAACACGCTCAGTCCCGGCCGCCACTGGTCCCGTGCCGCGACGAGGTCGGCGGGCGGCGCCGCCGCCGGTCCGGAGCCGTCGAGCATGCCGGCCAGGCGGGCCAGGTGGGCACTGGAGACGACGGCCCGCCGGGCCCGCACGCGGGCGCCGTCCGCCGTCCGGACGCCGGTGGCGCGGCCGCCCTCGACCTCCACGCACTCGACCGGGGCCGAGCAGACCACCCGGCCGCCGGAGTCCTCGATGAGCCGGACCAGCGCGTCGGGCAGTGCCCCCGAGCCGCCGCGCGGGGTGGACCACCCGAACGACAGCCGACCGGAGGTCAGCGACGAGGGCAGGAAGCCGGTGCCCGGCCGACGCGGGTCCTGGATGGTGGCCATGGCCATCCACAGCACGAGCGCCCGCACGGTCGGGTGCGCGAACCGCTCGTGGACGACGTCCCAGGCGCTCCGGGCCCGCAACGCGCGGTACCGGCCCGCCGCCTCGGACTCGCCGAGGTCGAAGCCCGAGCTCCACCGCCCGTGCACCGCGGCCAGCCCCCCGGTCCACTCGGTGACCATGGCGCGGAGGGCGCGCGCGTCGGCCTCCGACCAGCGGGCGATCTCGTCGCACGTGGCGTCGAGGTCGGGCCGCATCACCAGGCAGTCGCCGTCGGGCTGCGGCATCACGACGGCGGGGTCGGTGAGCACGTACTCCAGCCCGTAGCGGGACAGCAGACCGAGCTCGTCGTCGCGCATCAGCGGGTTGGACTGGATCAGCACGTGCGCGCTGGAGCACGAGTCGTGGGCGAACCCCGGCAGCGTCAGCTCCTCGGTGATGGTGTCCCCGCCGGGGGCGGGGCCGGCCTCGAGCACGAGGACCTCCAGACCCGCGGCCGCGAGGTAGCCGGCGGCCACCAGCCCGTTGTGGCCGGCGCCGACGACCACGACGTCGACGTCGACGGGCAGGGCGATGCCTGGCGTGGTGGCTCCCGTGCGGGGCTGCGAGGTGTCGGCGGCCATCTCGATCGGCGTCCCCTCGAAGGTGGGCGGTCCTGTGACACCTGCGGCGCACGCGGCGGGGAGGTGCACGGGCCTCGAAGCTGCAAACGGGTGCTGAGCAAGTTACGGCATCGACTTGCGCTGGACGCTTGACAGGATGTGGTTGCCATCACAACGATCGCCCTCGCACCCGCAATCGATTGCGGCCACCAGGAGGAAGCATGACTCACTCGAGGACCAACCGTCGGCTGCAGGCGATGGCAGCCACCAGCATCGTCGTGATGGGCCTGGCCGCCTGCGGGAGCGACGGCGGCGGCTCGGGGTCGGACTCCGACGAGCCCATCAAGATCGGCACGTCGCTGCCGCTCACCGGTGAGTTCTCCCAGCCCGGCACCGCGGCCCAGCAGGGCTACCAGGTCTGGGAGCAGATGGTCAACGATTCCGGCGGCCTGCTCGGGCGCGACGTCGAGCTCATCATCAAGGACGACGCGTCGAACCAGAACACGATCGTCGCCGACTACAACGCCCTGATCAGCCAGGACAACGTCGACCTGCTCCTCGGCACCTTCTCGTCGCTGCTGAACCTGCCGGCCTCCGCCGTCGCCGAGCGCAACCAGATGCTCTTCATCGAGCCGGCCGGCGGCTCGCCCGACATGTTCAACCGGGGCTTCGAGTACCTGTTCTTCGCCCAGCAGGCCACGGCCGACAAGCAGGGCAAGGTCTTCGCCGAGTGGATCGCCGCGCTGCCGGAGGACCGGCGGCCCGCGACCGCCGCGTACCCGACCATCGACGACCCCTTCGCGGCCCCGAACGTCGAGGGCATCCGGGAGATCCTCGAGGCGGCCGGCGTCGAGACGGTCTACCAGGAGACCTACGCGATCGACACGAAGAACTTCGACACCATCGTCACGGCCATGCAGGCCGCGCAGCCGGAACTCGTCGTCCACGGCGCCGTCTTCGAGGACGGCGTGGGGCTGGTCCGCTCGATGCTCCGCGCGAACTTCAAGCCCACGTGGCTCTACCAGACCTCCGCGCCGTCGCAGGGCACGCAGTACGCCGAGGCCATCGGCGAGGAGAACACCGAGGGCGTCATGTTCGCCATCAGTCACGCACCCGAGGCCGACACCCCCGGCAACGAGGAGTTCGTCGCCGCGTACGACGAGATGTTCGGCGGCCCGCCGCCGGAGGACGCCGCGGACGCCTACGCCGCCGGTCAGGTCCTGCAGGCTGCCGTCGAGGCCGTCGGCAGCATCGACGACCAGAAGGCGCTGGCCGACTGGGTGCGCGAGAACAAGGTGACGACGATCCTCGGCGACCTCGAGTGGAACGACGACGGCAGCCCGATCGGTGAGTTCCTCATCGGCCAGTGGCAGGACGGCCAGGTCGAGTTCGTGCTGCCCGAGGACTTCGCCACCACCGACAAGATCGTCGAGGGCTGGATGCCGGGCGGCGGCGCGTGATCGGATCCGCTGGCACGGATGCCGAGCGGTAGCGGAGAGACGACATGCCGAGCGCTAGCGAGGAGATGACGTGACCCAACTGGTCCAGGACCTGCTCCTCGGACTGCTGCTGGGCGGTGTGTACGCACTGGTGGCCGGAGGCCTGACCCTGATCTTCGGGGTCATGCGGGTGATCAACCTCGCCCACGGGGCCTTCCTGATCCTCTCGGCGTTCATCACCTACACGTTGTGGGACGCAGCGGGCATCGATCCGCTGCTGTCCATCCTCATCACCACGCCGCTGGTGTTCGCCCTGGGCTGGGTCACGTACAAGGTGCTCGTGGCCCCGATCAGGACGGCGCCGATGGTGTCGACGGTGCTGCTGACCTTCGGGCTGGCGCTGGTGCTCGAGGGCGCGATGGG
This sequence comes from Blastococcus jejuensis, assembly GCF_039534705.1. Taxonomy (NCBI): domain Bacteria; kingdom Bacillati; phylum Actinomycetota; class Actinomycetes; order Geodermatophilales; family Geodermatophilaceae; genus Blastococcus; species Blastococcus jejuensis. The sequence continues at coordinate 52,596 of NZ_BAAAVV010000004.1, forward strand.
CACCTTCTGGGGGAACAACTCGACGGCCGTGCGGCCCAGCTACGCCGACGAGTCGTTCCGGTTCGCCGGGATCTTCCTCCCGAAGGCCCAGGTGTACGGCGGGATCGTGGCCGTGCTCGTGCTGGCCGTGCTGTTCGTCGTCCTGACGAAGACGTGGCTGGGCCGGGCCATCCGTGCCGCGGCGATCAACCCCACCGGGGCCGAGCTGGTGGGGATCAAGGTGGCCGGCGTGGCCGCCCTGGTCTTCGCCATCGGGATCGCCGCGGCCGGAGCCGGCGGCGCCATCGTCGGCGTGCTGTACCCGTTCGTGCCCGGCGCCCACTACCAGTGGATCGCCCGGCTGCTCGCGATCGTGGTGCTCGGGGGCATGGGCAGCCTCGGCGGCGCCATCCTCGGGGCGATCATGTTCGGTGTCGCCGAGACCCTGGCGGCGGCCTACATCTCGCCGTCCTGGGCGACCGCGGTGCCCTACCTGATCGTGTTCGCCGTCCTGCTCGTCCGGCCGCAGGGCCTGATGGGCTCCCGTCTGCGTGAGGATGCGGTGGCCGCATGAACGAGTCCGCCCGGGCCCTCGCGAGCCCGCTGTGGGTCGGCCGTGCGCTGGTGGCCGTCGCGGCGGTGCTGCTGATCGCGTTCCCGCTGATCAACGACGACGGCTACTACCAGAACATGATCATCCTGTCCCTGGTCTTCGCGGTCGGGGCCAGCGGGCTGAACATCATCACCGGGTTCGCCGGCTACGTGTCGCTGGGGCAGGGGGCGTTCGTCGGGCTCGGTGGCTACACCGTCGGCGTCCTCGCGACCCGTTTCCCCGACACCTCGGCCTGGGTGTGGGTGCCGGTGGCCGGCGTCGTCGCCGCGGTGGTGGCGCTCGTGCTCGGCCTGGTGTCGCTGCGCTCCCGCGGCCCGTCGTTCGTGATCATCACGGTCGCGTTCCTGTTCCTCGTCCAGGTGATCGCGGTCAACTGGGTCGACCTCACCGGGGGGACGGCGGGGCTGACGCTGCCGCTGCCCACCTGGGACCGCTCGATCATCAACGTGCCCTTCTACTACGCGCTGGTCGGCATCCTGGCCCTGCAGTTGCTGATGACCTGGTGGATCCGGCGCACGAAGCTCGGCATGGGGCTCATCGCGATCCGCGAGGACGAGACCAAGGCCGCCGGCATCGGGATCAACCTGCCGGTCGAGAAGATCATCGGGTTCGTCGCCAGCACGGTGTTCGTCGGCATGGCGGGCGCGGTCTACGGCTACTACCTGACCTTCATCGACCCGCGCGGGATGTTCAGCATCCTGATCAGCGTCCAGATCATCCTGTCGCTGCTGATCGGCGGCCGGGGGACGCTGTGGGGCCCGGTGCTGGGGGCTTTCATCATCGAGCCGCTCAACGAGGTCGCCAACAACGACTTCGGCGGGGGCAACACCCGGCTGTTCCTGTTCGGCGGCCTGCTGATCGCCGTCGTGATCTTCCTGCCCAAGGGGATCCTCCCGGCGCTGGAGGGCTTCCTCTACCGGCGGCGGACCGAGGGCAAGGCCGGGCTGGTCGGGGCCCGGATCGGCACCGGAGGCAGCCTGCAGTCGCTCAAGGAGCGGGCCGAACCCGCCGCGGCCCGCAGCGGCCGGCCGCTGCTCGAGGTCGAGGGGCTGGTCAAGCAGTTCGGCGGGCTCCGTGCCGTCGACAACTGCTCCTTCGTCGTCCCCGAGGGGTCGATCACCGGCCTGATCGGGCCGAACGGTTCGGGCAAGACGACGGTGTTCAACCTGATCGACGCCACGTTCGCCGCCGACGCGGGGCGGATCACCTTCGACGGGGAGCGCATCGAGCGGCTCGCGCCCTGGGCGCGGGCCCACCGGGGGATCGGGCGGACGTACCAGATCACCCGGCTGTTCGGCGAGATGACGGTGCTGGAGAACGTCGTCGCGGCGCAGCGCTCGTTCTCCTGGTCGCAGCTCGGCAAGATCGCCGTCAGCGGCCCGGAGGCGGCGGCCGCCGAGGAGCTCCTGGAGTTCGTCGGGATGCGCGCGTTCCGCGACCAGAAGGCGCACGCGCTGTCCTACGGCCAGCAGAAGCTGGTCGAACTGGCGCAGGTGCTGATGCTCGACCCGAAGCTGATCATGCTCGACGAGCCGGCCGGCGGCATCAACCCGGTGCTCATCGAGCGGATGGGCGAGATGATCCGGGAGCTGAACTCCTACGGGAAGACGTTCCTCATCGTCGAGCACAACATGCCCTTCGTCCTGGACCTGTGCGACCCCGTCCACGTGCTGGCCCGCGGCGCCACGATGGCCACCGGGACCCCGGCGCAGATCCAGGCCGACCCCGCCGTCATCGACGCCTACCTCGGTGACGACTTCCAGCTCGAGGCACAGGAAGCGCGCTGATGCTCACCATTCGCGGAGTGGTCGCCGGCTACGGCGGGGGAGACGTCCTCCAGGGCGTCGACATCGACGTCGAGCGCGGGTCTGTGGTCTGCATCGTCGGCCCCAACGGGGCGGGCAAGTCAACGGTGCTGCGGACGGTCAGCGGGTTGCTCAACCCGCGGCTGGGGGAGGTCGTGCTCCAGGACCGGCCGATCCACCGCAGCACCCCGGCGGAGATCCTCCAGCTGGGGGTGTCGCAGGTGCCGCAGGCCAACGCGCTGTTCGCGAACCTCAGCGTCAAGGAGAACGTGCTCCTGGGCGGCTACATCATCCGGCGCGACCGCAAGCTCGTCGCGCAGCGCTACGACGAGGTGGCGGCGCTGTTCCCGATCGTGGCCGACCGCGCGTCGGACAAGGCGGGCAACCTCTCCGGTGGCCAGCGTCGGATGGTCGAGTTCGCGCGCTCGCTGATGCTCGATCCCGTCCTCCTGCTGCTCGACGAGCCCTCGCTCGGCCTCGACCCGAAGGCACTCCAGGCGGTCTACGACTCGGTGCAGGTGATGCGGGCGAGTGGGAAGACGATCCTGCTGGTGGAGCAGAACGTGCGGTTCGGCATGAAGATGGCCACCCACGGCGTGGTCATGGAGAGCGGGCGGGTGGTGACCCAGCGCCCGGCGGCCGACATCCTGAGCGACCCCGACCTGGCCCAGATGTACTTCGGCGGCACGACCGGCCACGGCCCGTCGGCTCCGCCGCCGGCCACCCCGCCCGGGCAGCCGCCGGTCGTGCCTGCCTCCGGGGCGGTCGCGCCGCAGCCCGACGCCCGCGGCGCCGGGGTCGCCTGAGCGCGCCAGTACCGGAGGCGCGTCCCGGGCCGGTAGGCCTCGGCGGGGCGGGACGTCGGTCGCTGATGGCAAGGCCCGCCGCTCTGCCAGCGTGGGGCCATGTCGATCGATGCACGGATGCCGGTCTGGGACCGCAGGCTCTGCTTCGCCGAGCCGGTGCGCGCCGCGCCGGATGCGACGTTCGCGGCGATCCGCCGGGTCGACTTCTTCCGGTCACCGCTCATCGGCATCCCCAACCGGGCCCGGGTCGGCTTCGACCGCACCTTCCGCCGGGCGGGCACGACGCCGGAGCCGCCGCGGCGATTCGGGTTCGACCAGCTGCTCACCGACGACGGGGGGTTCCATCTCGTCGAGGAGGACCCCGGCCGCGAGATCGTGCTCGGCTTCGTCGGGCGCTGGTGGGAGCGCGGCTACGGGCGGGTGGAATGGGACCCCGCACGGTTCCCGGACCTCGACCTCCGGGGCGTCGGCGTCGGGGGCTGGAGCTTCACCGTGTTGCCCTACGCCACGGACTCGGTGCTCGTGACCGAGATCCGGGTCCGGTGCACCGACGACGAGGCTCGCCGGCAGTTCGCGCGCTACTGGACCCTGGTCGGCCGGTTCGTGTCGGCCATGGGCCGGCCGGTGCTCCGGCTCGTACGCGCGGAGGCGGAGGCGTCTGGTGCTCCTGCCCCGAAACCGGCGACCGTCGGCCGAGAACCGCGCCGGTGAACGTCGCGGCGCCGCCTGCAGGCCTTGATCGGACCCTGCCCGCGGGGCAGGCTGTGAGCCACACCACAGTCCGTGCACCGCCTGGGAGGTCGCCGTGGAAGCGCACGTCGGGGACACGATCATCGTCCGCTCCACCCACCAGGGGGAGTCGGACCGCACCGGCGAGGTGATGGGGTGCCACGAGCCCGACGGCGGGCCGCCCTACCGGGTGCGGTGGGAGGACGGGCACGAAGGCCTGTTCTTCCCCCAGGGCACTGCCACCATCGTCGCCGCCGGCCCCTCGCACAGCTGAGGGGCCGGATTCATGGCGAAGGACACCGGCGCCGCCCCCGAACCGCGGCCCGCCGACAAAGTGCGCAACGTGGCCCTCGTGGGTCACGCGGGCGCAGGCAAGACCACCCTGGCCGAGGCGCTCCTCGTCGCCACCGGCGCGCTGCCGCGGGCCGGGCGGGTGGAGGACGGCACGACCTGCCTGGACACGGAGGAGGTGGAGGTCCGCCAGCAGCGGTCGGTCTCGCTGGGCGTGGCCACGGTGGAACACGCCGGGCACCGGGTCACCCTGCTCGACACCCCCGGGTCGCCGGACTTCGTCGGCGAGCTCCGGGCCGGGTTGCGCGCGGCCGACTCCGCGCTCTTCGTCGTCTCCGCCGTCAACGGCGTCGACGCCTCCACCGTGCAGCTGTGGGAGGAGTGCGCGGCCGTCGGCATGCCGCGCGCGGTGGTGATCACCCAGCTCGACCGGGCGCGGGCCGACGTCGAGGAGACCGTCCGGCTGTGCCAGACGATGCTGGGGGAGGGGGTGTACCCGGTCCACCTCGTCGACCGGGGTCCCGACGGCGCCGTCCGCGGGCTGGTGTCGCTGCTGGACCCGGGCGTCGACGCGCCCGACGCCGACCGGCTCCGGTCGGAGCTGATCGAGGGGATCATCGGCGAGAGCGAGGACGAGGCGCTGATGGAGCGCTACCTCGCCGGCGACGAGCTGGCCCAGGCCGACCTCATCGCCGACCTCGAGACCGCCGTCGCGCGGGGCCACTTCCACCCGGTCCTGTGCGCGGCGCCGCTGGCCGGGATCGGCATGGACGCGCTGCTGGAACTCCTGGTCTCCGGTTTCCCCTGCCCCACGGAGCACGGGTGCCCGCCGGTCACCCGTCCCGACGGCTCGCCCACCCCGGCCATCGGCTGCGACCCCGACGGCCCGCTGGTCGCCGAGGTCGTCAAGACGACCACCGACCCCTATCTCGGCCGCGTCTCGCTGGTGCGGGTCTTCTCCGGCACCCTGCGGCCCGACATCCCGATCCACGTGTCCGGGCACGGCATGAGCGAGCGCGGGCACCCCGACCACGACATCGACGAACGGATCGGCGCGGTCTCCTCGCTGCTCGGCGCCACCCTGCGACCGGTTTCCGCCTGCCCGGCCGGTGACATCTGCGCGGTCGCCCGCCTCGGCAGCGCCGAGACCGGGGACACGCTGTCGTCGCCCGAGGATCCCCGGCTCATGCGCCCGTGGGACCTGCCCACGCCGCAGCTGCCGGTGGCCGTCGAGGCCGCGTCCCGCGCCGACGAGGACCGGCTGGCGACCGCGCTGGCCCGCCTCGTGGCGGAGGACCCGACCGTGCGGCTGGACCGCCGCCCCGACACCGGCCAGCTGCTGCTGTGGTGCGTGGGGGAGGCACACGCCGAGGTGCTGCTCGAGCGACTGCGCACCCGCCACGGCGTCGCCGTGACCACCGTGCCGGTGCGCGTGCCCATGGTCGAGACGCTCGCCGGCAGTGCCCAGGTCACCGGTCGGCACGTCAAGCAGTCCGGCGGGCACGGCCAGTATGCGGTCGTGGTCGTCGACGGGGAGCCCGGCCCGCCCGGCTCGGGGGTGGTCTTCGAGCAACGCATCGTGGGCGGCACCGTGCCCAGCCAGTTCCACTCCAGCGTCGAGAAGGGCATCCGGACCCAGGCCGAGCGGGGGGTCAGCGGCGACCGCCCGATCGTCGACGTGCGCGTCACCCTGGTCGACGGCAAGGCGCACTCGGTCGACTCCTCGGACGCGGCGTTCCAGGCGGCCGGCGCCCTCGCCCTGCGCGAGCTGGCGGCGGCGGCCGGCACGCGGGTGCTCGAACCCTGGTGCGAGATCGAGGTGCTCGTCCCGGCCGAGTACGTCGGGTCGGTCATGAGCGACCTCTCCGGCCGGCGCGCTCGGGTCACCGGCAGCGAGGCCGACCCGACGCGCGACCGGACGACGGTGCGCGCCGAGGTGCCGGAGATCGAGCTGCTGACCTACCCGGGCGTGCTCCGGTCGGTGACCCACGGGACGGGCAGCTTCGACCGCCGTCCCCTGGGCTACGAGCCCGCGCCGGCCAACCTCGCGGTCCCCGCCTGAGGCACGCCGATGGTCCCGGCTCCGTGTGACGCCCGGGGCCATCGGTGCGCCGCCTCCCGGCCACGGCTCGCGGGACACTAGCCTCGGGGGCGGTGGCAGCGGGCTGTCGGGCGGTCTGGAGGAGTCGTGACGTCGTCGAACGGACCGTCGGCGGCTGCCCGCGTTCCTGACACCGCGACCGGGGAGTCCACGACGTTGGACCGTGACGCGCTGCCCGAGCGGGTGTGGACGCTCCCGAACGCGCTCTCGGTGCTCCGGCTGCTCGGGGTTCCGCTGTTCCTCTGGTTGCTCCTCGGCCCCGAGGCCGACGGCTGGGCCGTCGCCGTGCTGATGATCGCCGGGATCACCGACTGGGCCGACGGCAAGCTCGCCAAGTGGCTGAACCAGTACAGCCGCCTCGGCGCCCTGCTCGACCCTGCGGCCGACCGGCTCTACATCGTCAGCACCCTCGTCGCGCTCGCGCTGCGGGAGATCGTGCCGCTCTGGGTCGTCGTCCTCCTGGTCGGCCGGGAGCTCATGCTGGGCGTGGCGCTGCTGGTGCTGCGCCGCCACGGGTACCCGCCGCTGCAGGTCGCCTACCTGGGCAAGGCGGCGACGCTGCTCCTGCTGTACGCGTTCCCCGGGCTGCTCCTCGCCGCCGGTGAGGGCTGGCTGGCGACGGCGATCGAGCCCTTCGCGTGGGCGTTCACGATCTGGGGGACGGCGCTCTACGTCCTGGCCGGGGGGCTCTACCTGATCCAGGTGGCCGGTCTGGTCCGCGCCGAGCGCGCCGCTGCCGGCGTCGGGACGGCTCCATGAGCCGGACGCCACGGGGTGGGGGCCTGCGGTCGATGGGCGCCTCCCTGCTCGACGACGTCCTGGCCGAGACGCTCGACCCGGCGTACGCGCAGGCTGCCGCGCGCCGGGCCGGGACCGAGCCGTCGCGGCCCGCGCGCGGCCGCGGCCGCGTGCTCGTCGCCCTCACGATGGTCGGCGCCGGGCTGCTGGTCGCCGTCACCTACGACCAGGCGGCGGCGACCGCGCAGGGCCGGCAGCAGGTGCGCGCCGCGCTCGTCGACGACATCCAGCTCTCGTCCGACGTCGGCGACGACCTCACCGCCGAGCTGGAGGACCTGCGCCTCGAGGTCGGGCGGACCCGCGACGACCTGCTGGCGGCCAGCGCGGTCGGTCAGCAGGCCCTCGACGCCCTGGCCCGCGCCGAGCGGGGTGCGGCGGCCGTCGCGGTCACCGGTCCGGGGCTGCTCGTCACCCTCGCCAACGCCGAGAGCGACGCCGACGACGACCCGGTGGGCGGCACCACGGAGGTCGACCCGAGCGGCAGGGTCCGTGACGGCGACCTCCAGCTCGTGGTCAACGCGCTGTGGGCCGCCGGCGCCGAGGCGATCAGCATCGACGACCAGCGCCTCGGCGCCACCACGGCCATCCGGTTCGCCGGCGAGGCGGTGCTCGTCGACTTCCGGCCGGTCACCAACCCGTACGAGATCCGCGCCATCGGCGACCCCGACGACCTGGCGGCGGGGTTCCTCGAGAACCCGCAGGTCATCGCACTGGCCGACGTCTCCAACACGTTCGGCCTGCGGTTCGAGTTCGCCAAGGTCGACGAGCTGACCCTGCCCGCGGCCAGCACCCTCGAACTGCGCGCCGCCTCGCCGGCCGGCGACCCGGACGCACCGGGCACCGACCCGGACACCGAGCCAGGCACCGAAACAGGCACCGAAACAGACACCGAACCAAGGCCCGGAGGCTGACCCGTGATCCCGATCATCGGACTCGCGGTCGGCGTGCTCCTCGGGTTGTTCTTCGAGCCGACGGTGCCGCTGTGGCTCCAGCCGTACCTGCCGATCGCCGTCGTCGCCGCCCTGGACGCGGTGTTCGGCGGCCTGCGGGCCCGCCTCGACGGCATCTTCGACGCGAAGGTCTTCGTGATCTCCTTCGTGTCCAACGTGGTCGTGGCGGCGCTCATCGTGTTCCTCGGCGATCAGCTCGGCGTGGGGGCGCAGCTGTCCACCGCGGTCGTCGTCGTCCTCGGGATCCGGATCTTCGGCAACGCCGCGGCGATCCGCCGGCACATCTTCCGGGCATGAGTGACGACCGGCGTCCCGACGTCCCCGGCCCCGACGGGTCGGGGGACGACGACGTCGTCGTGCGCCACCCCTTCGGCCCGGCGACGACGGGGGAGCAGGCCGCTGCCGCGACGCCGGAGCCTGGACCTGCACCTGAGGTCGAGGCTGGGACGGAGCGCGAGGCGGACGCCGGGCCCGAACCGGGAGCCGGGGCCGAGCCCGAACCCGGCGCCGAACCCGAGGCAGCTGATCCCGAGGCGGCCGAGCCCGAAGCAGCCGAATCCGAGGCAGCTGAACCCGAGGCGGCCGAATCCGAGGCAGCCGAATCCGAGGCAGCCGAATCTGAGGCAGCACCCGCCCGCCGACGTCGCCGTCGGGACCCGCTGGCGGCGGCCCTGATCGGCGTCCTGACGCTGCTGCTGGGGTTCGCGTTCGCCGTCCAGGTGCGGGCGGTCGGTGACGACCAGGACTACGCCGGGGCCCGCGAGGAGGACCTGGTCCGCATCCTCGACGACCTCAACGCCCGGGAGCAGCGGCTGCGCGAGCAGATCGCCGACCAGCGCAGCGCGCTGCAGCAGCTGACCGACTCCGACAGCCGGAACGCGACGGCGCTGGAGGAGGCGCGGGCGCGGGCCGAGGCGATCGGCATCCTCAACGGCACGATCGCGGCCGAGGGGCCGGGGCTGGAGATGGTGATCCGGGACCCGGAGGACGCGGTGCGGGTCGCCGACGTCCTCGACGCGATCCAGGAGCTGCGCGGCGCGGGTGCCGAGACCATGCAGATCGACGGGATCCGGATCGGGGTCTCCTCCGCGGTGACCGGGCAGCCGGGCGACCTGATGATCGACGGCCGGCCGATCACCGCGCCCTACGAGTTCGTGGTGATCGGCGACCCGCAGGGCATGGAGACGGCGATGAACATCCCCGGTGGCGTCGTCCAGGACATGACGCGGCTGGGCGGTTCGGTCGCCATCACCCAGTCCGACTCCGTCGTCGTCGACGCGTTGCGGCCGCTGGACGCACCTCAATACGCTTCGCCGGCGACCGACGAGTAGCCCCGCCGGACGCAGTCCGGCACCCCCGCTGTCCGCAGCAATCCGAGCCCGGGAGACGATCGCCGCATGGCCACCCCGAACGACCGCCGCTACACCGACCAGCACGAGTGGGCGCTCGTGCAGGGGACCGACGACGCGGCGACCGTCGTGCGGGTCGGGATCACCGACCACGCGCAGGACGCGCTGGGCGACATCGTCTTCGTGCAGCTGCCCGCCGTCGGCGACGAGGTGACCCCGGGCACCCCGATCGGCGAGGTCGAGTCGACCAAGTCGGTCTCCGACGTCTACGCACCCCTGGCCGGGACGGTGAGCGCGGTCAACGAGGCCCTCGCCGACGCCCCCGAGACCATCAACGCCGACCCGTACGGCGAGGGCTGGCTGGTCGAGATCCGCGTGTCGGGCGACGACGGCGACCCGACGTCCGGCCTGCTCGACGCGGATGCGTACCAGGCGCTGGTCGACGCGTCGTGACGGGGCCGCCGGCGGGCCCCGGACCGGCAGAGATCACTATGCTCTCGCTGGAGCACCCCGGACCCCGGTGAACCCCGAGGACCAGCGTTCCTCACCCTGCACGTCCGGTTGACCCTCGGGCCGACCGGCTGGTTCCATACCCACGGTCCGCCGCACCACGCGGCGGCCGACCAACGACGGACTGACCGGTCCGCCGTCCGCCGGCCGCCCGCGGCCCGTTCCGAGGCCCGCGGCGGGCCCCTCGTACCGGAGGAGACGCAACGTGCACTGCACTCGATGTGGACACGAGAACCCCGAGGGCAGTCGCTTCTGCGCGCAGTGCGGCTCGGCGCTCTCCCCTGAGCGGGTCGGCGAGTCGACCAGCGTCATCCCCAAGGTCGGCGGCGAGGACTCCACCGAGCAGCCGGAGATCGCCGAGGCCGCGGCCGACGCGCACGCCGGCGCCGTGGAGTCGCTGCCGGCCGGTTCGGCCCTGCTGGTCGTCAAGCGCGGCCCCAACGCCGGCAGCCGGTTCCTGCTCGACCAGGACGTCACCACCGCCGGTCGGCACCCCGACAGCGACATCTTCCTCGACGACGTCACCGTGAGCCGGCGCCACGTGGAGTTCCACCGTGAGGGCAGCGGGTTCTCGGTGCACGACGTCGGCAGCCTCAACGGCACCTACGTCAACCGCGAGCCGGTCGACGTCGCGACCCTGGCCGGTGGCGACGAGGTGCAGATCGGCAAGTTCCGCCTGGTCTACCTGACCGGTCCCCGGACCGGCGAGCCGGCCGCTCGCTAGTGCCGGTGCCCGAGCGCGAACGCGCGCTCGGGGAGGCCGCCGATCAGCGCACGCCTCGACTGACCATCGGCGAGGTGCTGGCCGTTCTTCGCGACGACTTCCCCGACGTGACGATCAGCAAGATCCGCTACCTGGAGTCCGAGGACCTCGTCCACCCCCAGCGGACGCCGTCGGGCTACCGGAAGTTCTCCGGCGCCGACGTCAGCCGGCTGCGCTACGTGCTGGCCGCGCAGCGAGACCAGTACCTGCCGCTGCGGGTCATCAAGGAGCACCTCGAGGCCCTCGACCGCGGCGAGCCGCTGCCTCCGACCGCCGGGGGGCCGGCGGCCGTCCCGCCGCCGGCCGTCCCCGACGCCGACGACGAGACCGCGGTGCCGCCGCTGACCGCCGACCAGTTCGCCCGCGCGTCGGGCCTCGAACCCGACCAGCTGGCCGACTGCGTGCAGTTCGGACTGCTCGCGACCGACGCCGACGGCCGGCACCCGGCCTCGGACCTGCCGATCGCGCGCGCGGCCGCGGGCCTGGCCCGGCACGGCATCGAGCCGCGCCATCTGCGGGTCTACCGCAGCGGCGTGGAGCGGGAGGCCGGCCTGGTCGAGCAGCTCGTGGCGCCGGTGCTGCGCGCACGCTCCGAGGAGGCCCGGGCGCGCGCGACCGAGAAGCTCCGGGAGCTCGCGGCGTTGTCGGCGCAACTGCACACTGCACTGCTGGAGGCACGACTGCGGGACCTCCTGCGTCCCTGACTCCGGCGTACCGTGAACCGTGTCGTGACCGCCCGCCCCTTCCCGCCGGGCCCGCAACTGAGGAGCACCACCGTGCAGGAGCTTCGAGTCGTCGGTGTCCGGGTGGAGCTGCCCGGGAACCAGCCGATCCTGCTGCTCAAGGAGACGCAGGGGGAGCGGTACCTGCCGATCTGGATCGGTGCGGTGGAGGCGGCCGCGATCGCCTTCGAGCAGCAGGGTGTGCGGCCGGCCCGCCCGATGACCCACGACCTCCTGCGCGAGGTGGTCAGCACCCTCGGCGCGACCCTCGAGGCCGTGAACATCACCGAGATGCGCGACGGCATCTACATCGCCGAGCTCGTGTTCGGCGAGAACAGGGTCGTCAGCGCACGCCCGTCGGACGCGGTCGCCCTCGCCGTCCGGACGGGGGCGCCGATCTACGGCGCGGAGGAACTGCTCGACGAGGTCGGGATCGAGATCCCCGACGAGCAGGAGGACGAGGTGGAGAAGTTCCGCGAGTTCCTCGACCAGATCTCGCCGGAGGACTTCGGCGCCGGGTCGGGCTCCGGCGGCGCCTCCTGAGAACGGCCCCTCTCACGCTCCGGGAGGGGGCCGGTCCGGGGCCATCCTGTCGACATCGGCAGTCCCGTCCTCGGACTCAACTCGAAATGATGAGCCTGGCGACACGCCGCCCCGCTCAGTTGACCCACCCCACCCCCCGGCTTACGGTCTCCGAACAACAACGGTGTGACACCTGAGGTCAGTGGGTGCAATCGCCCCTGAGCCGCAATGCGGGCCCCAGTGCGGGCCGCAGTGCCCCGCAGGTGCGAGGCCGTCGACCCGGACCGTGCGAGCGGGACGGGACAGAGGAGGACGCTGGACGTGAGCGACCAGGACAACGGCTCCCAGGGTCAGCTCTTCAGCGACGCCGCAGTCGGTGCTCCCGCGTACGACGAGGTCGACACCGATCTCGTCGGTTACCGCGGCCCGACGGCGTGTGCCGCTGCGGGGATCACCTACCGGCAGCTGGACTACTGGGCCCGCACCGGGCTCGTCGCGCCCTCCGTCCGCAGCGCCACCGGCTCGGGCACGCAGCGGCTGTACTCGTTCCGCGACATCCTCGTGCTGAAGGTCGTCAAGCGCCTGCTCGACACCGGCGTCTCGCTCCAGAACATCCGCAAGGCCGTCGACCACCTGCGCAACCGCGGGATCAAGGACCTGGCGAACGTCACGCTGTTCTCCGACGGCGCGACCGTCTACGAGTGCACCTCCGCCGAGGAGGTCGTGGACCTGCTCGCCGGCGGACAGGGCGTCTTCGGCATCGCCGTCTCCGGCGCCCTCCGGGAGCTGTCCGGCGAACTCGCCGAGCTGCCCGCCGAGCGGATCGACGGCGCGCCGGTCAACCCGGCCGACGACGAGCTGTCGATGCGCCGCCGGCGCCGCGCCGCGGTGTGAGGGCTCCGCCCTAGGGGTTTTTCCCGTCCCTCCGGGGCTCTGCAGGACTCGCAGAGCACGAGACCGGCCCCGGGAGCGGGCGTGATCGACCCCACCCCGGAGCTCGGAGGACGGGCGCCCCTCGCTGGTACCGTCCGAGCAATGGTGGACCCGCTCGCCGAGAAGCTGCCGTCACTGAACGCACTGCACCCGGCGGGCTCGTTCGCCGGGCGCCACATCGGGCCCCGCCCGGACGACACCGCGGAGATGCTCGCCGTCATCGGGCACCCCTCGCTCGCCGAGCTCGCCGATGCCTGCGTGCCCGAGGGTGTGCGCGACCGCACCCCGCTCGACCTGCCGGCCGCGGTGGACGAGACGGCCGTGCTCCAGCAGCTGCGCGAGCGCGCCGCCGAGAACGAGGTCTTCACCTCGATGATCGGGTTGGGGTACTACGGCACGGTCACCCCCGCCGTCATCCAGCGGAACGTGCTGGAGAACCCCTCCTGGTACACCGCCTACACCCCGTACCAGCCCGAGATCAGCCAGGGCCGGCTCGAGGCGCTGATCAACTTCCAGACGATGGTGGCCGACCTGACCGGCCTGCCCGTCGCCGGCGCCTCGATGCTCGACGAGGCGACCGCCGCCGCGGAGGCGATGACGCTGGTCCGTCGAGCGGGCCGCGCCACGGCCGACGCGGTCTTCGTCGTCGACGCAGACACCCTGCCGCAGACCCTCGCCGTGCTCGAGACCCGCGCCGAGCCGCTGGGCATCGGCCTGCACGTCGCCGACCTCTCGTCCGGCTGGCCCACCGACCTGCCCGAGGCCGGCGCGTTCGGCGTCCTGCTGTCCTACCCGGGCGCCAGCGGTGCCGTCCGCGACCACCGCGCCCTCGCCGAGGCGGCGCACGCCGCCGGGGCGTCCGTCGTCGTCGCCGCGGACCTGCTCGCGCTCACGCTCCTGGAGGCACCGGGGGAGTGGGGGGCCGACGTCGCCTGCGGCACCACCCAGCGCTTCGGCGTCCCGATGGGCTACGGCGGCCCGCACGCCGGCTACCTCTCCGTGCGCGAGGGCCTGGCCCGTCAGCTGCCCGGCCGCCTGGTCGGCGTCTCGGTCGACGCCGACGGCGACGTCGCCTACCGGCTGGCGTTGCAGACCCGCGAGCAGCACATCCGCCGCGAGAAGGCGACCAGCAACATCTGCACCGCCCAGGTGCTGCTCGCCGTGATGGCCGGCGCCTACGCCGTGTACCACGGCGCCGAGGGGCTGACGGCGATCGCGGCGCGGGTGCACCGCAGCGCCCTGGTCCTGGCCGGCTGGCTGCGCGCCGGTGGCCTGGAGGTCGTGCACGAGCACTTCTTCGACACCGTCGAGATCCGCGTCCCCGGCCGCGCGGCCGAGGTCGTCGCCGCCGCCGCGGAGCGCCGGATCAACCTCCGGCAGGTCGACGCCGACACCGTCGCGGTCGCGTGCGACGAGACGACCTCGGTGGCGACGCTGCGCGCCGTCGCCGAGGCGTTCGGCGTCACGGCCGACGAGAGCGCGCTGGCCGACGACGGCGCCGACGCGCTGCCGGGCGATCTGCGCCGGCGTACGCCCTTCCTCACCCACCCGGTGTTCTCCGCGCACCGATCCGAGACGGCGATGCTCCGCTACCTGCGGGCGCTCTCGGACAAGGACCTGGCCCTGGACCGCACGATGATCCCGCTGGGCTCGTGCACGATGAAGCTCAACGCCGCCACCGAGATGGCCGCGATCACCTGGCCGGAGTTCGCGAACCTGCACCCGTTCGCGCCGGTCGAGCAGGCCCGCGGCTACGCCCGGCTGATCGGTGAGCTGTGCGACGCCCTGGCCGAGGTCACCGGGTACGCCGCGGTCAGCGTCCAGCCCAACGCCGGCTCGCAGGGCGAGTTCGCCGGGCTGCTCGCGATCCGCGGCTACCACCGCTCCCGCGGCGAGGAGCACCGCGACGTCTGCCTGATCCCCAGCTCCGCGCACGGCACCAACGCCGCCAGCGCGGTCATGGCCGGGATGCGGGTCGTCGTCGTCGCGTGCGACGAGGCGGGCAATGTCGACGTCGGCGACCTGCACGCCAAGGTGGACCAGCACGCCGACCGGCTCGCCGCGATCATGTTGACCTACCCGTCGACCCACGGGGTGTTCGAGACCGCGGTGCAGGACATCTGCGCCGCGGTGCACGACGCCGGAGGCCAGGTCTACGTCGACGGGGCGAACCTCAACGCCCTCGTCGGGCTGGCCAAGCCGGGGCGGTTCGGCTCCGACGTCAGCCACCTCAACCTGCACAAGACCTTCTGCATCCCGCACGGCGGCGGTGGGCCCGGCGTCGGGCCGATCGGGGTCCGCGAGCACCTCGCGCCGTTCCTCCCGGGTCACCCGCTGGTCGACACCGGCAGCACCGGGCCGGCCGTCGCCGGCGCGCCCTGGGGCTCGGCCGGCATCCTGCCCATCTCGTGGGCCTACGTGCGGCTGATGGGCCCCGACGGCCTGCTCGCGGCCACCGAGCACGCGATCTTGGCCGCCAACTACGTGGCCACCCGGCTGCGCGAGCACTACCCGGTGCTTTACACCGGCGCCGACGGGCTGGTCGCCCACGAGTGCATCCTCGACATCCGGCCGCTGACCAAGGCGACCGGCGTCACCAACGACGACATCGCCAAGCGCCTGATCGACTTCGGCTTCCACGCCCCGACGATGAGCTTCCCGGTGGCCGGCACGCTCATGGTCGAGCCGACCGAGAGCGAGGACAAGGCCGAGTTGGACCGCTTCGTCGACGCGATGATCACCATCCGCGAGGAGATCGACAAGGTCGGCAACGGCGAATACGACCGGACGGACAACCCCCTGCGCAACGCGCCGCACACGCTGGCGATGCTCGCGGGGGAGTGGGAGCGGCCCTACCCGCGGACGACGGCGGTCTACCCGGTGCCCGGCCTGGTCGGCCGCGGCTACCTGAGCCCGGTCCGCCGGATCGACCAGGCCTACGGAGACCGCAACCTGGTCTGCTCGTGCCCCTCGCCGGAGGCGTTCGCCGAACACGACTTCAGCGGTCACGCGGCCGCGTCGAACGGCTCGACACCGGAGCGGTCCGCGGGTGCCCCGGACGAACTGGGGACGACGGCCGACGTGGTGGGCTCGACCGCCTGACGAAGGACCCGTCCTCCCCACCCTTCGCACGCTCGGGGCGGGACCCGGACGGGCCATCCGGGCGTCCTGGAGCGATGTCCTGTCGGTGGGCGATGGCAGGGTGGCGGCCATGGTCGAATCCGGGCCCAAGGCCCACCTGCACCGGTATCTGCATACGGGCCGCGACGCGCTGCTCTGGAAGCTCGCCGGGCTCCCGGAGTACGACGTTCGGCGGCCGATGACCCCGACCGGCACCAATCTGTTGGGGCTGGTGAAGCACCTGGCCTACGTCGAGATGGGCTACTTCGGGCCCACGTTCGGGCGGCCGGTGGCCGAGGTGGAGCCCTGGCTGGCCGACGACGCCGAGCCCAACGGCGACATGTGGGCCACGGCGGAGGAGTCACGCGAGGAGATCCTGGCCCTCTACCGCCGGGCGTGGGCGGTCACCGACGCGACGATCGGCGAGCTCCCGCTGGAGGCGGAGGGCTCGGTGTCCTGGTGGCACCCGGACCGGCGGGCGGTGACGCTGCACCAGGTCCTCGTGCACGTGATCGCCGAGACCCACCGGCACGCGGGCCATGCCGACATCGTCCGCGAGCTGATCGACGGTGCGGCCGGCCTGCGAGACGGCAACGACAACCTGCCTGAGGTCGACCGGGTCTGGTGGTCGGGCTACCGGGATCGGCTCGAGACGGCGGCACGGGCGGCGGCGAGGGAGCCCGCCGGCGGCTGAGGGCCGCCGCCGATGCTCAGGCCGGGGCGAGCCAGACGTGGTGGTCGGCGACGGCGCGACCGTCGGGCAGCAGCTCGCCGTCGTCGTCGAAGAGGACGACGCCGTTGCACAGCAGGCGCCAGCCCTGCTCGGGGTGGCTGCTCACGACCGCGGCGAGATCGCGGGCGTCGCTGTCGGCGTCGGGGCAGGTGGTTACGTGGTGGCACATGGTCATCACATCCGTGTTTCCGGTCCCGGCGCGGTGCCGGGAGTAACAATCCGTGTTCGTCCGATTACCGGATTCGAGCAGTGTGCTCCGTTACCCGCCGGTACGAGCGTGACCCAGGTCACCAGATCACCCCAACGGGTCGTCAGGTCCTGCCAGCGGTACGACGGGGCCGAGGCATCTGCGCAGGTGGCAGCGCGTGTCGGGCGGGGGAGGGTGCCGGGCGGTCGAGCGTCGCGGGCGGGGGAGGGGGGCGCGTCGGGGTGGGGTCAGAGCTTGCGCAGGAGGACGCGGCGCACCGAGTGGTCGGCCGCCTTCTGCAGCACCAGTCGCGCCCGCGAGCGGGTGGGCGCGATGTTGGAGCGCAGGTTGGGCCCGTTCACCGCCGCCCAGATGCCGAGCGCGGTCTCGCGGGCCTGGTCGTCGGTCAGATCGGCGAACCGGTGGAAGTAGGCGGTCGTGTCGCGGAACGCCGTCCGGCGCAGGGCGAGGAAACGCTCCACGTACCAGCGCTGGATGTCGGCCTCGGAGGCATCGACGTACACGGAGAAGTCGAAGAAGTCCGAGAGGAACACCTCGGGAGCCGTGCCGTCGGCCCGGCGCCCGGCCTGCAGGACGTTGAGCCCCTCGACGACCAGGATGTCGGGCCGGTCCACGGCCTGCCGTGCCTCCGGGACGATGTCGTAGGCCTGGTGGTCGTACACGGGGGCGAAGACCTCCTCGCGCCCCGACTTCACGTCGGCGAGGAACTTCAGCAGGGCCCGCCGGTCGTAGCTCTCCGGAAAGCCCTTGCGGCCGAGGAGCCCGCGCGCCTCGAGCGTGGCGTTGGGCAGCAGGAAGCCGTCGGTGGTGACCAGGTCGACGCGGGGTGCGTCCGGGGTGGCCGCGAGCAGCGTCTGCAGCAGTCGCGCGGTCGTGCTCTTGCCGACGGCGACGCTCCCGGCGACCGCGATGACGAAGGGCACCTTGTCCGTCGAGTCGCCGAGGAACTCGCTCTGCGCCGCCCAGAGCCGGCGGCTGGCCGTGACGTGCAGGCTGAGCAGGCGCGCGAGGGGGAGGTAGACCGTCGCCACCTCGTCGAGGTCGATCCGGTCGCCGAAGGTGGCCAGCGAACGCAGCTCGGCCTCGTCGAGGGGCAGCTGCGAACCGGCCGCGAGCGCTCGCCACGAGGTGCGGTCGAACACCGCGTACGGCGAGATGGAGGAGCGCGTCCCGGCGGTCACACGCACCATCGTGCCGTCCGCACCGGTCCGGGCGCCCGGCCGGGTCACCCGGGCGGGTGGGCGGGCACCGGCCGCGGCGCGCTTGGGTGGCTGGTCGAGCCCACCGCGGAACCGCACGTCTAGGGTTCGACTGTGTCGACCCGCCCGGGACTGCTCGACTGCGTCGAGCGCTACTTCGCCGCCGCGCCCCTCGGGGATGCGCGGATCGAGGTGGCCGGGCCGCTCGACGTGCCGATCGGTGACCCCGCCTGGCCCTATCCGGCGCGACCGCGTCCGGGGGCGGGGCCGGTGAGCGCCGCGGACGTGCGAGCCGCGGTCGCGCTGCAGGAGGCCGCCGGTCTGCCGCCGGCGCTGGAGTGGGTGCAGGAACGCACGCCGGGCCTGGCCGCGGCCGCCACGGCGGCCGGGCTGTCGGTCGACGAGCTCCCGCTGCTGGTCGCCGCCGACCCCGTGGAGCTGCTGCTCCCGGCCGGGGTCCGCCTGTACATCGTCGGCGCCGACGATCCGGAGCTGCCGCGCTACCGGCGGGTCGCCGCGATCGCCTTCGCGCATCCCGGCGGGCGGGTCGACGTCCGCGAGGCTCCGCTGGACACCTCGGACGAGGTGCAGGCGCGGACGGCGGTGCTGCGCGAGCGCATCGCGTCCGGCCGGACGGTGATGATGGTCGCCGTCGAGAACGGTGAGCCGGTCGCCGTCGGGTCGCACCAGCCGGTCGACGTCGACGGCACCGAGGTGAGCGAGGTCGTCGGGGTCGCCACCCTGCCGCGGCTGCGGGCCAGGGGGCTCGGCGCCGGGCTCGCCTCCGCGCTGGTCGCGCACGCCCTGGAGAGCGCCGACATGGTCTTCCTGACCGCGGGCGACGACGACGTCGCCCGCGTCTACGAGCGGGTCGGGTTCGCCCGGATCGGCACCACGGGCGTCGCCGAGCCCCCGGACGACGACAGCTGACGGCCCCGGCTGACGGCGCCGGGCGGTGTCAGCCGCCCCGCGGTGCGGGCACGGCCGCGGCGGCCGCGGTGAGCCACGCCCGGGCCTGGTCGTAGCCGACGGCTCGCGGCACCTCGCTGAGCAGGACGACCACCCGGCTGCCGATGACGGCGACCGAGTGCAGGTGGCGGGAACCCTCGACGCAGCACATCCAGCCCTGCTTGACCGCGGGTCGGCCGGGCAGCGTCCCGAACAGGCCGAAACGCTGGTCGAAGCCGTCGGCCGCGAGGGCGGTGGCCGACCGCATCCAGCCGAGGAGGGTCGCGGCGTCCTCGGGATGGGCGAGCAGCGGCAGCAGCGTCAGGAACCGGGCCAGGTCCCGGGCGGTCGTCGTCGTCTCGCCCCACTGGCCGGGCCGGCGCGGGGGCTCGGTGCCGGTCAGGTCGTAGCGGTCGGCGACCGCGCGCACCGCCTGCGCGCCGTCGAACCGCACCCACACCGCCGAGGCGGCGGGGTCGTCGGAGCGCCGGATCATCTCGGCGAGCAGTTCGTGGTCGGCCGCCGTCAGGGCGAGCACGCCGGCACGGGCGCGGTGCAGGACGTCCTCCGCCAGGAAGAGCTTCACCATCGACGCGGAGGGGAACGGCTGGTGCGCCACGTGGCCGTTGTCGGCACTGCGAGCGGCCGTGCGCGCCGCCCGGGCCTCGACGGCCCGGATCGACAGGCCGGTGGCCGCTTCGTGCTGCCGGGCGACGACGACGGCGAGCACCCCGCCCTGCCCGTAGGCGGCGGTCACCGCGGCGACCACCTCGGCGGGCGCCCGCCCGCCCGCCTGTGCCCGCCGGGGGTCGAGCACGACGTCGGCGAGGACCACGAGCAGCAGCGCGACCGGGAGCAGGAGGCGAGCGACCGGCCGGTGCCGCAGAGCCGTCGGCATACCGCCATGGTCCGCCGCTACCGGCCGGTCACTTCAAACTTCAAGGACCGGGGGCGCGTCCCTGCCGCTCCGCCACCGGCCGGCTCCGTTCGGCCATCCCTCGGGGTCCTCCGAGCGCGCGCGGCGTGGGAGGAACGGCGGTCCTGTCACTGCTCGTAGGTCGCCACCAGCGTGGCCCGGGCCAGCGTGTGGAAGAACAGGTTGAAGCCGAGCACCGCGGGGGTGGTGTCCGCGTCGACGTCGAGGCGGTCGGCGTCCACGGCGTGCACGCACACGAAGTAGCGGTGCGGGCCGTGCCCGGCGGGTGGGGCGGCGCCGACGTAGCCGGCGAACCCGCCGTCGTTGCGCAGCTGGACCGCTCCTTCGGGGAGGTTCGGCGCGTCCTTGGCACCGGCGCCGCTGGGCAGCTCGGTGACCGAGGCGGGGATGTTGGCCACCGCCCAGTGCCAGAAGCCGCTCGCGGTGGGGGCGTCGGGGTCGTAGACGGTGACCGCGAAGCTGCGGGTGCCCTCCGGGAAGCCCGACCACGAGAGCTGGGGGGAGCGGTCCTCGCCGCCGGCGCCCATGACGCCGCTGACGAGTGGCTGCGCGAACGGCTGGCCGTCGGCGCAGTCGCTGCTCGTGACGGTGAAGCTCGGGACCTGCGGCAGGAAGTCGTACGGGTTGTACTCGATCGGTCGGTCGGCCACGTGGAGTCCTCTCCCTCGGTCTGGGCGGAACGCGGACGGTCGGCCGCCGACCGTCCCAGGGCGAACCCTAGGCAGCACCCGCGGGTGTCGCCCGTCGGGTCCGGGCGCAGGTGGCGGCGGGAAACCGAAACACGACTGCGTCCTGCACAAGACGTCGCGGAGGCCCTGCCGCCGGTACCTTCTGGGCGTGCTCGGCCTCCCGGACCCCATCCGCGCGTGCCTCTTCGACCTCGACGGCGTCCTGACGCGGACGGCGACCGTCCACTTCGCCGCCTGGAAACGCACCTTCGACGAATACCTGAGCCAGCACGAACCCGGTCAGCCGGAGTTCAGCCAGGTCGACTACAACCGCTACGTCGACGGCAAGCACCGGGCCGACGGCGTACGCGGGTTCCTGGCGAGCCGGGGGATCGTCCTGCCCGAAGGTGGGGACGACGACCCGCCCCACGCGGCGACGGTGCACGCGATCGCCACGCGCAAGAACGAGATGGTGCTGGCCGAGCTCGACGAGCACGGCGTCGAGGTCTACCCGGGCTCGGTCGCCTACCTGCGGGCGGTGAAGGACGCGGGCTTCGCGACGGCGGTGGTGACCGCGTCGGCCAACGGGGAGAAGGTCATCGCCGCTGCCGGGTTCGCCGACCTCATCGACGTCCGCATCGACGGCGTCGTCGCCGGGCGGGACGGGCTGCGCGGCAAGCCGGAACCCGACACGTTCGTGGCCGGCGCCCGGGCGCTGGGCTACGAGCCCGCGCAGGCCGTCGTGTACGAGGACGCGATCTCGGGGGTCGCCGCGGGGCGGGCCGGGAATTTCGGCTTCGTGGTCGGGGTGGATCGCGTCGGGCAGGCCGAGGCGTTGAAGGCGGCCGGCGCGGACGTCGTCGTCCAGGACCTCCACGAGCTGATGGGAGAGCAGGCATGACCGAGGGGCGGGCCTCGTTCCCGATCGAGCCGTGGGCGCTCACCGAGGTCGGCGTCGACCACTCGTCGCTCGGGGTGCACGAGTCGGTGTTCGCGCTGGCGAACGGGCACATCGGTATGCGCGGCTCGTTCGAGGAGGGGGAGCCGGTCGTCGTCCCGGGCACGTACCTCAACGGGTTCTTCGAGGAGCGGCCGCTGCCCTACGCCGAAGCCGGGTACGGCTTCCCCGAGCAGGGCCAGACGGTCGTCAACGTGACCGACGGCAAGCTGATCCGGCTGCTGGTCAAGGACTCGCCGCTGGACCTCACCTACGGCGAGATCATCGAGCACCGGCGGACGCTGGACCTGCGCGCGGGCGTGCTCCGCCGGTCCACGGAGTGGCGCTCGCCGGGTGGCCGCACGGTGCGGGTGACCAGCACCCGGCTGGTGTCGCTGACCCGCCGGTCGATCGCGGCGATCGAGTACCAGGTGGAGGTCACCGACGACCTCGGCGACCTCTACGTCGCCCTGCAGTCGGACCTGCTGGCCAACGAGTCGGCCCCCGGCGCGGAGTCCGACGACCCGCGCGCCGCGGCGGCGCTGGCCCACCCGCTGCGCTCGGAGCTGTTCGCCGCGCGGGGCCGCAAAGCGGTGCTGGTGCACCAGACCAAGCGCAGCCGGCTGCGCATGGCGGCCGGCATGGACCACGTCATCGAGATCCCCGACACCTGCACCGAGGACATCGAGGCCTCGGGCGACCTGGCCCGGTACACGCTGGCCGCGCGCATCCCGCCGGGCGGCACGCTGCGCCTGGTCAAGTTCCTCGCCTACGGCTGGTCGTCGCGCCGGTCCAGCCCGGCCCTGCGCGACCAGGTCGAGGCCGCGCTGGCGACGGCGAAGCTCGCCGGCTGGGAGCGGCTGGTGCGCGAGCAGCGCGAGCTGCTCGACCAGCACTGGGACGAGGCGGACGTCGAGATCGAGGGCGACGACGAGATGCAGCAGGCCGTGCGCGTCGGGATGTTCCACGTCCTGCAGGCCGGCCTGCGCGGCGAGCGCCAGGCGATCCCGGCCAAGGGGCTGACCGGCCCGGGCTACGACGGGCACACCTTCTGGGACACCGAGACCTACGTGCTCCCGGTGCTCACCTACACGGTGCCCGACGCGGTCCGCGACGCGCTGCGCTGGCGGCACTCGACCCTGCACCTGGCCCGCGAGCGCGCACGGGTCCTGGGCATGCGCGGCGCGGCCTTCCCGTGGCGCACCATCCGCGGCGAGGAGACCTCGGGCTACTGGCCGGCGGGGACGGCGGCCTTCCACATCAACGCCGACATCGCCGACGCCGTGGTCCGGTACTACAACGCCACGCTCGACGAGGACTTCGATCGCGACTTCGGCGCGGAGCTGCTGATCGAGACCGCCCGGCTGTGGGCCTCGCTGGGCCACTTCGACCCCGAGCACGGCTTCCGCATCGACGGCGTGACCGGGCCCGACGAGTACACCGCCGTCGTCGACAACAACGTCTTCACCAACCTGATGGCGCAGCGCAACCTGCGCGAGGCCGCCGAGGCGGTGAAGCGCCAGCCCGACGTGGCCGGGCGGCTCCAGGTCGAGCCGGGCGAGGTCGAGACCTGGCTGCGCGCGGCCGCGCTCATGGCCGTGCCCTACGACACCCAGCGCGGCGTGCACATGCAGTCCGACGCGTTCACCCACCACGAGGAGTGGGACTTCGAGGCGACGCCGCGGGAGAAGTACCCGTTGCTGCTGCACTACCCGTACTTCGAGATCTACCGCAAGCAGGTGGTGAAGCAGGCCGACCTGGTCATGGCCCTGCACCTGCGCGGGGACGCGTTCACCCTCGAGGAGAAGATCGCCAACTTCGCCTACTACGAGGCCCGCACCACCCGCGACTCGTCGCTGTCGGCCAGCCAGCAGGCGGTCGTCGCCGCCGAGGCCGGGCACCTGCAGCTGGCCTACGAGTACTGGGCCGAGGCGGCGTTGACCGACCTGCAGAACCTGCACCAGAACTCCGGCCACGGGCTGCACATCGCCTCGATGGCGGGGGGCTGGACGGGCGCCGTCGCCGGGTTCGGTGGAATGCGCGACCACAACGGCGAGCTGACGTTCGGCCCGCGGCTGCCCGAGCGGCTCACGCGGCTGCGGTTCCGGGTGGTCTACCGCGGGCGCAAGTTGACCGTCTCGGTCACCCCGGACAAGGCCGTGTACCGGCTGGTCGCCGGCGAACCGCTGGACATCCGTCACCACGGCCGGCAGGTGACCGTCGACCACGAGGACCTCGAGCTGGAGATCCCGCCCGCGCCGAAGGTCGATCCGGTGACCCAGCCGCCGGGCTGCGAACCGCGGCGGCGCGCCCGGCACTGACGAACCTCAGAGGAGACGAGGCTCAGAGGAGCAGCCAGCTCCCGCCGAGGACCAGCGCCCCGACGTCGACGAGGAGGAAGGCGCCGACCCAGAGGACGGCGGGCAGCCGGGTCAGCCGCGCCAGCTGGTCGGCGTCGGAGTCCGGCGTACGTCGCCGCCGGCGGACCGCCTGCAGCTCCAGGACGGCGCGCGGCGCGGCCAGGAGCAGGAACCAGGTCGCGAGCGCGGCGAAGGCGGCCTGCCCGTCGGGCGGCAGCCACCAGGTGGCGGCGAAGACGACGCCGCCGGTGGCCAGCACCGACCACAGGCCGTACCAGTTGCGGATCTGCACGAGCAGCAGGGCCAGGAGCAGCAGGAGCGCCCAGAGCAGGCCCACCGCGTGCCCGGCGGCCAGCAGGGCGGCCGCGCCCAGGCCGAACAGGCCCGGGCCGACGTAGCCGGCGAAGCAGGTCAGCACCATGCCCAGGCCGGTCGGCTTGCCCGCCGAGACGGTCAGGCCCGAGGTGTCCGAGTGCAGCCGGATGCCCGAGAGCCGGCGCCCCGCGGCCAGCGCGACGGCGCCGTGCGCGCCCTCGTGCGCGATCGTGACGGCGTGCCGGGTCACCCGCCACAGGCTGGGGGAGAGGACCAGCAGCGCCGCGGCGGCCGCCGTCCCGAGGAGGACCTCCGTCGGGAGGTCGGGGACGCTGGTGGTGACGCGCGCCCAGAATCGGCCGAGGAGATCCACGCCGGCGAGTCAACCGCACGGGTCTGGGAACCCCGCGCGCAACACGTTCGACGCCGGGGGAGGGGAGTGTCACCATCGCCGGCGTGGACCTGCTCTCGACGCTGCCGGCGTTCCTGCTGGCCGTGCTGCTGATCTCGGCGTCCCCGGGGCCGGCGATGGCGCTGATCTTCCGCCGGGCGGCGCTGCGGGGGCTCTCCGGCGCCGTGCCGACTGTGCTCGGCCTGGAGGCCGGGCTCTACGTCTGGGCGCTGTTCGCCGGCGCCGGGTTCGCGGCCCTCGTGGCGGCGTCGGAGGTGGCCTACGTCGTCCTGCGGATCGTCGGGGCGATCGTGCTGCTGGTGCTCGGCCTCAAGGCGTGGCGGGCGGCGTGGCGGGACAGGGGAGAGGCGGCCGCGGCGCCCGCCGAGGAGGCACCGCGACCGGGTCGCCGGCACTGGTGGGGGGCGTTCGGCGAGGGGGTCGTCGTGCAGCTGGCCAACCCGAAGGCCGCCGTCTTCATGATCGCGTTCTACCCGCAGTTCGTGCCGGCGGACGGGCCGGTCTTCGCGACGACGGCGCTGCTCGGGCTGCTGCAGATCGCGGTGGAGACCGGGCTGTACCTGGCACTGGCGGCCGGCGTCGCCCGGGCGGGGGCGTGGTTCCGGCGACCCAGGATCCGGCGCAGGCTCGAGGCGGTCAGCGGCACCGTGCTCGTGAGCCTCGGGGTGCGCGTGGCGGTTTCCAGCCGGTGACGCCTCAGTTGCCCGGTTTGACCGCCTTGCCGCGCTCCTTGTCCTCCTCGCTGGCCTCGTAGGCGCCGCGGATCGCGGACGCCGAGGCGTCGTTCTCGCCCGGCAGCGTGGCCCGGTCGGTCAGGTGGTCGGTCTCCTCCCGGCGCGTGCCGGACGGGTCGTGCCGGTGCTCGGTCATGCCGTCCCGCTACCCGATGACCGCCGGGGCACACCCGTAGGTCCCCGTGACGAAACAGCGTCCGTCAGAGGGTCTGGGTCAGGTTGACGACGTTGCCGTCGGGGTCCTTGATGTGGGCGACCCGCTGGCCCCACGGCATGTCGTTGGCGCCGCTGGTCGCTGCGCCGCCGAGGCCCTCGACGTCCGGCAGCAGGGCGTCGACGTCGGGGACGTCGATGCTCAGCAGCATCCGGCCGGGATCACCTGCGGCGACCGACGCGTCGAAGGAGAGGCCGAGCTCCGAGTCGCCCAGCGCGAGGCCGACATAGAAGACCGGGCCGTCGTCGGGGAAGCGCATCAGCTCGGTGGCGCCGAACAGGCCGGTGTAGAAGGCCAGCAGCCGGTCGAGGTCGGCGGTGACGATGATCGGGCGGATGGTGACGGGCACGGCGGGACTCCCTCGGGTGGACGTCGGTTCGAGAGGGGAGACTCTGCCGGGCCCGCGGAGTGAGCGGCGTCCCGGAGTGTCGGTGGCCGGCCCTACGATCCCCGCGTCCGACCGACCAGAGGAGCCCGTGGTGACCACGCTGCCCGACCGCCCCAACACCGCCCTGGTGGTGATCGACGTCCAGAACGGCGTCGTCGGCGAGGCGCACGAACGTGACGCCGTCGTCGCCAACATCGGCGCGCTCGTCGACAAGGCCCGGGGGGAGGGGGTGCCGGTCGTGTGGGTGCAGCACTCCGACGACCAGCTGGAGAAGGGGAGCGAGGCCTGGCAGTACGTCCCGGAACTGGCCCACGGGGAGTCCGAGCCGGTGGTGCACAAGACCTTCGGCGACTCGTTCGAGGGCACCGACCTCGAGGCCGTCCTGGCCCGCGCCGGCATCGGGCACCTCGTCGTCACCGGGGCGCAGACCGACCAGTGCATCCGCAACACCATCCACGGCGCGTTCGTGCGGGGCTACGACGTCACCCTGGTGGCCGACGCCCACACGACCGAGGACCTCAGCGCGTGGGGTGCGCCGCCGCCGGAGAAGGTCATCGCGCACACCAACATGTACTGGCAGGAGCAGGCGGCCCCGGGCCGCACGGCCGCGGTGACCGACACGGCGAACCTCACCTTCAGCCGCTGAGCGGCCGGCCCGCGCGCCCGGGGCCGTCGCCGGTGTCCGGCGGCGCTTCCGGCGGGGCCGCTCCCGTGCTCACGAGCTGCTCGGCGAGCGGGAGGTCCTTGAAGAAGTTCTTCGACTCGTTCTCCCGGAGCGAGAGCATGTCCCACAGCAGCGCGGCGGCGCGCTCCCGGTCGGCGCCGGCCGCTCCGGAACCGTCCTGCTCGGCCTTCCACCGCAGGTACCGGCGGGTGATCGCCAGCTCCGTGGCGCGCAGCAGCACCCAGGAGGAGTCCCAGCGGTAGAACCCGCGCAGCGCGGTGACCGTCGCGACCGTGAAGCCCGTGACCGACACCAGCAGGTCGCTGTTGCTCCACTCGCTGGCCGCGATGAGTGGCAGCGCGCCGCCGAGGACGATGACGATGATGCCGCTGAGCCGGTAGAAGCGCCGGTGCCACCGTGCCCGGGAGTCGTAGAAGGCCCGGACCCTCAGGACGTAGGCCTCGGCCTGGGCGCTGAAGCGATCCGGGGTGGTGGTGCTCCACGCGTCGAACTGCGGCGGCCGGAACAATCCCCAGGACCGGGGCGACGCCGGCGGAGTTGGGTTCACGGTGGCTCCCTCGACGACCGGTCAGGTGGTGCCCTCGGTGCGGTACTCCCGCGGGACGTAGCGCGCGAAGAAGAAGTTGTCCGCCACCTGGCGGGCCTTCGCCTCGTCCCGCTCGTCGTCGACGGGGAACGCCAGTATCGGGATTCCCCGGTTCCGCCACAACGACGTCCAGTACGACGGCAACCGGCTGAGTTCGTACGTGACGAAATCGGGTCGGGTGACCGCATTGGTCAGCATCGTCCGCCCGACCGTGGCGACGAGCGCGTTCGCGGAGTGCAGCTCGCCCGAGGCCTGGCCGACCGGACGATCGGGCAGGAGCCGGCGGAGGCGGAACACGGCCAGGGGGTCGAAGGACTGCACCGCCGCCGGGCCGGGGTAGTCCCGCAACGCGGCGGCGACCAGGTGCTCGAGGGTGCCGCGCCGATCGAGCTGCCACCGGCGGAGGTCGACCACCACGGGGACGGCACCGTCCACCGCGGCGAGCACGTCGGCCAGCGTGGGGATGCGCTCGGCGGTGTGCCCGAGGCGCACCTCGCGGACGTCCTCGTCGGTCGCCTCCCGTACCGGCACGGTCCCGCCGCCGGGGCGGGGGAGGACCGCGTCGTGCCACACGATCACCGACCCGTCGGCGGTGAGCTGGACGTCGAACTCGAACGGGACGCGATGCGCGACCGCGCGACGGAACGCGGCCAGGGAGTTCTCCGGGGTGTCGGCGTCGGCCTCGTAGAAACCTCGGTGGGCGATCGGCCCGGCGGTCAGCCACGGCTCGACACTCACGTTCGGGGTCCCTTCGACAACCTGCCGGGCGGTCGGGGTGGCCCTGTGCGGGGTGGCCCTGTGCGGACCATAGCGCAGGGGACGGCGCGCACCTGGTCAACCGAGGGCGATGAGACCTCAATGAGTTGACATAATGTGCATTATCGGCGTTAGATCCGGGGCGCCCGAGAGGGGTTCGCGCCGGTGGTTCGGTACGCCGTTCGTCGTCCGTCCCCGCTGCACTCCCCTGACCCGACGACCGCGACGCAGCGCTCGATCCGCGCGAGCCGGTCGATCCCGTCCGGGCCCTCCGGACCAGGTGGCGCGTGCCGCGGTCTCCGGGACGCCGGCCGGATGCTCCCGGAGATCCGGCCGGACGCTCCCGGCCACCTCGTCCACGACTCCCCCGAAAACGATCTTGCTCAGTTGATCTTGCCGGAGGCGTCATCGGTGGCCGCGTCGCCTCGACAGCCTCCTGACCGCGTCCGGCGCGGTACTCCCCCCATCCGCCCACACCCACCCCTTAACGTCACAGTGACGCAATCAAGGTGGTCCAGGTCGATGGACGGCACATCGTGCGGGAACTCCACGGCACGGTCACGGACGACCGCGGACGCGGTGCCGGGTGCGTGCCTTCGAGGGGCGGCGTTGCGGGGTTGTTCGTAGGGTCGGGTCATGCGCATACGACGTCCGCTCGCGGCTCTGTTCACCACGCTGGCCCTGCTCGGCGGCGGCGCGACGATGACGGGGTGCGAGGCCGCCGGTCAGGACCAGAACGACGGCACGACCGACGACAGCGGTGACCAGGACAGCGGTGACACGCAGGAGGACACCGACCAGGAAGAAGGCAGCCAGGACGACCCGACCGGCTGACGTGGACTCAGGCGGTGCGCTCGGTGACCCACAGCCGGTCCAGCCGGCCGGTCGAGTGCACCAGGTCGGACAGTGACCGTTCCAACTCGGCCTTCGTCGGCTTCTCGGTCAGCAGCGTCTGCACGTCCTCGAGGGCGCAGCGCAACTGGTACAGCCGGTCCTGCAGCCCGTCGAGCTCGGCGCGCGACACCAGGACGACGTCGCCCGGCAGCCCCGCTTTCGACGTGGCCGCGCGCTGCTCGTAGGCCCGTTGACGGCAGGCCTGGCCGCAGTACATGCGGGGCCGGCCGACCGACCCCTGCTGCGGGAGGACCCGGCGGCACCAGCCGCACCGTCGTTCCTCGCCACTCCCCCGGCTCGGGGCGGGGGAGAACGGGAGCTCCGTCGCCGTGCCCGACGCATGTCGCTGTGCCACGTCTGCGCACGGTAGACGGCGAGGCCGACAGACGTGGGCGACACGGGGCGGACACGCCAGGAGTGGTCCGCAGGAGACGATGCCGGAGGACCGGATGACGCAGGAGAGACCGGCCGAGGCGCTCCCCGTCGACCCCGCTCCGGCCTTCGACGCGCTCACCGAGGACGCGCTGCGCGCCTCCGGCAGCCTGAAGTGGACGAGGTACGGCGCGGCCATCGGCGCCTGGGTGGCCGAGATGGACCTGGGCACGGCCCCCGCGGTCATCGCGGCCCTCCACGAGGCCGTGGACCGCGGTCGGCTGGGCTACCTGCCCGCCGAGACGGCCGCGGAGATGGCGCGGGCCTGCGCGGCCTGGCACGCCGACCGGTACGGCTGGGCGGTCGCCCCGGAGCAGATCACGCCGATGGCCGACGTCGTCGCCGGTTTGCAGGCCGCCATCGAGCACTTCACGCCGCCGGGCAGCCCCGTCGTCCTCCCGACGCCGGCGTACATGCCGTTCCTCGTCGTGCCGCTCCTGCTCGGCCGGGAGCTGATCCAGGTCCCGATGGTCGAGGAGGCCGGCCGGCCGACCTACGACCTCGACGGCATCGCCCGTGCGCTGGACCGGGGTGCGGGCCTCGTCGTCCACGTCAACCCGCACAACCCGCTCGGCCGGGTCTTCACCGCCGAGGAGCAGCTCGCGCTCGCCGACGTCGTCGACCGCCGCGGAGCCCGGGTGTTCTCCGACGAGATCCACGCGCCGCTGGTCCATCCCGGCGCCGTCCACCGGCCCTACGCCGCGCTCTCCCCGGTCACGGCCGGGCACGCGGTGACGGCGACGTCGGCGTCCAAGGCCTGGAACCTGCCCGGCCTCAAGGCCGCACAGCTGCTGCTCAGCAACGACGACGACGTCGGGCACTGGGCGCGCGTCGGGTTCCTCACCACCCACGGTGCCTCGACGCCGGGCGTGCTGGCGCACACGGCCGCCTACACCCACGGACGCGACTGGCTCGCCGGCGTCCTGGGCTACCTGGACCGCAACCGCCGGCTCCTGGCCGAGCTGCTCGCCGAGCGGCTGCCGCAGGTCCGCTACCGCCCGCCCGAGGGGACCTACCTGGCCTGGCTGGACTGCCGGGAGCTCGCCCTGCCGCAGTCCCCCGGTGCGTTCTTCCTGGAGCGGGCCGGGGTGGCCTTCGTCGACGGTCCGGAGTGCGGCGCGCCCGGGGCCGGGCACGTCCGGCTCAACCTGGCGACGCCCGCCCCCGTCCTGCGGAAGATCGTCGATCGCATGGCCGACGCGGTCGAGGTCCGCTGACCGGGGGCTCGTCGGTCGGCGGACCGGCCCGTCTAGCGTGAACGCGTGCCCGCAGCGCGTTACGCCTACCTCGACGGGGACACCCCGTTGGCGATGGCGCACCGCGGCGGGGCCATCGAGCACCTGGAGAACACGCAGCCGGCTTTCGAGGCCTGCGTCGAGCTCGGCTACCGGTATCTCGAGACCGACGTGCGGGTCACCGCGGACGGCGTGCTGGTCGTCTTCCACGACGCCACCCTCGAGCGCGTGACCGACCGCGCGGGGCGGGTCGAGCACCTGACCTGGGCCGAGGTGTCGCGGGCCCGCATCGGCGGCCGCGAGCCGATCATGCGCCTGGAGGACCTGCTCGGAGCCTGGCCCGACGTCCGGTTCAACCTCGACATCAAGGCCGCCGGGGTCCTGGCCCCGCTGGTCCGCACGGTGCGCCGGCTCGGCGTGGCCGACCGGATCTGCCTGGGGTCGTTCTCCGACGCCCGCATCGCCGCGGCCCGGCGCCTGTTCGGCCCGGGGGTCTGCACGTCGCTCGGGCCGCGGGGGGTGGCCGCGCTGCGGCTGTCCTCCTACTCCCCCCGCGCCGCGGGTCTGGTCCGCATCCAGGCCGGGTGCGCGCAGGTGCCGCTCCAGCTCGGCGGGCGGGCCCTGGTCGACGAGCGGTTCATCGCCGCGGCGCGTGCCCGGGGGCTGCAGGTGCACGTCTGGACGGTGGACACCGAGGAGGAGAGCACGCGCATGCTCGACATGGGGGTGGACGGCATCATGACCGACCGTCCGGCGATGCTCCGCGAGCTGCTGGAGAAGCGCGGTCAGTGGGCGCCTCGATGAGCCGGCTCCGGGAGTGGCGCCCGCGCACCCCGCCGCTGCCCGACGACCTGGCCCGCCTGGTCAAGCCCGACGACCCGGAGTGGTTCGCCCGCGAGATGGCCATCGCGGCCGCGCCGCCCTGGTGGTTCTGGCGCTTCATGCTGCGCAACTTCTCGTGGCTGGTGAGCATCTTCGGGCGGGTCGAGGTGACCGGCGGGATCCCGGAGGAGCTCCGCAGGGGCCCGCTGCTGTTCGCCGCCAACCACATCGGCGACTTCGACCCGTTCGTGATCGCGGTGGCCCTGCACAAGGTGGGGGTCCTCCCCCGGATCATGGCCACCGGCGGGATCATGGAGGCACCGATCGCCGGCCCGCTGCTCGAACGCACCGGCGGGATCCGGGTGGAGCGCGGCACGGAACTGGCCCGGCACGCGGTGCGGGTCACCGAGGTGGCGCTGGTCCAGGGCGGCCACGTCGTCGCCTACCCGGAGGGCCGGGTCGGCCTGACCCCCGACGGCTGGCCCGAGCGGGGCCGGACCGGCATGGCGCGCATGGCCCTGGGCCTCGGGGTTCCGGTCATCCCGGTCAGCCAGTGGGGCGCGCACGAGGTGCTGCAGTACGGCAACGACTGGGGCAAGCTGCGCACCGTGCTGCGGGCGATCGTCCGCCGGCCCGCGCTCCGGGTGCACGTCGGGCCCCCCGTGAAGCTCGACGACCTGCAGATGGGCCGGGTCGGCGACGCCAACCGCGCCCGGTACCGCATCACCGCGGCGATCACCCGCGGCCTGGTCCCGCTGCGGGCCGGCGAGCGCGACCGGCCCGCCTGGCTGGACCCGACCCGGCCGACGACGGCGGTGGCGGCCTACCCGGGCGGCGTCGTCCCCGATGACGTCCCCTGATCGCCGGACATGAGCACGACCGTGACCCTGCGGTGCTGGACCCGTCCGTCGTCGGCTGGGAGCCTGCGCCGGTGACCACTGCCCCGTCCACCGCCGGAGCCCACCCCGCCCCGCCGCAGGTCGACCATGCGCTCAAGCGCGAGCGCTTCGGCTGGTACTCCTACGACTGGGCGATGTCGGTCTTCAACACCTCGGTGACGACCGTCTTCCTCGGCCCCTACCTGACCGCGGTGGCGCGGGACGCGGCCGGCCCGGACGAGCGGCTGTCCTTCCTCGGGCTGTCCATCGCGGCCGGCAGCTGGTTCTCCTACGTGCTGTCGGCGTCGGTGCTGCTGCAGGTGCTCGTGCTGCCCATCACCGGCGCCTTCGCCGACCGGAGCGGGCGCAAGCGCGAGATGCTCGCGGCGTTCGCGTTCCTGGGCGCGCTGGCGACCACCGGCCTGTTCTTCGTCGGCGACGGCCGCTGGCTGCTCGGCGCGGTGCTCTTCGCCGTCGCCAACATCGCCTTCGGTGCGGCGACGGTCGTCTACTACTCGTGGCTGCCCGACCTGGCCGGACCCGACGACCGGGACGCCGTCTCCAGCCGCGGCTGGGCCTTCGGCTACGTCGGCGGGGCCCTGCTGCTCGCCGTCCACCTGGGCCTGGTGATCGGTGCCGAGTCCCTCGGCCTGACCACCGGCGAGGCGGTGCGCATCTGTCTGGCGACCGCGGGCCTGTGGTGGGGCGCGTTCACCGTCTTCACGGTGTCGCGGCTGCGCAACCGACCGGTGCGCGACCCCGACGCCGTGCGGGCGCACAGCGGCTTCCGGCAGCTGGCCCTGACCCTGCGGGAGATGCGGGCCTTCCCGCTGACGCTGTGGTTCCTCGGCGCCTATCTGCTGTTCAACGACGGCGTGCAGACGGTCATCGCGCTCTCGGCGACCTACGCCACCGAGGAGCTGGACCTCGACCAGGACGTGCTCACCGGCGCGATCCTCATGGTGCAGGTGGTCGCGATCTTCGGGGCGCTGGGCCTGGGCCGCCTGGCCGGGCGGTACGGCGCCAAGCGGGTGGTGCTGGGTGCGCTGATCGCCTGGATCGGTGTGCTCCTCGCCGCCTTCTTCCTGCAGACCGGCGCGGTGAGCCAGTTCTACGCGCTGGCGGCGGTCATCGGCCTGGTGCAGGGCGGCACCCAGGCGCTGTCCCGGTCGCTGTTCAGCCAGCTCATCCCCGTGGGCAAGGAGGCCGAGTACTTCGGCTTCTACGAGATCAGCGACCGCGGGACCAGCTGGCTGGGCCCGCTCGCGTTCGGCCTGACCTACCAGCTCACCGGCTCCTACCGGCTGGCCATCGTCAGCCTGGTGATCTTCTTCGTGGCCGGTTTCGTGGCCCTGGCCGCGCTGCCGATGCGCCGCGCGGTCCTGGCGGCCGGCAACACTCCCCCGGCGCGCCTGTGACGGGCACCGAGTCGGTGGACCGGCCGGGGGCGCCGGTGCCGCTACCCGTGCCTGCCACCGTCCCGGCGTCCGGCGATCGGCGGCGGCACCCGGCCCCGGCGCACCTGCGGTTCTTCCACGGGCCGATGGACTGCGGGAAGTCCACGCTCGCGCTGCAGGTCGACCACAACCAGCACCGGCAGGGCAGGCACGGCCTGCTGGTCACCCAGGGCGACCGCTCCGCCGCCCCGCAGATCAGCTCGCGGGTGGGCCTGTCGCGGGCGGCGGTGGAGATCGACGGCTCGACCGATCTGCGGCTGCTGGTCCGCGAGCGGTGGGCCGGCGGGCACCGGGTGGACTACCTGATCGTCGACGAGGCGCAGTTCCTCACCGGGCACCAGGTGGACCAGCTGGCCGAGCTGGTCGACGAGTCCCACGTCGACGTCTACGCCTTCGGTCTCACCACCGACTTCCGGACCCGCCTGTTCCCCGGCACGCAGCGGCTGCTCGAGGTCGCCGACGACGTCCAGCGGGTGCAGGTCGAGGTGCTCTGCTGGTGCGGGCTGCCGGGGCTGCTCAACGCCCGCGTGGTGGAGGGGGCGATGGTCCGCTCCGGGGAGACGGTCGTCGTCGCCGACACCGCTCCGGCCGAGCACGCGGACGCCCCCGCCGTGCGCTACCAGGTGCTCTGCCGGCGGCATTACGTCCGCGGCGAGCTCGGCCCGACGGCGGCCGGACCGGGCCAGCTGGCACTCCCCTGACCTGCGGTCTCACCCCTCCGGGGGGCGGTGGAGCCCTGGATCCACCCCCATGCGATGATGGACCACCGATTAGACGGAATCTCTCGGGGTTTTCCGTCGTTAATCTCTCTGACTCCCCGGTCCGATGGGTAGTGGCCTGTTCGCCGGACGTCGAGTCCTGACCGACATCAAGAACGAGAGGACGGTGTGCCATGGGTGAGCGTTCTCTGCGCGGCAGCCGACTGGGCAGCGTGAGCTACGAGACCGAGCGGAACACCGCGCCGATCGAGCGGCAGTACGCCGAGTACCGGTGCCCGTCGGGCCACCTGTTCACGGTGCCCTTCGCCGACGACGCCGAGCTCCCCGACACGTGGGAGTGCAAGTTCGACGGTTCCGCCGCGAAGCTCGTGGGCGGGGCCGAGCCGGCCCCCAAGAAGGTCAAGCCCCCGCGCACGCACTGGGACATGCTCCTGGAGCGCCGTTCCGTCGAGGACCTCGAGGAGGTCCTCGCCGAGCGGCTCGAGGTCCTGCGCGGTCGGCGCACCCGCGCCAGCTGATCTCAGCACGACAGCGAAACGGCCCCGGTGGTTCTCCACCGGGGCCGTTCTGCGTCTCACACCGAGCGTCCTCTCGGGCGCTCCGCTGTTGATCATCGGATCCGTGCCCGGTTCCCCGGCGTGTCCGGCCGTGTCGCGTGCACGGATCCGATGATCAACTCGCGATGACCCCGCGGACGGAAACGTCTCAGGCGAGCGGTGGCCGCTGCCCGGGCGTGTCGCGCACGACCTCGGTGACGACCTCGCCCTCGATGACCTCCACCCGGCCGTAGCCGCCGGACGGGCCGGGAGAGTCGACCGGCGCGGTGCGGCTGCTGTCCACCCGGACGGGACCGCGGAGATGGTCGGGCACCCGCGAGAGGGCCAGCCGGGCGAGACCGGCGCGGATGAGCGGCCGGGTGCCCGGCAGTAGGCAGAGCAGGCCGATCAGGTCGCCGACGAAGCCGGGCATCACCATGAGCAGCCCGCCGACCGCGACCAGCCCCGCGTCCCCGAGCTCGCGGCCGGCCGGTCGCCGGGCCCGGGCGCGCTCGCGCAGCTCGCCCAGGGCGCGCACCCCCTGGCGGGCCAGCAGCAGGCCCCCCAGGGCGCTCGTGGCGAGGGCCGCCAGGATCGTCCAGCCGATCCCGATCCAGCTCGCCACGAGCGCGAACACGATGATCTCGGCCAGGGCCAGGAGCCCTACCGCCATGCGCAACCGGCGTCTCACGACGTCCGCCTCTCCTGTTCCCCGGACGGCGGGGCGGCGGCCGGTCCGCCTACCGGACCGCGCTCGACCGCCCGCCGTCGCGGGGTCGTCCCGGCACGGGCCGCTGGACCCGGCCCGGTAGCCAGTCGGCCAGCCGGTCCCGGAGACCCCACACGGTCACCCGTACCAATGCTTCTCTAACGATCGAACGGCTCATCTTGCTCCTGCCGAACGCCCGCTCGGTGAACGTGATCGGTACCTCGGTCACGCGGGCGCCGTCCCGCACCGCCCGCCAGGCCCAGTCGACCTGGAAGCAGTAGCCCTGGCTCGCGACGTCGTCGAAGGGCAGCCGGTCGATCAGCTCGGCCCGGGCGACCCGGTACCCGCCGGTCGCGTCGGTGAGCGGCAGCCGCAGCAGCCAGCGGGTGTAGCGGTTGCCCAGCCGCGAGAGCAGCAGCCGGTGCACCGGCCAGTCCTCGACCCGCCCGCCGGGCAGGTACCGCGAGCCCAGGACCAGGTCGGCGCCCGACAGCGCCGCGAGCAGGCGCGGCAGCTGTTCGGGGGCGTGCGAGCCGTCGGCGTCCATCTCGACCAGGACGTCGTAGCCGCGCTGGCGGGCCCAGCGGAACCCGGCCACGTACGCCGGGCCCAGACCGGCCTTCCCGGCCCGCCGCAGCACGTGCACCCGGGGGTCGCGCGCGGCCAGCTTCTCGGCCAGCTCGCCGGTGCCGTCGGGTGACCCGTCGTCGACCACCAGCGCGTGCGCCTCGGGCACGCTGGTCAGCAGCCGCTCGACGATCCGCTCGACGTTCTCGGCCTCGTTGTAGGTGGGGACGATCACCAGCACCCGGTCGGTCATCGGGCGCCGCTCCCCCGCCGCAGGGCCGGGACGATGGTGACCAGCAGGGCGCCCAGGGCCAGCGCGGTCAGCGCCCACTCGGGCCACGGTCCCAGCCGCAGGGCGACCGTGGTCGAGTCACGCCGGGCGATCTCCTCCACGAACACCGCGGACCGGAACAGCGACGAGGAGCGGACGACGGTGCCGTCGGGGGCGACGATCGCGGAGATGCCGCTGGTCGCCGCGACGACGACCGACCGGCCGTACTCGACGGCCCGCAGCCGGCTCGCGGCCAGCTGCTGCTCGCTCTCGTCGGTGAACCCGAACGTCGCGTTGTTGGTCTGGACGACGAGCAGCTCTGCGCCGCCGTCGACGACGTCGCCCACCAGCCCGTCGTAGACCACCTCGAAGCAGATGAGGTCGCCCAGCCGCGTGCCCCCGACGTCGAGCACCCCGGGGTCGCTGCCGGCGTAGAAGTCGCGCCGGACCAGGTCGACCTTGTCGCTGAAGAACCGGAAGAAGGAGCGGTAGGGGATGTACTCGCCGAAGGGCACGGGGTGCCGCTTGAGGTAGGTGTCCCCCGGCCCCGTGTCCGGGTCCCAGACGATGGCGGTGTTGCTGATGAACCGGCCCGGCCCGTCGGTGACCGCGCCGACCAGGATCGGCACGCCGATCGCCTCGGCCGCCCGGTCGATCTGGCGGGCGGCGTCGTCGTTGCGCAACGGGTCGATGTCGGAGCTGTTCTCCGGCCAGATGACGAGGTCGGGCTGGGGCTCGCGGCCGGCCTCGACGGCCGCGGCGAGCTCCCGGGTCGCCTGGACGTGGTTGTCGAGGACGGCGCGGCGCTGGGCGTTGAAGTCCAGCCCGGCCCGCGGGACGTTCCCCTGGATCACCGCGACGGTGGCGGTGGGCCCGCCGTCGGTGAGCGACGGACCGGCCAGCGGCAGCCAGGCGAGGCCGCCCACGAGGGGCACGGCGAGCACCGCGACGACGGCGAGGACGGCCGCCCGCACCGCCGGCCCCGCTGCGGGTCCCTCGGCCGGTCCCTCGGCGGCGGGCTCCCGCGGCACGGACGCCGCCCGCCAGGCCCTGACCAGGGCCAGCGCCGCCGCGGCCAGCAGCGTGCCGCTCAGGGCGACGGCGAAGCTCACCAGGGGCACGCCGCCGTACGCCGCGAACGACATCAGCGGCCCCTCGGTCTGGCTGAGGCCCAGCCGCCCCCACGGGAACCCGCCGAAGGGGAAACGTCCGCGCAGGGCCTCGTCGGCCACCCACAGGGCCGCGGCCCACACCGGCCACAGCCGCAGCCCGGAGGTCACGGCGCTGGCACCGCCGAGCAGCGCGATGAACATCGCCTCCATGCCGGCCAGCGCCAGCCACGGGACCTGCCCGACGTAGGTGCCGCTCCACGACAGCAGCGGGACGAAGAAGGCGAGCCCGAACACGAGGCCGAGCCACAGCCCCGACCGGAAGCGCTGCCCCCGCACGGCCAGGGCGAGCGCGGCGGGCCCGAGGGGGGCCAGCGCCGGCAGGTCGTAGCCGGGGAAGGCGAGCAGCAGGAGGGCCCCGCCGAGCGCGGCCAGCGCGGTGCGCCAGGGCAGGCGTCGGCGCGGGGCGGGTGCCTCGACGGAGACGTCCGGATCGGCCGGCCTGGGCAGGGGCCTCGCGCCGGTCACCGGCCCACCTGGTGCTGCCGGCACGCACTGCCTCCCGGAACGGTCGTCCCGGGAGCGGCCCGGGGGTCGGTCGACCCAGGCCGCTCGGACGTGGGTCCGGACCGCTGCGCCGTTGCCGCGGTCCTGACCCAGCATCCCATTCCAGCCTGCACCGACGACCGGCACGGGCTCCGACCGGCGACGGCCCCCTGCAGGGTCCCACCGCGAGCTTGCGAGCGGTGGGGGGCAGGGGGTCCTTCCCCCATCCGTGTCAGCGCCGGCGGGGCCGCGCCGCGGTGCCGCGTCTTCGGGCCGGACGGCCGGTCGCTGGCGGCGATCGGCTCGACCGTTGTCTGATGAGGCGGGTCCGAGCGGGCTCTCACCGGGTTGCCCGGCGGCGACGGTCGGGCGGGCGGCGCGGTGGACCCGCGCGGCTCGCTCCGGCAGGCGACGGTCGGTGCCCCGGATGGAACTGCAGGGACTGTAAGAACTGCGCGCGGCCGGGTCGCGG
Organism: Blastococcus jejuensis; assembly: GCF_039534705.1. Taxonomy (NCBI): domain Bacteria; kingdom Bacillati; phylum Actinomycetota; class Actinomycetes; order Geodermatophilales; family Geodermatophilaceae; genus Blastococcus; species Blastococcus jejuensis. The sequence continues at coordinate 91,314 of NZ_BAAAVV010000004.1, forward strand.
CCTGCGAGAGGCACGAGCCGGACTGTTATCTGATCGTGACCTGAGGCCGTTCGTCCGGCCGGTCGGTTCGGTCCGCGTGCGCGCCGCTGCGTTCCGTCACGGGACGACGAGCGTGGCCACCGCCTCGACGACGGTCAGCGGCTCGTCGAGGACGCGGGCGGCCGACGGACCGCGGTCCGGCTCGGCGCGTGCGACCACCCGGGCCGTGCAGCGCAGCTCGCGGCTGCGCCGGCCGACCCGCACCACCTCCGCGGTCGCCTCGAGGACGTCGCCGGCCCGCACCGGGCCGAGGAAGCGGACCTCGGAGTAGCCGGCCAGCAGGCCCTCGTCGCCGTCCATGACGATCGCGACCTCGGTGGCCACGTCGCCGAACAGGCCCAGGGAGTAGGCGCCGTCGACCAGCGAGCCCCCGTAGTGGGCGTGCGCGTAGGGCACGTAGCGGCGGTGGGTGACGGTGAGCCCCAGTCGGGGGTCGGGCTCGGTCATGCGGGCTGCCTTTCGGGAATCAGTGCGTGGATCAGGTAGCTGGCGACCTCGCCGGGTGTCGTCCCCCGGCCGAAGACCTTGTCGACGCCGAGGTCGGCGGCCATCGCCGGGTCGAAGCGCGGGCCGCCCACGACGAGCAGGGGGCGCTCCTCCCCCATCGCCTCGCGGAACGCGGCGGCCAGCTCCCGGGTGTTGCGCAGGTGCGCGTCCTTCTGGGTGACCACCTGCGACACGAGGACGGCGTCGGCGCGGTCGGCCCGGGCCCGGGCGACCAGCTCGGGGACGGTGACCTGGGCGCCGAGATTCGTCACGGCCATCTCCCGGTAGTACTCCAGGCCCTTCTCCCCCGCGAAGCCCTTGACGTTGAGGATCGCGTCGATGCCCACGGTGTGCGCGTCGGTGCCGATGCAGGCGCCGAGGACGACGAGCTCGCGGTGCAGGCCGGTCCTGATGGCGGTGTTGACCTCGCCGGCCGTGAGCAGCGGGTAGGCCCGCTCCTCGACGTGCACCTGGTCGAGGTCGACCAGGTGCCGCACGCTGCCGTAGACGACGAAGAAGGTGTAGCCGGCGTCGATCGCGTGGCTGTGCACGACCATCGCCGGCTCGATGCCCATCTTGTTCGCCAGCTGCAGCGCAGCGCCCTCGGCCCTGGGGCCGGTGGGCACGGGCAGGGTGAAGGACAGCTGCACCATCCCGTCGCCGGTGGTGTCCCCGTACGGCCGGATGATCGTCCCGTCAGGCACGAGCGGCCTCCTTCTCCTCCAGCAGCTCCAGGGCGGGGTTGTAGGCGTCGGGGCCGGTCGCGACGACCCCGGCCAGGCCCTTGCCGCCGTCGATCGGTCGCTTGGTGATGCCGAACGTGCCGTCGGCGATCGCGTCCATCAGCCCGCGGGGATGGTCGGCGATCCGCTCCAGCAGCTCGACCGCCTCGCGCAGGACGGTGTCGGCCCGCCGGTCGATGAAGCCGCCCGGCGGCGGGGCGAAGTCCTCGGCAAGGTTGCCCGCGGCGTTCAGCACGTAGCCGACGTTGCGCAGCGCGAGGTCGCGGTCGGACAGCCACGGGGTGACGACGGCCTCGGTCATCATCCCGACCAGCAGGATGCCCTGGCCGGTGAGCGCCCCGGCCAGGTTGAAGAACCCGTCGAGCAGGTAGCCGCGGAACACGTCGCCGGTCATGTGCTTGGTCGGCGGCATCCACTTCAGCGGCGCGTCGGGGAAGAGACTGCGCGCCAGCAGGGCGTGCGCCAGCTCCAGGCGGAAGGACTCCTCCCGCTCGGGCTGGATCTCGAAGGCGTGCCCGAGCCCCAGCTGCCAGTCCTCGAGGCCGGCCTCCTTGGCCAGCGTCTCGTTGAGCAGCTGGCTGACCGTGACGGTGTGCGCCTCGTCGACGGCGTCGGCAGTGGTGAGGTAGTTGTCCTCGCCGGTGTTGATGATGATCCCGGCGCGGGCGTGCACCATGCGGCTGAACCGCTGGTCGACGAAGGTGCGCTGCGGGTTGATGTCGCGGAAGAGGATCCCGTACATCGCGTCGTTGAGCATCATGTCCAGCCGCTCCAGCCCGGCCAGCACGGCGATCTCGGGCATGCACAGCCCCGACGCGTAGTTGGTCAGCCGCACGTAGCGGCCGAGCTCCGCGCTGACGTCGTCCAGGGCGGCCCGCATCAGCCGGAAGTTCTCCTGGGTGGCGTACGTGCCGGCGTAGCCGGTCCGCGTGGCGCCCTCGGGCACGTAGTCCAGCAGCGACTGCCCGGTCGACCGGATGACGGCGATGACGTCGGCGCCGGCCCGCGCGGCGGCCTGGGCCTGCGGGATGTCCTCGTGGATGTCGCCGGTGGCGACGATCAGGTAGATCCAGGGACGGCGCGGCGGGTCGCCGTGCGTCGCCACGAGCTCGTCCCGACGGCGGCGGTTGGCGTCGATGCGGGCGATGCCCTGCGCCGCGGCGTCGCGGGCGGCCGCGCGGGCGCGCTCGGCGTCGGCACCGCTGGGGATGTCGAACCGCGCCGTCCCGGCGCCGACCTCCTCGGCCAGCGACTGCAGGGTCCGTCCCGAGGCGAGCGCGTGCCACACGGGCAGCGCCACGCCGGACTCCAGGCCGACCTGGTCGCGGACGGCGTCGACCACCCGGTTCACCCAGGGCACCCGGTCCTCGGTCCTGCCTTCGCCGGTGACCGGGTCCGTGCCGGTGAGGCCGGCCAGCCGCAGCACGGCGCGCTCGACCGACACGGTGGTGTGCCGGTGCGCCAGGTCGACGACCGGCTGCGCGGCGCGCGCGGCCAGCTCCCGCGCCCGCGCGACCAGCGCCGGGTCGAGGTGCAGCGTGCTCACGGCAGGTCTCCCTTCCCGCTTTCTGTACCGAAAGCTGAACCGTGCGCGTGAGCTTTCTGTACCGAAAGCTGAGATGGGGGCGTCATGGGAGTTCTCCGATCGGGTCGCCGTCGACGAGCAGCAGGCGGCAGGTGGGCCGCGCCCGCTCGGTGAGGACGGTGGACAGCGTGCCGGTGGTCGCCCAGAGGGCGAGGTCGGCGGGGGCGCCGACGGCCAGCGGGCCACCGGGGTGCTCGGCGCGGGCGGCGTGCCAGCCGCCGTGGGTGGCGGCGTCGAACGCGTCGAACGGGCGCAGGCCGGACGCCGGCGTGCGGTGGTCGACGGCGGCGTGCACCCCTCCCCACGGATCCATCGGGGTGACCGGGGCGTCGCTGCCCAGCGCCAGCGCGACACCGGCGTCGGCGAGGTCGGCGAACGGGTTGGTCGCCAGCGCCCGGTCGTGGCCCAGGCGCTCGACGTACATGCCGGTCTCCCCGCCCCAGGCGGCGTCGAACGCCGGCTGGACGCTGGCGACCACCGCCCAGTCGCGCATCCGGGCGATCGCCCGGGCGTCGGCCATCTCGACGTGCTCGAGGCGATGCCGGCACGCGCGGACGGCGGCGACGCCCAGCTCCGCCACCACCGCACCGATCGCGTCCAGCACCTGGCCGACGGCGGCGTCGCCGATGCAGTGGAAGCCGGCCTGCACGCCGGCCAGCGTGCACGCGCGCACGTGTTCGACCAGCGACGCCGTCTCGAACCGCAGTGCGCCGGCGGTGTCCGGGCGGTCCACGTAGGGGCTGCTCAGCGCGGCCGTGTGCGAGCCGAAGGCGCCGTCGCAGAACAGGTCGCCGCCGGCCCCGGCCAGGCCGAGCTCGTGGACCGGTCCCAGGCCGCCGCGTTCGGCCAGCTCGCCCCAGTAGCCGAGCACCCGCGGCCCCGGCTCGGCCGCCGCGAGGTCGAGCAGGGCGGCGAGGTCCTCGATGCCGGACACCTCGGGGCCGGCCATCTCGTGCAGGCTGCCGATGCCGAGCTCCGCCGCGGCGGCGCGCGTGGCTCGCTGGGCGGTCCGGCGCTGGCCGGCGCCCACCGACCCGTAGGCCGCCTGCCGCGCCGCGTGGTGGGCGTCGAGCCGTAGCTGGCCGCTCGGGTCGTAGCCGGGCAGGGCGGTGATGCCGGGGACCCGGTCGAGCAGCGCCGTCGAGACGGTGGCCGAGTGCACGTCGACGCGGGCCAGGTAGGCGGGGCGGTCACCGACGACGGCGTCGAGGTCGTGCCGCGTCAGGCCGCGTCCCTCCGGCCAGCCGGTCTCGTCCCAGCCGGTGCCCAGCACGATGCCCTCGGGGGCCGACCCGACCAGTGCGGTCACCGCAGCGAGCGCGTCCCGGACGCTCGACCTCCCGTGGAGGTCGAGACCGGCGAGCGCCAGACCGGTCGCCGTGGCGTGCACGTGCGCGTCGACGAACGCCGGGGTGAGCAACGCCCCCTCCCCCGAGATCACCCGGTCGGCCGCGGGTGCGTCGGCGGCCGCACCGGTCCAGGCGACGGCGCCGTCGACGACGTGCACGGCGCGGCCGGCCCGGTCGCCGACGGTGACGTCGGTGATCAGCAGGCTCATGGATGGATGCGCGGCTCGATCAGGGCGCGCACGCCGGGGGCCGACCGGTACAGGCCGAGCGCCAGGGCGGCGTGCCCCGGCGTGTAGCCGTTGCCCACGAGCATCGTCACGTCCGCCGCCATCCCCTCCGCGCCCAGGGCCGCCGCCGGGAACGACGTGGCCATGGAGAAGAAGACCACGGTCCCCCCGTCGGCCGTCGCGAGGATGGCGCCGTGCTCGGCGCCGGGCACGTCGACGCAGACCACGGTCACGTCGGCGGGGGTGCCCACCGCGGCCGCGACGGCCAGGGGGTCGGTGGCGTCGGCGACGACGACGCGGTCGGCCAGCCCCGTCGCGCGCAGCGCCGCGGCCTCCGCCTCGTCGCGCACCAGGCCGGTGAGCTCGGTGGCCCCGGCGGCGCGGGCCGCGGCCAGGCTGAGGCAGCCCGACTTGCCGGCCGCGCCCAGGACGACGACCGAGCGCGCCCCGGCCCGCTCGACCACGCGCGCGGTCGCGGCGGGGGCGCCGCACACGTCGAGGACGGCGAGGGACACCGCGTCGGGGAGGTCGGCGGGGAGCACGGCGGCGATGGAGCGGGCGAACAGGATCGCCGTCCCCTCGGCCGGCACCTGCTCGCTGCGCCCGTCCCACCGGGCGAGCCCGTCGCTGAGGGACAGCGGCGTCAGGGTCAGCGAGACGAGGGTGGCCACGCGGTCGCCGACCCGCAGGCCCAGGGGCGACTCGGGGCCCACGGCGTCCACGGTGCCGATGAGCATGCCGCCGGAGCCGGTGACCGGGTTCTGCATCTTCCCGCGGGTGCGCACGATCTCCAGGACGGCAGCGCGAACCGCAGCGCCGTCGCCGTGGTGCGCCTCCGAGAGCTGGCGGAACGACGCGGCGTCGAGGTTGAGCCGCTCGACGGCGATGCGCACCTCGTCCGGGCCGATCTCCGGCGAGGCGTCGAGGCGCTGCGCCGCCTGGGGCAGCACCCCGGTGGGCTCGAGCACCCGGGGCACGCCCAGTGCCCGCTCCGTCGATCCAGCCACGAAACACTCCCTCTCACCCGTTCGGTGCAGGAGAACCTATCGCGTCGATGCCATATGACCGAAGATTCTCCCGTAAGGTGGCCCGTGTTGGTGAGGGATCGACGGGGTCGACCCGCGGAGGGAGCACGCAGTGCTGGAGCAGCCGTACGAATACGTGGCTCGCGAGCTGGTCGAACCGGACTGGCGGCGGCTCCCCGGCTTCGCCGACGTGACCGAGGAGCAGTGGCGCAGCGCCCAGTGGCAGCGCGTCAACTGCGTGAAGAACCTCCGGCAGCTGCGCGGGGTCTACGGCGACCTGCTCGACGAGTCCTTCTACGCCGACGTCGAGGCCGACCAGGCCGGCCGGGCGACGATGTCGCTGCTGCTCCCGCCGCAGATGCTCAACACGATGGTGCCCGGGGAGGTGCCCTCGACCGCGGCGATGCTCGCCGACCCGGTGCGCCGGTACATGCTCCCGGTCGCCTCCGACCGGCTGGAGGGCGCCGCGGCCAGCCACCCGTACGCCGCGCGCGACTCGCTGCACGAGCACGAGATGTGGGCCGTCGAGGGGCTGACCCACCGCTACCCCACCAAGGTGCTCGCCGAGCTGCTGTCGACCTGCCCGCAGTACTGCGGGCACTGCACCCGCATGGACCTGGTGGGCAACTCGACGCCCGCCGTCCCCAAGCTGAAGTTCGAGCTCAAGCCGGTCGACCGGCAGGGTCTGATGCTCGACTACCTGCGGGCCACCCCCGGCGTGCGCGACGTCGTCGTCTCCGGCGGCGACGTCGCCAACCTGCCGTTCAAGAACCTCGAGGCGTTCGTCGCCGGCCTGCTGGAGATCGAGTCGGTCCGCGACATCCGGCTCGCGACCAAGGCCCTCATGGGCATGCCGCAGCACTGGCTGCAGGACGACGTCGTCGAGGGCATGACCCGGCTGGCGACGACGGCCCGCGAGCGCGGCGTCTCCCTCGCCGTGCACACCCACGTCAACGCCGCGCAGCAGGTGACCCCGCTGGTGGCCGAGGCCGCGAAGGCCATGCTGGCCGCCGGGGTCCGCGACGTGCGCAACCAGGGCGTCCTGCTGCGCGGGGTCAACGCGACCGCGCCGCAGCTGCTCGACCTGTGCTTCGCGCTGCTCGACGGGGCGAGCATCACGCCCTACTACTTCTACATGTGCGACATGATCCCCAGTGCCGAGCACTGGCGGGTCTCACTGGCCCACGCCCAGACGCTGCAGCACGACATCATGGGCTACCTGCCCGGCTTCGCGACGCCGCGGATCGTGTGCGACGTCCCCTACGTCGGCAAGCGGTGGGTGCACCAGGTCGCCGAGTACGACCGCGAGCGGGGCATCAGCTACTGGACGAAGAACTACCGCACCGGCATCGAGCGCACCGACGAGGCCGCCCTGGATCGCCGCTACACGTACTACGACCCGATCGCGACGCTGCCCGAGAGCGGCCAGGCGTGGTGGGCGCAGCGCGAGCACGACCGGGTGGCAGCTGAGGAGCGCGCGGCCAGCAGCCGCGCGGCGTCGGCCGCCGACCTGCCGGCCTGAGCCCCGCCCGGGTGGCTGCCACCGGCGCCGCCCGGTAGGCAGGGGGCGTGGGGGACGACGACGGTGCCGAGCTGACCACCGCCCGGCTGCGGCTCCGGCCCTGGACGGACTCCCCCGCCGACCTCGCGCGCCTGGCGGACCTGTACGGCCGCGAGGAGGTCACCCGCTGGCTGGGCGGGGCTCCGTCGGTGCCGCCGGCCGCGCTGCCGAGCCGCTGGGCGGCGCTGCACGCCGGGGATCCGCGCTTCGGCTGCTGGGCGATGGAGCGCGAGGACGGCGTGGTCGCGGGCACGGTGCTGTTCAAGCCGCTGCCGAACGGGGTGGGCGAGGTCGAGGTCGGCTGGCACCTGCACCCCGACTCGTGGCACCACGGCTACGCGACCGAGGCGGCCCGGGCGGTGATCCAGCGGGGCTTCGAGGCCGGGCTGCCCGAGGTCTACGCCGTCGTCCGGCCCGGCAACGAGCCGTCGCTGGCGGTCTGCCGGCGGCTGGGCATGACGCCGCTGGGCCGGATGACCCGCTGGTACGACGTCGAGCTCGAGGCCTTCCGGCTGATGGCGCCGCCCACGATCGACTAATGCGCGGTCAGCGGCGGCGGACCAGGCCCGTGATCCGCGCCAGCGGGGACTTCTTCGGCGTCTTCGGGCCGTGGCCCGCGGCGCGGACGGCGTCCGCGGCCGCCGCCTCCTCCGGGGTCGGGGCGGTGCCGCCGAGGTGGGCGGGGAGCCACCAGCGGTCGTCGGGACCCGCGGGCTGGTCGGGGTAGCTGCGGTGGGCCTCGTCGAGCAGCGTCTCCATGGCGGCCCGGGTGCGGCGTAGCAGCGACTGGGCCTTCTCCCCCGGCTCGGCGACGATCGGCTCGCCGAGGAGCACGGTGACCGGCACCCGGCGGCGCAGGACCACCTTGTGGCCCTTGGTGGCGATCCGGTGCCCGCCCCAGACCGCGGCGGGGATGATCGGCACCCCGGCGTCGACGGCCATGCGGGCGGCGCCGGCCTTGAGGTCCTTGACGGTGAAACTCGTGCTGATCGTCGCCTCGGGGAAGACGCCGACCACCTCGCCGTCCTTGAGGGCGCGCACCGCGGACTCGAAGGCGGCCGCCCCGGCCTTGCGGTCGACCGGGATGTGCTGCATCGCCCGCATGAACGGGCCGGCGAACCAGTGCTCGAACACCCCGGACTTGGCCATGAACCGGACCAGCCGGTGCTGCGGCAGCGCGCCGAGGCCCAGGAACATGAAGTCGAAAAAGCTGACGTGGTTGCTCGAGATGATCGCGCCGCCGGTGACCGGCACGTGCTCGGAGCCCCGGACGTCGAACCGGAAGCCAAACGCCTTGAACAGGACCAGCACGACGCGGATGACGAACCGGTAGGGCTTGTCACGCGGGTCGGGCGAGGGTCCGAACAGGTCGCGGCGGACGACGTCGCGCCAGCTCGCGGTGTACATGTGGCGCAATCTATCCCGTGGGGCCGGGGACCGCGCCCGCGGTGTCGGGCATCCGTCCGGCGGTGAGGGCCACGGCGGCACGGGCGACGGCCGCCAGGTCGCCGGTCTCCCGGTGGACCCGCCGCTGCAGGTCCGCGCCGGTCCCGCGCCGAAGCAGCGCGGCGATCCCGTCGTCGACCCGCTGCTCGTCGCCGGCGTCGCGCAGCGCGGGCCGCACGTGCTGGAGCAGGTCGTCGAGCACGTCGGCGGCCGGGGCCGGTGTGCCGGTCGCGGGGTGGACGAGGTCGTCGGCCAGCCCGGACCGGGAGGCCCGCCAGGCGGCCACCCGCAGGAGCTCGGTGCGGACGTCGGGCACCGGGCGACCGTCGGCCGCGTCCCGGGCGGCGGTCTCGACCAGGGCCCGCACCAGGCCGGCGAGCGTGACGGCGTCCTCGACGTGCAGGGCGACGTCGGGCGTGCGCACCTCGACGGTGGGCCAGGTGGCCGACAGCCGGGCGTCGAAGTAGACCATCCCGTCGTCGAGGACGGTGCCCGTGGCCAGGACGGCGCCGACGAGGCGGTGGTAGTCGGCGGCGTCGGCGAACGGCTCGTTGGGGCCCGCCGAGGGCCACCGGTTCCACACCTGCGACCGGAAGCTCGCGTAGCCGGTGTCGGAGCCGCGCCAGAACGGGGAGTTGGCGGTCAGCGCGGTCAGCACCGGCAGCCATCCGCGGATCCGGTTGAGGACGGCCACCCCCTCCTCGTCGTCGGCGACCGAGACGTGGACGTGGCAGCCGCAGGTCAGCACGTCCCGGGCCGTCCGGTCGAAGACCTCGACGATCCGCCCGTACCGCTCCCCTTCGGTCGCGACCGGCTCGACGTGGACCGGGGAGGTGGCGAGGGCGGCGACGTGGGCACCGACCGCGCGGGCCGCTGACTCCGCCCGCCCGCGCCAGAAGCGCAGCTCGCCCTCGAGGTGGGCGAGGTCGGTGCAGACCCGGGTGCCGAGCTCCATCTGCTGGGCCTTGAGCTCGGGCATCAGGTGACCCGGGTCCGCGCCGTGCCCCTCGCCGCGCTCGGCACGGTCGTGTGCGCCGGTGTCCTCCCCCTCGCCGCGCCGGGCGGCGACCTCGAGGGCCTCGGGGCCCTTGGGCACGGGGACGCCGGCGGGGTCCACCACCAGCAGTTCCTCCTCGACCCCGACGCTGCGCACGCGCTCATGATCACCATGGCGGAGCCGGAACGCAGGCCGAGGTGGCCGGTGGCCCCCGCCCGGGTGAACGCCCCCCGCGTTGTCGAACCGTTATCCCCAACTCTGAGCCGGCTCTTCGGTGGGACCTGCGGTCCCACCACCCCTGCAGCTCACCCTGCTCCCGCCGCCGCGCCTCCCGCGATTGCGGAGATGGCGCCCGGAGGGCGCCGGGCCCCGTTCGGCAGGTCCGCACAAGTGGAACGCAACGAATTGTTGGGGATAACGGTAGTGTTCCGTCATGCTACGTGCGTGGCAGCAGCCGCTGCCCGACATGCCCGCCCCGCCTCCGGCGCGCGCCTGGGGCCGCGTGCGGCCGCCGGAGGGCTACGAGCCCCAGTGGCGCCGGCTGGTCGACGCCGCCCTCGAACTGGGGCTGGGCCCCGACGACCTCGCCGCGACCGGTCTGGAGCCGCTGGTGGCGGCCCGCGGCTGGAAGCCCGCGACCGTGGCGCTGTACAGCAAGGTCGCCCGCTACGGCGGCCTGGCCCTGCCGCGGGCGCCCACGCCCGAACCCGACCCGCCGGAGCTGGATCTGCGCCCGCTGACGCAGGTGCGCAGCGAGGACCCGGAGCACCTGCGCGCGGTGGCCTGGTGCGCCCTCGCCCTGGGCTGGCCGGCGCCGGTCGCCGCGTTCCGCTCGCTGCGCCGGGACCAGGTGCGCGCGACCACCCGCCGCCTGCTCGTCGCCACCGACGACGGCGAGTGGGCCGTCCCGGGCGCGCTGACCGCCTGGCTCGCGTGGGAGACCGTGCGCAACCGGTACCCCGCCCTCGCCGCGAGCCCCTGGGTGCTGCCGGCGCTGCGCCGGGGGCCCGGGCTGGACTCGCGGATCGGCGGCCGGCTGTCCTCCCAGGCGCTGCAGGTGACGTTCACCAAGCACGCCGTCCGCACGGCGCAGCACCTGCGGGCCACCGCCGCCCCCTCGCGCCGCGACGCGGCCGAGGAGCTCGCCACGGCCTACCGGGACCTGTCCTACGACTCCTTCCGCCGGCTGGCGCTGGCCGCCGGCGCTCCCCCGGTCGCCGCACGCGGCGTCGTGCGCGCCGCCCGGGCGCTGAGCCGGTCCGGGCGGCTGGCCGGGTGACCGGGCACTGCGGCCCCACCGCCGGGACGTCCGGCCCTGGGGCCCGCCCGCCGGTTCGGCTGCGATCGGGGCGGTGACGACGACGCGCGCACGGACCTCGCCCCGGACGGCCGACCGCCCGGTCGAGGTGCGCGGCCTGCGCAAGACCTACGGGAAGACGACGGCGGTCGACGACGTGTCCTTCACCGTCGAACCGGGCGAGATCGTCGGCATCCTCGGGCCCAACGGGTCGGGCAAGACCACGACCGTGGAGTGCCTGCAGGGACTCCGCCGTCCCGACCAGGGCGACGTCCGGGTGCTGGGGCTCGACCCTCGCCACCAGGTGGCCACCCTCCGCCGGCGGATCGGCTGCCAGCTGCAGGACGCCGCCCTGCCCGACCGGCTCCGGGTCGGCGAGGCCGTCCGCCTGTTCGCCAGCGTGGGCGACCGGCGGCCCGACATCGACGCACTGCTGCGCGAGTGGGGCCTCCGGGAGAAGCGCCGCGCGCCGTTCGGCAGCCTCTCGGGCGGGCAGCGCCAGCGGCTGTTCGTCGCCCTCGCCCTGGTCAACGACCCCGAGCTGGTGTTCCTCGACGAGATGACCACCGGCCTGGACCCGACCGCCCGCCGCGACGCCTGGCGGCTGGTGGAACGGGTGCGGGACCGGGGCGCGGCGATCGTCCTCGTCACCCACTTCATGGACGAGGCCGAACGCCTCTGCGACCGGCTGGTCGTGCTGCGCGACGGCGCCGTCGTGGCGACCGGCACGCCCGCCGAGCTCGTACACCGCCACGGCGGCGGGCTCACCGCCTCGTTCAGCAGCGATCTCCCGCTGCCCGTGTTCGCCGAGTTGCCGGGGGTCCGCGACGTCCGCCGGCACGGCACCACCGTGGAGGTCACCGGGGAACCGGCGGTCGTGCTGCGCATCGGCCACCTGCTGGTCCCGACCGGGCACGTGCCCGCCGATCTGCTCGTCCGGCAGGCGACGCTCGAGGACGCCTACATCCGGCTCGTCGGCGACGGCACCCAGGACGGCACCCAGGACGGCGCTGACCCGCCGACCCGGGGCGACGAGCCAGGGACGGCGGTGGCCCGGTGAACGGGCGCGTGCTGACCGAGTCGGGCCGGGTCGAGCTGCTCCTGCTGCTGCGCGAGCCGGTGACCCTGGTGTTCGCGCTCGCGCTGCCGATCGTGAACGTCGTCGTCCTCGGGGGCGTGTTCGGCGACCAGCCGGACCCGACCGGCGAGGTCTTCCGCGGCGTCGGCGGCTCGACGTACTACACGCCGGCCTACATCTCCCTGGTCGCCGCCTCGGTCGGGCTGATCTCGGTGCCGACCCAGCTGGCCGGCTACCGCGAGCGCGGGGTGCTGCGCCGGATGCGCGCGTCCGGCCTGCCCGTCGCGGCCGTCCTGGGGGCCCAGCTGGCGGTCGGGCTGGGGCTGGCCGCGGTCGGCGCCGCCGTCGTCACGGCGTTCTCGTTCCTCACCAACGACCCGGCGCCGGCGGAGGACCCGGTCGGCGTGGTCGTGGCGTTCCTCGTCGGCACGGTGGCGCTGATCCTGCTCGGCATCCTGCTCGGCGCCGTCCTGCCCACCGCCCGCGCGGCACAGGGTGCCGGGGTGCTGCTCTGGTTCGTGCTGCTGATCCTCGGCGGCGCCGGCCCCCCGCCGGAGGTGCTGCCCGACGCGATGGGCACCGTCGGCGCCCTGACGCCCCTGCGGCCGCTGGTCCTGGCCCTGCAGGACCCGTGGTTCAGCGGCAGCTGGAACCCCGGCATGCTCGCCGTCCTGGCCGCGATCGGGGCGGTGAGCTGGGCGCTCGCGTCGTGGCGGCTGCGCCGGGACTGACCGCCGCTACCGCCGCCCCGCGGCCCGGCGGCGCACGAGCAGCAGCGCACCCACGCCCAGCAGGACGAGCCCGGTCAGGAAGACGGCGACCACCGGGCTGAGGCTGTCGCTGCTGAACTTGAGGACCAGGATCGCCAGCGCGAGGACCCCCGCGACCGCGGCCGGCCACTCCGCGGTGCGGACGTAGTACGCCAGACCGCCCACGGCGAGGACGGCCAGGACCCCGACGGCGATGGCTGCGCCCGGCTGGAGCTCGGCGAAGACGCCGATCGTGCCCGCGTAGAGCGCGACGACCAGGCCGAGGGACAGGCCGAGCGTGGGCACGGTGAGCACCCGGGTACGCGAGAGGGCCGCCCAGCCGAGCCCGACCGCGGCGAACGCGAGCACCATGGCCGTGGCCGTCGTCGACTCCTGGTCGGGGGTCGCCTCGTCCAGGACCGCGATGGCGAGCAGGCACACCGCGCCGAGTCCGGCGGTCTCGCTGACGGCGCTCGGGGCCACCCAGTGCGCGGCGGCGACGGCGACGACGGCGGTGACGGCCGCGGCGAGCAGCCCGTGCCCGGTGACGAGGACGCCGGCGGTCCCGGCGGCCGTGCCCGCGGCGATGGTCAGCGAGGTGCTGGCCAGGCGGCGGCGGACGGCGTGCTCCGGGCCGAGCATGATCTGCCGGCCGCGCGGCCGGACCGCGGCCACCGCGAGGCCGACGACGGCGAGGACGAGGGTGATCCCGGCGAGGACGGCGACCCGGCCGGGGCGCCCCAGCTCCTCCCACCGCTGCCCGACGAGCACCGCGCCGGCGGCGCCGACGAGCGCGGCACCGGCGTAGGCGGCCGCCTCGGCGAGCCGGCTGCTGAGCGGGACACCCGCCGGGCGCGGGGGGCCTTCCGGCGGCCCCGCGCCGCGGTCCAGCTCGTCGAGCAGCGCCGTGGCCTGCTCCGGTGACCAGGTGCCGGCGGCCTGCAGCCGGTCCAGCGCGCCCATCAGCTGCTCGCGGGGAATCGACTGCCTCATCGGTGCGGGAGTCGTGGGTGCGGGGCTCACCATGATCGGCACCTCCTGGTGCCGAGGCTAGGCGGTCTGACCTGCGGTTCCAGGGACGTTGGCCGCTCATCGGCGCAGCCCTTGGTCTGCGACGGGTCAGATCCGCGTCGCGCGCACCAGCGTCGCCCGGGTGGCGGCCCTCGCCACCTCGTCCGGCGGCGGGTGCCGGGCCAGACCGAGCGTGCGCGCCGCCGCCGGGACCGCCGCCAGGTAGGCCGTCAGCCCCGCGGCGGCCTCCTCGGGCGCGACGGCGCCCTCCACGGCGACCGCGCGGGCGCGCACGTGCTCCCCCGCGAGCCACAGGTCCACGTCGGCGCCGTCCCGCAGGTTGCGCCACCAGGTCTTGCGGTCGGCCGCCCCGACCAGCACCCAGACCGTGTCGCCGTCGCGGGCGTACTGGCAGACCAGCTCGTGCGGCGTGCCCGTGCGCCGGCCGGTGTAGCGGAGCACCGCGAGACCCCGGCCCAGTCGCCGGCCCACCGGCGTCCGCAGCGCGCGGCGCAGCACCGGGTTGGCCACCCGGTTGGTCAGCCAGAACGAGGCCACGTGGGCAGGCTAGAGGCCTCAGATGGGCGGGCGGCCCTCGTAGAACGTGGAGAGGACGACGGTCGTCCGGGTGGTGACGTTGGCGGCGGCCCGGATGTCCTGCAACAGCCCCTCGAGGGCGTCCGGCGAGGCGACCCGCACCTTGAGGATGTAGCTCTCCATCCCGGCGACCGAGTGGCACTCCTCGATGGCCGACAGGTGGGCCAGGCGCGCCGGCGCGTCGTCGGGCTGGGCGACGTCGATCGGCGTGATCGACACGAACGCGGTCAGCGGCAGCCCCAGCGCCTTGGCCTGCAGCGTCGCCTTGTAGCCGGTGATCAGCCCCCGCTGCTCGAGCCGGCGCACCCGCTGGTGCACCGCCGACACCGACAGGCCCACCTTCTCGGCCAGCTCGGTGTAGCTGGCGCGGCCGTCGCGGGCCAGCGCGGCCAGCAGCGCGCGGTCGACGTCCACGGCCTGGGCGGGCGCGGCGGCGTCGCCGCCAGGCTCAGCCGGCGAGTTCGACGAGCTCACGGGGACCGTCGTTGAGGGTGCGGACGCCGTCGTCGGTGCAGACCACGATGTCCTCGATCCGGGCGCCGCAGCGCCCGGCCAGGTAGATGCCCGGCTCGACCGAGAAGGCCATGCCGGGCTCGAGCGGGATGCCGTTGCCCGCCACGATGTAGGGCGCCTCGTGCGTGTCGAGCCCGATGCCGTGCCCCGTGCGGTGGATGAAGTGCTCGCCCCAGCCGGCGTCGTCGATGACGGCGCGCGCCGCGGCGTCGATCTGCTCGGCGGTGACCCCCGGCCGGACGGCGGCGGTCGCGGCCGCCTGCGCGGCCTGCAGCACGGCGTACCACTCGGCGACGTCGGGCGGCACGGCCCCGCCCACGACGTAGGTGCGGGTGCAGTCGGAGCGGTAACCGGTCGCCGTCATCCCGCCGATATCGACGACGACGACGTCACCGGCGCCGATCGTCCGGTCGGAGAGCTCGTGGTGGGGGCTGGCGCCGTTGGGCCCCGACCCGACGATGGTGAAGTCGACGGCGACGTGGCCCTCCTCGAGGATGGCCGCCGCGATGTCGGCGCCGACCGCGGCCTCGGTGCGCCCGACGCGCAGCATGTCCGCCATCCGGGCGTGCACCCGGTCGATGGCGGCGCCCGCCGCGGCGAGCTCCTCGACCTCCGCCGGTGTCTTGACCATGCGCAGCCGGTCGACGACCGGGCTCGCGAGCTCCAGCGCGCTGCCCGGCAACGCCCGGGCGACGCCGAGCGCGTGCTCGGCCCAGGTGCGCGCGCCGACGGCGACCCGCACCGGCGCCGAGCCGAGCCGCGCGGTGGCGGCGCCGGCGAGCAGCGCGAACGGGTCGTCGGTCTCGTCCCACGCCAGGACGTCGAGGCCCAGGCCCCCCGCGGGGCTCGCGTCGACCATCGGCGCCTCCAGCCGCGGCACGACCAGGAACGGCTCGCCCACCCGCGGCACGGCCAGCGCCGTGAGCCGCTCCATGGCGTGCGCGTGGTACCCGGTCAGGTAGCGCAGGTCGGAGCCGGGCGTGAGGACGAGCAGGTCGGCGCCGAGCTCACCGGCGATCGCCCGCGCCGCGTGCACCCGCTCGATCGTCACGAGCGGGCTGATCCCGGCGGTCTGTGTCGCGGTTCCCACGTGCGCAGACTAGTCAGGCACGCCCGGCCGACAGCCCATTCGTCGCCCGAGCGCTACCGTCCGCGTCCGTGACCACCATGCTGCTGGACGCGGCCAGCCTCTACTTCCGGGCGTTCTACGGCGTGCCCACCAGCGTGACCAGCCCCGACGGTCGGCCGGTCAACGCCGTCCGGGGGTTCCTCGACATGACCGCCCGCCTGCTCACCGCGCACGGCCCCGACCGGCTGGTCGCCTGCTGGGACGACGACTGGCGGCCCGCCTTCCGCGTGGCGGCCCTGCCCTCGTACAAGGCGCACCGGGTCGCCCCCGAGGGCGGCGAGGAGGTCCCCGACGAGCTCAGCCCTCAGGTGCCCGTCCTGGTCGAGGTGCTGGCCGCCGCCGGCCTCGAGCGCGTCGGCGCGCCCGGCTACGAGGCCGACGACGTGATCGGCACGCTGGCCACGCGGGCGCGGGGCCCGGTCGACATCGTCACCGGCGACCGCGACCTGTTCCAGCTGGTCGACGACGCCCGGGGCGTCACGGTGCTCTACACCGCCCGCGGGATCGCCGACATCGAGACGGTCGACGAGGCGGGCGTGACGGCGAAGTACGGCATCCCCGGCCGCTCCTACGCCGACTTCGCCGTGCTGCGCGGCGACCCGAGCGACGGGCTGCCGGGTGTGGCCGGGGTCGGCGCCAAGACCGCTGCGGCGCTGATCAACGAGTTCGGGGACCTGGCGGGCATCCGGGCGGCCGTGGCGCGCACCGTCGTCCCCCGGCCGCCGCTGACCGCCGCCGTCCTGAAGAAGATGCACGCCGCCGCGGACTACCTCGACGCCGCACCGGTCGTGGTCGCCGTCGCGAAGGACATCGACCTGCCGCCGGTCGAGGGCGCGCTCCCCCGTTCCCCCGCCGACCCCGGTGCGCTGGCGACCCTCGCCGAACGGCACGGGCTGGAGTCGTCGCTCAGGCGGCTGGGGGCCGCCCTGGGTTGGCCGGCCGGCGCGCTGGACTGATCCGGCGCGCCGGCCAGGAGATCAGGGCTCGGTCCAGGTGTAGGCCGCGCTCTCCTCGTCGGTGATGGCGATCTGGAGGGTGACCTCCTCACCGGCCTCGGTGGTGCCGGTGCACTCGTAGGTCGCCCCCGAGGAGACCTCCATGTCGGCCGGGCAGGTGAGGTCGACGGCGACGCCCTCGCGCTCCTGGAACTGCGCGGCGACGTCGGTCTCCACGGCGCCCTGGTCGAGGACCGTGGACCCACCCAGGAACACGAACAGCAGGACGGCGCCCACGATCAGGACGAGCAGCCCCACCAGGCCCGCGATCAGGCCGGCCTTCGACTTCTTGGCCGGCGCGCCGTAGCCCGGGCCGTACTGCCCGGGCGCCCCGTACTGGGCGGGAGCGCCGTACTGCGGTGCGGCCGGCTGGCCGTACCCGGGCTGAGCGGGCTGGCCGTACTGCGGTGCGGCCGGCTGGCCATAGCCGGGCTGGGCCGGCTGTCCGTACCCGGGCTGAGCCGGCTGGCCGTAGCCGGGCTGAGCAGGCTGTCCGTACCCGGGCTGGCCGTACCCGGGTTGCCCGGGCTGGCCGTAGGGCTGCCCCGGCTGCTGGCCGGGCTGCCCGTAGGGGCCCTGCGGCGGATTGGTCATTCGTCTCTCCCCGACCGTCGGTTCCTACCCGTGCGACCGGTCGCCGGGCGGAGGCATTGTGCCCTACGGCGAGCGCTCCTGGCGGTCAACGAATCGCAGGTCAGCCCCCCACGGCGACGGCGACCACGCCGCGGCGCACCCGGTCGACCGCTGCGCGGGCCACTTTCGCCACCGGATCCTCGGCCACCTTGGCCAGCTGGTCGAGCAGGTCGATGAGCTGCCGGGACCAGCGCACGAAGTCACCGCCGGAGAGTTCGGTGCCCGCCTGCTCGGCGCCGGCCAGGACCCGGTCGAGGCTCTGCCCGTCGGCCCAGCGGTAGGCGGCCCACGCGAAGCCCAGGTCGAGATCGCGGCTGACCGGGACGTCGTGGTCGTGCTCGACGTCCTGCAGGCGCGACCGGATCCGGCGCATCTCGGCCACGGCGCCGGCGACCTTCCCCGCGGGGATGGCGGCCAGGCCGGGGGTGTCGCGCCGGGCCTCGAAGACCAGCGTCGAGGTCACCGCGGCGAGCTCGGCGGCGGTGAGCCCCTTCCAGACACCGGCCCGCAGGCACTCGGCGACCAGCAGGTCGGCCTCGGACCAGATGCGCGAGAGCCGCCGCCCGTCATCGGTGACCACCGGCACGTCGTCCTCGGCGCCCATCACCTCGGTGTCGGCCGGCACCAGCGGCGCCACCTCGGGGACCAGGTAGCCCAGCTCCTCGAGGACGTCGCAGGTGTGGTCGAACTGGCGGGTCAGCGAGCCGGTCCGCTCGGTCATCTTGTGCTGCAGCGCGTCGGCCTCGCGCACCGACCGCAGCCACCGTTCCGCCACGCGGACCCGCTCCTCGCGGTCGGGCAGGCCGTGCACGGGGTGGGCGCGCAGGGCGTGCCGCAGGTCGGCGAGGACCGGGTCGTCGGCGGCGGCGGAGCGGTGCTTGGTCTTGCGGACACCGAGCTCGTGCTCCACGCGGGCGTTGCGGAGGGTGGCCGCCAGGTCGCGCCGGGCGTGCGGGCTGCGGTGGTTGAAGTGCTTGGGCACCTTCACGCGGGCCAGCGCGGTCACCGGCCCCGGGAAGTCGGCGGAGCCGAGCCGGCCGGCCCACTTGTCCTCGGTGAGCACCAGGGGGCGCGGGTCGGCGAGATCGGTGACACCGGGATCGAGGACGACGGCCAGGCCCTGGCGGCGGCCCGACGGCACGCGGATGACGTCGCCGGGACGCAGCGCGGCGAGCGCGTCGGCGGCCTCGATGCGGCGCTTGGCCTGCGAGTCGCGGGACAGCTCCTTCTCCCGGTCGGCGATCTGGCGCCGCAGGAGGGCGTACTCGCCGACGTCCCCGTGGTCGGAGTGCATCTCCCGGGCGAACCGCTCGGCGTCCTGCTCGTGCCGGGCCGCCGCCCGGGCCAGGCCCACGACCGAGCGGTCGGCCTGGAACTGCGCGAAGGAGCTCGCCAGCAGCTCGCGGGCGCGGGCCCGGCCGAACGAGCTGACCAGGTTGACCGCCATGTTGTAGCTGGGCCGGAAGCTGGACTTCAGCGGGAACGTCCGGGTGCTCGCCAGGCCGGCGACCACCGAGGGGTCCATGCCCGGCGCCCAGACGACCACGGCGTGGCCCTCGACGTCGATGCCGCGCCGCCCTGCCCGCCCGGTCAGCTGGGTGTACTCCCCCGGCGTCACGTCGACGTGCGCCTCGCCGTTCCACTTGACCAGGCGCTCGAGCACCACCGAGCGCGCCGGCATGTTGATGCCCAGCGCCAGGGTCTCGGTGGCGAAGACGGCCTTGACCAGGCCGCGGACGAAGCACTCCTCGACGGTCTCCTTGAACGCCGGCACCATGCCCGCGTGGTGGGCGGCGAGCCCGGCCAGCAGACCCTCGCGCCACTCCCAGAAGCCGAGGACGTGCAGGTCCTCCTCCGGCAGGCCGCCGGTGCGCTCGTCGATGATCGCGGCGATCTCGGCCCGCTCGCGCTCGTCGGTGAGCCCCAGCCCGGCGCGCAGGCACTGGCCGACGGCGGCGTCGCAGCCGTTGCGGCTGAACACGAAGGTGATCGCCGGGAGCAGACCGGCCCGGTCGAGCCGGCCGATGACGTCGGGGCGCGACGGCGGCTTGTAGCGCGGCTTGTGCCAGTCGCGGTCGCGGTCCCGCCGTCCCCCGTTCCCGCCGCCCCAGCTGTCGATCCGCCGCTCGTACTCGCGCACGTACCGGACCAGCTCCGGGTCGACGACCGAGCTGCCCCGCTCCCGCGTGGAGAGCTCGCGCGGCAGCTCCCCGTGCTCGCCCGCGTGCGCGGAGGGCCGCAGCGAGAACAGGTCGAACACCCGGGTGCCGACCAGCATGTGCTGCCACAGCGGCACCGGGCGCACCTCGCTGACGACGACCTTCGTGTGGCCGCGCACGGTGACCAGCCAGTCGCCGAACTCCTCGGCGTTGCTGACGGTGGCCGACAGCGACACCAGGGTGACCGACTGCGGGAGGTGGATGATCACCTCTTCCCACACGGCGCCGCGGAAGCGGTCGGCGAGGTAGTGCACCTCGTCCATGACCACGTAGCCGAGCCCGGCGATCGCCGGGGAGTCGGCGTAGAGCATGTTGCGCAGCACCTCGGTGGTCATCACGACCACGGGGGCATCCCCGTTGACGGCGTTGTCGCCGGTGAGCAGGCCGACCTTCGCCGACCCGTACCTCTCGACGAGGTCGGCGTACTTCTGGTTGGACAGCGCCTTGATCGGCGTGGTGTAGAACGCCTTGCGCCCCTCGGCCAGGGCCTTGTGGATCGCGAACTCGCCCACCACCGTCTTGCCGGCGCCCGTGGGGGCGCAGACGAGGACGCCGGACCCCTCGTCGAGCGCCTCGCACGCCTCGACCTGGAACGGGTCGAGGGAGAAGCCGAGCTCGGCGGTGAAGTCCGCGAGGGTGGGGTGGGCGCTGCGCCTCCGGGCGGCTGCGTACCGCTGCGCGGGGCTGGACATGCCCCCACGTTAGGCGGCCCCGTCCAGAGGCTCGCCGCGAGCCTGCGAGCGGTGAGGGGGACGGGGTGTCTTCAGGTGCGGGCGGTGCCGACCATGCGCAGCGCGCCGGGCACGCACTCGGCCGTCGCCGGCAGCGGCGCCACCGGCTCGCCGTCGGCGTAGGTCGTGACGCCGGGGCTCGCGAGCTCGACCCGCGACACCCGGTGCACCGTGACGGCGGCGTGCTCGACGTGCGTCCCGGCGGTCAGCAGCGGGCGGGTGCGGACCAGCTGGAGCCGGCTGATCGGGCCGACGACGGTGACGTCGAAGAAGCCGTCGGTCGGGTCGGCGCCCGGGCAGACCTTCATCCCGCCGCCGTACCAGGGGGTGTTGCCGACGGCGATCAGCGTCACCGGCAGGGTGTGCGCCTCGCCGTCGAGTACGAGCTCCACCTCGCGCGGCCGCAGCCGCGCCAGCTCCGCCAGCACCGCGACGTCGTACCGCCGGCGGCCCTTCGGCCAGCGCAGCCGGTTGGCCCGGTCGGAGACGGCGGAGTCGAAGCCGCAGCACAGCACCGTCGCCCACCAGCGGTCGCCGGTCCGGCCGGCGTCGACGGCCCGCGTGGTGCCGGCGACCAGGTCCTCGGCCGCGGCCCGGGCGGCGACGACCGGGTCGCGCGGGATGCCCAGGGCCAGCGCCAGGTCGTTGCCGGTACCGGCCGGGATGACCGCCAGCGGGGTCGACGTGCCGGCGACCGCCTGCAGCGCCGCATGGGCCGTGCCGTCGCCGCCGATCGCCACCAGCGCTCCGGCGCCGGCCGCGATCGCCTCGGCCGCCTGCCGCTCGGCGTCCGGCCCGGTCGTCGCCGGGAGCACGCGCGGGGTGAGACCGGCCGCCTCCAGGGCCGAGAGGACGCCGGCCGACCACGTGCGGGCCCTCCCCCGGCCGGCGGCGGGGCTGACCAGCACGGCGACGTCCATGCGCGCAGTCTGGACTAGGCGCGCGGCGAGGCCGCGGGCGAGTCGACCGGCTCGTCGAGGGACGACGGGCGGGCGTCGATCGGCGAGGCCTCGTCGTCGGACAGGTCGTGGAAGTGCTCGAGGGCATCCCGCTTGGCCCGCCGCTTGTCGACGATCCGGGCGATCTGGATCGCGATCTCGAACAGCAGGATCATCGGGCCGGCCATCAGCAGCATCGTGAACGGGTCCTGGGTGGGCGTCACGAAGGCGGCGAAGACGATGGTGAGGAAGAAGATCCAGCGCCGGCTCTTCGCCAGCACCTGGTAGGACAGCGCGCCGACCAGGTTGAGCGCGACGGCGATCAGCGGCACCTCGAAGCTGACCCCGAAGGCGACCAGCAGCGAGAGCACGAAGCCGATGTAGTCCTGCGCGGTCAGCGCGACGACGACGCCGTCGCCGGCCAGGGAGAGCAGCAGCCGCAGGCCGGCCGACAGCGAGATGTAGGCCAGCACCGCGCCGCCGGCGAACAGCAGCGACGACACGGCGACGAAGGTGATCCCGTAGCGCTTCTCGTTGCGCTTGAGCCCCGGCGTGACGAACGCCCAGAGTTGGTAGAGCCAGAATGGCGAGGCGAGCACGGCGCCGGCCAGGAAGCTGACCTTGAGCCGGATGAAGACCCCGCCGAAGACGTCGGTGATCAGCAGACCGCAGCCGCCGGCGGCGTCGCCCCCGTAGCGGAGATCCTCGGGCAGGTTGCAGTACGGGGCGCGGATGAACTCGCCGAGGCCGTGCTCGTACCACCAGAAGGAGACGGCGGTGGCGACGAGCAGGGCCAGCAGCGACAGGGCGATGCGGTTGCGCAGCTCGGTGAGGTGCGCGACGAGCGTCATCGTCGCCTGCGGGTCGCGCGGGGCGCGCCGTCGCCGCAGCCGCTGTCCGGCGTCGCTCACCGTCGTCCTGCCCGGGACAGGAGGGTCAGAGGGAGCCGTCGCCCGTGCGGGACTGCTCGGCGCGGGCGCGCAGTTCCGCGGCGCGGGCCTCGGCGACGCGGGCCTCCTCGTGCAGCTGCGCGGTCAGGTCGCCCGACGCGGAGACCGTGCCGGGCGCCGCATCGGTTCCCGGAGCCGCAACCGGGCCGGGGGTGACGATCTCGCCGCGGACCGGGGTGGTGCGTGCGGCGTCCTTGGTGCGGACGTCGTCGTCCTTCATGCCCTTCATCTCGCCCTTGAAGATCCGCAGCGAGCGGCCGAGCGAGCGGGAGGCGTCCGGGAGCTTCTTGTAGCCGAACAGCAACAGGATGGCCAGGATGATCAGGCCGATCTCCAGCGGGCCGAGTCCGCCCATGACAGGTCCTCCAGGGGTGTGGTCTCCGGTGATGCTACGCCGGGACGGGGGTCGGGCCAGGCCGTCCGCCCGGAGTGCGACGTCCGTTCAGTCGCTGTTCGCCCGGCGGACGGCGACGGCCTCGGCGCGGGCCTCGGCGCGCACCGAGGCCGCCTGCAACTGCTCGAGGACCGGCCGGAGGTCCTGCTCGGCGCCCTGGACCTCGCGCTGGAGTCGGGTGAACGCGCCCAGCAGCCCGTAGGCGAGGCCACCGAGGACGACGAGGGCGAGGACCACCACAACGACCCACACCCAGAGCAGCAGCACGCCCGAACCCTAACCGGCGCTCGCTGGCGCCTCGACCCCGTAGCGGGCCAGCGCGGCGCGGGCGTCGGCCGCCACCTGCGCGGCGAGGTCGGCCGGCTCGTCGACGACGGCGGCGCCGCCGAGGGAGGCGACCAGGCGGCGGGCCCAGGCCAGGTCGGCGGTGCGGACGGTGACCGCGAGCCCGCCCGGCGGATCGTCGACCGGCGCCACGGAGTCGACCGGGTAGTAGTCGGCCACCCAGCGGGCGGTGCGGGCCAGCCGGAGCCGGACCGCGGGCGATCCCGGTTCGGGCTGGTAGACGCCGTGCTCGACGTCGCGACCGTGCGCCTGCGGCGGCGGCGCGGCCGGCTCGTCGAGGACGGCGACGTCGTCGACCCGGTCGAGCCGGAACAACCGCACGCCCTCCGCGCGGCGGCACCACGCCTCCAGGTAGGACCGGCCGTCGACCAGCAGCAGCCGCATCGGGTCGACGGTGCGCTCGGTGCGCTCGTCGCGGGTGGGCACGTAGTAGTGCAGGTGCAGCGCACGGCGCCGCTCCAGCCCCTCGCGGACGACGGCGAGGGCCTCCTCGCGCGCGTCGACGCTGACCGCCACCGGCGTGAGCTGCTCGGCGGCGTGTCCCGCGGCGGCCGACACCTTGGCCAGCGCTCGGGCGACCGCCTCCCCCTCGGCGAGGCCCGGCATCTCCTGCAGTGTGCGCAGCGCGACGACGAGCGCCACTGCCTCGTCGGTGGTCAGCCGGAGCGGGCGGGCCATGCCGGCGGGGAACGTGACCCGCACCCGGTCGCCCTCGAACGCCAGGTCGATGAGGTCGCCGGGGCCGTAGCCGGGCAGCCCGCACATCCAGAGCAGCTCGAGGTCGGTGCGCAGCTGCTTCTCGGTGACGCCGAAGTCGCGCGCGGCCTCGGCGACGGCGACCCCGTCGGGCCGGGCCGTCAGGTACGGGACCAGCGACAGCAGGCGGGTCATCCGGTCGGTGGTGCCGCTGCTCGTCACGCCGGTGCCCCCATCGCGGCCAGGCGTCCGAGACGCTCGATCACGGCCTCCCGGACCTCCGTGGGTGCCTCGACGACGACGTCGGCGCCGTAGGACGCGATGGAGTCGGCCAGCGACCACGGCTCCGTCGTCGTGAGCTGGAGGAGGTCCTCCCCGTCCTGCCCCGGGCCGAGCGGGACGGCGTGCCGGCGCAGGCCGATCGCCGTGCCGGGGCGGGCGCGGACCACCACGAGGTGCTCCTCCCCCGTCATCTGCCCGGCGACCATCGCGGCGAGGTCGACGTCCGGCGGAGGCTCGAAGGCCCCGGCCGGCCCGACCGGCTTGGGCATGCCGACGACGCGGGACAGCCGGAAGACCCGGGGACGCTGCCGGTCGAGGTCGAGACCGCCGAGGTACCAGCGGCCGTGCCAGGCCACCACACCCCACGGCTGGACGCGCCGGTGACCGGGTTCGTCCTCGTCGGGGCGCCGGTAGTCGAACTCGAGCAGCCGGCGGTCGCGGGCCGCGGCGTAGCAGGGCTCGAAGGCGGGCTCGCCGGCGTCCAGCCGCGGCTGCAGCGGGATGCCCCGCGAGCTGTCGATCTCGACGCCGGCGGCCTTGAGCTTCACCAGCGCGCTGTGCGCGGGGCCCGCCATCTGCGCGGACTCCCACAGCCGCAGCGCCAGGCCGACGGCGGCGGCCTCCTCGCCGGTCAGGTGGATCTCGGGCAGCTCGTAGTCGGCGCGGGCGATCCGGTAGCCGTCCTCGGTGTCGAAGACACTGGTGCGCCCGGTCTCCAGGGGCACGCCCATCTCGCGCAGATCGGCCTTGTCCCGCTCGAACATGCGCTTGAACGCCTCGTCGGCGCGCTCGGAGCCGTCGTCGGGCTCGTAGCCGGGCACGGTGGCGCGGATGCGGGCGGCCGTGACGTACTGCCGGGTGCTCAGCAGGGCGATGACCAGGTTGACCAGTCGTTCCGCCCGCTTCGCCGCCATGTGCCCAGGCTAGTCAGGACGCGCCGGGGCTCGGCACCGCCGGTGCGCCCGCCCGCTCGACGCTGGCTAGCCTGCCAGTCATGCCCTTCTCCGCCTCCCCTCCCCCGCCCTCGCGCATCCGCTGGCGGCGCGGGCGGGTGACGGCGACGGGGCGCCGCGGCCGGGACAGTCTCGAGCTGACCGTCGAGGTGCCCGACGAGGGCGCGCTGAAGGCGCTGGCCTACCCCTCGCTGGTGGGCATCCCCCAGGTCGACGACGTGGTGCTGCTCAACACCACCGCGCTCGCCCAGGGGCTGGGCACCGGTGGGGTCGCCCTCGTCGTGGCCGTCCCCGACCGGCTGCCCCCCGACCCCGAGGGGCCGGGGCACCTGGTGAAGGCGCGCTACACGCCGCTGCAGGTCACCGTGCAGGGTGTCGACGAGCAGGAGACCGAGCACCACGCCACGATCTCGGCGGCCGACGACATCGTCGGGATGCCCGTGGTGGTCGCCGACCTGCACTCGGCGCTGCCGGCGGTGCTGATCGGCATGCTGGCCACCGACCCCGACCTGAAGGTCGCCTACGTCATGCAGGACGGCGGGGCGCTTCCCGCGGCCTTCTCGCGGACGCTGGACACGCTCGCGGCGTCGCTGGCCGGCGTCGTGACCGTGGGCCAGTCGTTCGGCGGTGACCTCGAGGCGGTCACCGTGCACACCGGGCTGCTGGCGGCCCGGCACGTGCTCGGCGCCGACCTCGCGATCGTCACGCAGGGCCCGGGCAACCTCGGCACGGGGACCCCGTGGGGCTTCTCCGGCGTGGCCGCCGGCGAGGCGTGCAACGCGGTGACCGTGCTCGGCGGGGAGGCGATCGGGGCGCTGCGCATCTCCGACGCCGACCCGCGGCCCCGGCACCGTGGCGTGTCGCACCACTCGCTGACCGCCTTCGGGCGGGTCGCGCTGGGCGGGGTCACGCTGGTCGCGCCGCGCGGGCTGTCGTCGGAGCTCGGGGGGCAGGTCGACGAGGACCTCGCCGGGCAGCCGGAGCGCAACCCGGTGGTCTGGGTGGACACCGACGGTCTCGACGCCGCCCTCGGCCTCTCCCCCGTCCCGCTGCGCACCATGGGCCGCGGCTTCCCCGAGGAACGCGCCTACTTCCTCGCCGCCGCAGCCGCGGGAAGGTACGCGGCCCTCCGCGTGCCGGTGGAATGACATTGCGATCCTCCGGATCGCACCGCGGCCAGGTGCCGTCCCCCCGTTGAGCTGAGCCCTTTCGACGCACCGGGCCGGGAGCCTCCGGCCCCGCGTCCCGGCACGTCCCCCGCAGGGCGGCTCACCTCTTCTACATACTCGCGATGAGCTTGTCGACGCGCTCGTCGACGGCCTTGAACGGGTCCTTGCACAGCACGGTGCGCTGGGCCTGGTCGTTGAGCTTGAGGTGCACCCAGTCGACGGTGAAGTCGCGCCGCTTCTCCTGCGCCTTGCGGATGAACTCCCCGCGCAGCCGGGCGCGGGTGGTCTGCGGCGGCACGTTCTTGGCCTCGAAGATCCGCGGCTCGTGCGCGACGCGGTCGACCTGCCCGTTGCGCTCGAGCAGGTAGTACAGGCCGCGGGTGCGGCTGATGTCGTGGTAGGCGAGGTCCATCTGTGCGATGCGCGGGTGGGACAGCGGGAGGTCCCGCTTGGCCCGGTAGCGCTCGATCAGGCTGTACTTGGTGGCCCAGTCGATCTCGCGGTCGATGAGGCTGAGGTCTTCGGTGTCGACGGCCTTGAGCACCCGGCCCCACAGCTCGAGCATCTGCCGGTGCACGGGCCCGAAGCCCTCGCGGTCGGCGTACTCCATCGCCCGGTTGTGGTACTCGGACTGGATCTCCAGCGCCGACATCTCCCGGCCGTTGGCCAGGCGGACCTTGCGCCGTCCGGTCATGTCGTGGCTGATCTCGCGGATGGCGCGGATCGGGTTCTCCAGCGTCATGTCCTTGATCGGGACGCCGGCTTCGATCATGCGCAGCACCAGGTCGGTCATGGTGACCTTGAGCAGCGTCGTCGTCTCGTTCATGTTCGAGTCGCCGACGATGACGTGCAGCCGCCGGTAGCGCTCGGCGTCGGCGTGCGGCTCGTCGCGGGTGTTGATGATCGGGCGGCTCCTCGTCGTGGCCGACGAGACGCCTTCCCAGATGTGCTCGGCGCGCTGGCTGACGCAGTAGATGGCGCCGCGGGGGGTCTGCAGCACCTTGCCGGCGCCGACGACGATCTGCCGGCTGACCAGGAACGGGATCAGGACGTCGGCGAGACGGCTGAACTCCCCGTGCCGGCCGACCAGGTAGTTCTCGTGGCAGCCGTAGCTGTTGCCGGCGGAGTCGGTGTTGTTCTTGAACAGGTAGATGTCGCCGGTGACGCCCTCCTCGGCCAGGCGCTGCTCGGCGTCGACCAGCAGGCCCTCGAGGATCCGCTCGCCGGCCTTGTCGTGGACGACCAGCTCGGTGAGGTCGTCGCACTCGGCCGTGGCGTACTCGGGGTGGCTGCCCACGTCGAGGTAGAGCCGGGAGCCGTTGCGCAGGAACACGTTGGAGCTGCGCCCCCAGGAGACCACCCGCCGGAACAGGTAGCGGGCGACCTCGTCCGGGGAGAGCCGGCGCTGCCCCTTGAAGGTGCACGTGACGCCGTACTCGGTCTCGATGCCGAAGATCCGTCGGTCCACGGACCGAGACTAGGCGCCGCGACCGACAGGGGCCGCCCCTCGCCGCGCCGCAGCAGCCGACCCGTTACGCGTCGCGCTTCTCGTCGAGGCGCTGCAGCAGCCGGTCGGCGGCCTTCTCGATCGCGTCGTGCCCGTTCTGGGCGGCGCGTTGCTTGCCGTGGATCAGGGCCGCTCGGTTGACCGTCCGGAAGTCGCCGTAGGGGAACGCGTAGCGGCCCTTGGTGTCCTCGGAGGCCTCGGGGTCGACGGCGAGGTGCCAGGCGCCGAAGCCGTCGTACCCGTGCTTCTCGATCTCGGCGTTCCCGTCGTCGGCCGACGGGGCGGCATCGGACCACTCGGTCGTGTCGTCGTAGGTCCCGGCGTCGATGAGCTTCTCGGCCTGGGCGACGGCGTCGCCGTTGACGCGGTACTTCGGCACGGCACTCACTCCCCGGTGTCGGTGTGCTCCTCGCCGTCCGTGCGCTCGTCGGTGTCGGTGCTGTCGTGCGGACCGCCGACGGTGTCGGGGTTGGCGGGGTCGCCGAGGCCGGGGGGCGTTCCCGGCTCGGAGACGCTCGGTGCGTGGACGTGGGTGGCGGGGGTGACGTCGTCCGGCTCGATGGCCGGCTCCTCGCCACCGAGGAGGCGGCCCAGGGCCGCGCCGACGACGCGCCGGAAGGCGCGCTTGGGCCGGCGCCGGTCGAGGACGGCGACCTCGAGCTGCGCCGCGGTCAGCTGGGTGGGACCGCCGCTGCCGGCCCCGGCGGTGACCGGGCTGACGGCGGACAGGGCGCGGACCCCGACCTGCAGGGCGTCAGCGAGGCCCATGCCGGCGTGGAAGTGCTCGCGCAGGTGGCCGGTGACCGCCTCGGCCTGGCCGCCCATGACGACGAAGTCGGGCTCGTCGACGACCGAGCCGTCGAAGGTGAGGCGGAAGAGCTGGTC
Organism: Blastococcus jejuensis; assembly: GCF_039534705.1. Taxonomy (NCBI): domain Bacteria; kingdom Bacillati; phylum Actinomycetota; class Actinomycetes; order Geodermatophilales; family Geodermatophilaceae; genus Blastococcus; species Blastococcus jejuensis. The sequence continues at coordinate 119,843 of NZ_BAAAVV010000004.1, forward strand.
GTTCTCCGGACGGTCCCCGACCTCGGCGACGCAGAGCTCGACCTCGTAGGGCTTCATCTGCTCGGTGAAGATCGCGCCCAGGGTCTGCGCGTAGGCGTTGGCGATGACCCGGCCGGTGACGTCGCGCCGGTTGTAGGAGTACCCGCGGACGTCGGCCAGCCGCACGCCGGCCACCCGCAGTGCCTCGAACTCGCTGTAGCGGCCGACGGCCGCGAACCCGATGCGGTCGTAGATCTCGCCGACCTTGTGCAGCGTGGAGCTGGGGTTCTCGGCGATGAACAGGACGCCGTCGGCGTAGGTGAGGACGGCGACGCTGCGGCCGCGGGAGATGCCCTTGCGGGCGTACTCCGAGCGGTCGCGCATGACCTGCTCGGCGGAGGCGTAGTACGGCATCGTCATGGCGTTCAGGCCTCCCGCATCGTGTTCTGGCGGTCGGCTTCGGCCCGCTCGGTGACGATGGTGTCGGCCACGGCGGCGACCTCGGCGTCGGTGAGCCGGACGGCGCCCTCGGCGTCGACGCGGTAGACGATCGGGTACAGCCGGCGGACCGGGTCGGGGCCGCCGGTGGCCGAGTCGTCGTCGGCGGCGTCGTACAGGGCCTCGACGACGGTGCGGGTGGCGTCGGCGGCCGGCAGGCCCTGGCGCCAGGTCTTCTTCAGCGAGTTCTTGGCGAACAGCGACCCGGAACCGACCGCGGCGTAGCCGCGCTCCTCGTAGTTCCCGCCGGTGACGTCGTAGCTGAAGATGCGGCCGGGCGGGGCGCCCTCCGCGGCGTCGAGGTCGAAGCCCGCGAACAGCGGGACGACCGCGAGGCCCTGCATGGCGGCGCCGAGGTTGCCGCGGATCATCTGGGCGAGCCGGTTGGCCTTGCCGTCGAGGCTGAGCGTGAGGCCCTCGATCTTCTCGTAGTGCTCGAGCTCCACCTGGTAGAGCTTGACCATCTCGATGGCGATGCCCGCGGCGCCGGCGATGCCGATGACGCTGTAGGAGTCGGCCGGGTAGACCTTCTCGATGTCGCGGCTGGAGATCAGGTTGCCCATGGTGGCGCGGCGGTCGCCCCCCATGAGCACGCCGCCGTCGAAGGTGACGGCGACGATCGTGGTGCCGTGCGGGATCTCGCTCACCGGCAGCTGCGGCACGGGGCGGCGGCTGGGCAGCAGGTCAGGTGCCGCCGAGGCCAGGAAGTCGGTGAACGAGGAGCCCACCCGGTCCAGATAGGCGGGCGGGAACCCGCTCCGGCCCGTCGAGAACTCGTTCACCCATCCGCCTCTCCCGCCGTCTTCCGTCGGCGTGACCCGCTGGTCCGCCCGGTGGTCCGCGTGCTGGTGCTGCGGCCCCCCGGGCGTCGGTCCGACCCTACCGGCGGCTCCCCCGGTCGGATGGCTCGGACCGGCCCGATGCCGGCCGCTGCACACGCGGCGAGGACGTGCTGGCTCAGCGTGTGGAATCGGACGTAGTCCGCCGCGGCTCGCAGTACACCCGGATCGTCCTTGAACTGCCCCAGTCCACCGTTGCAGTTGAAACACAACAGCGCCCTGACCGCACCCGTCGCATGGTCGTGATCGACATGCACCGCGGGAGCTGCCCGGCAGATGGCGCAGAGCCCGCCCTGGTGCTTGAGCATCTGGTCGGCGTCATCGGCGGTGATGCCGTATCGCCGCTTCAAGTGGTAGCTGCGCGAGCCACCCTGCTTCTCGAGCGTCGCGCGCCCTCGCGCGTTGTGACACGGCTTGCAATACGTGTGACGTCCGGACGCGTTCGCCCGAGTCCCAGGGAAATCGTTAAAGGGCTTGATCTGATCGCAGTCTGGACACCATTTGGACCCGTCCGGCACAACCCTGTCCAGTCGGTGGCGGGACTGCGGTGGTCCTAGTCGCCGCAGCTTCGACTCCCTCACACGCTGACGCGCGTGATCGCGACAGTAGAAGGCGAGACCATCCTTGCGTCGCTTGTCCCTCGTGAAGGCGGACGCTGGCCGAACCGCACCGCAATCGGTGCAGTACTTCCCGTATTCCATAACCTGATACTCACATAGTTACGGAACTGGACAGTTTCACTCCCCTCCTTTTTGTACATATTGCCTAACGAATTCTTCCGAATTCTCCTCTAGGACTTCGTCAATTTCGTCCAAAAGAGAATCGACGTCGTCGGTCATTTCCTTGTGGCGTTCGGCGACTTCGGAGTCGACCGAGGCCTCGACCTCGTCGGTCTCCTCGCGCGTGCGCGTCGCCTTCTGCTGTCCGCCGGTGTCCCTGGTGGCCATGACTGCCCTCCGGTCCTTCAGGTAGCTGCTGGGCTGAAAGTACCCGCCGGATGTGACATTCAGGCTCACCCGGACGGGGCGAGGGGCATGTTGTGGATTCAGCCGCCGGTGATCGTGTCCACGAGCTCCTGCGCCGTCGCCGACGCCTCGAACAGCGCTCCGACGTGCTCGCGGGTCCCCCGCAGCGGCTCCATGGTCGGGATCCGCACCAGGTTCTCCCGGCCGAGGTCGAACACGACCGAGTCCCACGACGCCGCGGCGACCTGGGCGGGGAACCGGCGCAGGCACTCCCCCCGGAAGAACGCACGCGTGTCGGCCGGCGGCGCCCCCATCGCCCGAGCCACCTCGTCGTCGGTCAGCAGGCGCTGCATGGACCCGCGGGCCACCAGGCGGTGGTACAGCCCCTTCTCCGGCCGGACGTCGGAGTACTGCAGGTCGACCAGCTGCAGCCGGGAATCGCCCCACGACAGCCCGTCCCGCGCCCGGTAGCCCTCGAGCAGCCGCAGCTTGGCCGGCCAGTCCAGCCGGTCGGCGCAGCGCATCGGGTCGATCGACAGGTCGTCGAGCACCTCGGCCCACCGCCGCAGCACGTCGGCGGTCTGCTCGTCGGCCTCCCCCTGGTTGTCGACGAACTTCGCCGCCTGCTCCAGGTACAGCCGCTGCACCTCGATCGCGGTCATGCGCCGCCCGTCGCGCAGGCGCACCTGGTGGGTCAGCGAGGGGTCGTGGCTGATCGCCTGCAGCGACTCCACCGGCTCCTCGAGCGCGAGGTCCCGCGGCAGCGCCCGGGCCTCGATCATCGCCAGCACGAGCGACGTCGTCCCGACCTTCAGGTAGGTCGACAGCTCGGCGAGGTTCGCGTCGCCGATGATCACGTGCAGCCGGCGGTACTTGTCGGCGTCGGCGTGCGGCTCGTCGCGGGTGTTGATGATCGGCCGCTTGAGCGTGGTCTCCAGCCCGACCTCGACCTCGAAGAAGTCGGCCCGCTGGGAGAGCTGGAAGCCGTCGCGGCGGCTCTCCGTGCCGATGCCGACCCGTCCCGCCCCGGCGAACACCTGTCGCGTCACGAAGAAGGGCACCAGCCCGCGGATGATGTCGATGAACGGCGTCTTCCGGTCCATCAGGTAGTTCTCGTGCGCCCCGTAGGAGGCGCCCTTGCCGTCGGTGTTGTTCTTGTAGAGCTGGATCGCCGGCTGGCCGGGGATGCGCGCCGCCCGCCGCGACGCCTCGGCCATCACCTGCTCCCCCGCCTTGTCCCACAGGACGACGTCGCGCGGGTTGGTCACCTCGGGCGTGGAGTACTCCGGGTGCGCGTGGTCCACGTACAGCCGCGCGCCGTTGGTCAGGATGACGTTGACCATCCCGGTGTCCTCGTCGAGATCGTTGTGGTCCAGCGCCTGCGCCGGCGACAGGTCGAACCCGCGGGCGTCGCGCAGCGGGGACTCCTCCTCGAAGTCCCACCGCGGCCGGCGCGGCGTCGGCGCCTCGGCCACCGCCCACGCGTTGACCACCTGGCTGGACAGGGTGGTCGGATTCGCCGTCGGCTGGCCGGGCACCGAGATGCCGTACTCCACCTCGGTGCCCATGACCCGCCGCACACTCATGGACCCCACACTAGGCCGCGACTACGCGACCGATTCTGTCGCGTCACGGCTCGTGATCTCGCGTTCGGCCATCCCCTCCTCGGCATCCAGAGACACCCAGAGGTCCTCGAGATCCCAGACGGGAACAGTGTGCTCGGGCAGCGAGCGCTCCGTGACGACGCCCAGTCGGCGGGCGATGTCCTCCGCGACGAGGTAAGAGGACCAGTACCCACCGTGGTCAATTCCGGTCGGCACGCTTGATGCCCATCGTGGTTCAGGAGCACCTTCCAGGCCCACGGCGGGACCGCGTTCAAGCTCTCCCCCGTACCCCGACTGCCCGATCCCGAACTTCGCACGCGTCAGAGCCGAGTCCCGGTTGGAGTGATAAACGTGGTGGACATCGCCGGGTGCGGCCCGGTCGAGCCGCTGTCCCGACTCGCACAAGGGCACAGGCACGGCCGCGGCCATCAGGAAGACCTGCGACACTTGTGGGCCGCGGTAGCCAGCCCCCATCAGGCCGATCTTGTGCACGGTCTCGAGTGCCACGCGGCACCCCAGCGAGTGTGCGACCAAGCAGACCTCCTGCTCGGCCGACAGATCCCCGAGGAACTCCGCGAGCTTTTCCCCTGCGCGGATCGCTTCAGGCACTCGCACCGAGTAGGTGGCCAGCGAGACAATCCTGTTGGGATGGTTGCCCGGCCAGTGGAACTCCCAGAGCGTCCCGAACCTCGCCAATGCGGTCGGCCAACCGACGGTGGCTAGTCGCTCGGCGAAGGTGGAGAACGACTCGTGCGCCGCTGTTTCCGAGTTCTGGTAGCCGTGGATCAGGATGATCAACCGCGGCGCGTGCAAAGCATCGTCCAGACCGCGCGCCACACGGACGACGTCGGCCATCGGGGTGTCCCCGAGCTCCGAGCGGACCGAGAGTGCGGGCAGGGTCATCGGACCTCACCGTCGGAGGCGCTCGACCGTCGCCGTGACATCCCGCATCAGCCAGGCCAGCGGCCCGCCGAGGACCATCCCGACGGCGCACAGCAGGAGGGTCTCCGGCAGGTCGTCCGCCACGACGATCGACAGCAGGAAGGCCATGAGCCCGGCGGTCACCACGACGGCCGTCTGCAGTCCACGACGCCACGCGGCACTGAGCTCGAGCTGTAGTTGGTCCAGGGACGCGCGAGCACGCTGGCGCACGATGCGCTCGTCCCCGCCGAACTTCAGGTCGTCGGGATCGGCAGCGAGCACGCGCACGAGCGGCGAATGGAGGCCGCTGTGCGCGAGCGGTTCCTCCACAGCCGCCGCGATCTGCGCCGTGAGGATGCCCGCGGGGGCGTTGTAGAGCTCCGGGAGCCCCCGACTCCGCGAGGAGTACGACGGCCGGCCGAGCCGGACCTCCAGATCCTCCCAGGCACGCCACCCCTCGTGTGGGTCCCCGCCCGCACTTCCGGCTCGCTCGATCAGCCAACGGCGCACCGCGGCCCGCTGGTACCGGGCTCGGAGCAGGAGCAAGCGCTTCGCCAGTTCGACCAGTGCGTAGGTAGTGATGGCGGAAAGGAACGCGAACCACATCAGGTCCCGCACCCGATCGCTGGTCGGCTCCATGGCGAGGACGTCGTCGTCGAGCAGCACTCCGGCGCTCACCAACGCGACGATGACGATGACCGTGAGGACGGCGAGCCCTCGGCCAGACACGAGCTGACGCATCGCCTCGCGGACCGCCTCGGTCATGGCCGCATGATGGCCCACCCCGGTTCCGAGGTACAGCAGTTTCGATGGCCCGAAACAACGCGGCCCGGTCCCCTCGGGGGCCGGGCCGCCGATGCGTCGTAGTTACAGGTACTGGCCGGTGTTCGTGGCCGTGTCGATGGCCCGGCCGGACTCGTTGCCCTTGCCGCTGATGAGCGTGCGGATGTAGACGATCCGCTCGCCCTTCTTGCCCGAGATCCGAGCCCAGTCGTCGGGGTTGGTCGTGTTCGGGAGGTCCTCGTTCTCCTTGAACTCGTCGAGGCAAGCGGCCATCAGGTGGCTGACCCGGAGCCCCCCTGTGCCGGTCTCCAGCTGCTCCTTGATCGCCATCTTCTTGCCGCGGTCGACGATGTTCTGCAGCATCGCGCCGGAGTTGAAGTCCTTGAAGTACAGGACCTCCTTGTCACCGTTGGCGTAGGTCACCTCGAGGAAGCGGTTCTCCTCGCTCTCGGTGTACATGCGCTCGACGGTGCGCTGGATCATCCCGGCGATCGTGGCCTCGCGGCTGCCACCGTGCTCGGCGAGGTCGTCGGGGTGGATCGGCAGCTCGGTGGTCAGGTACTTGGTGAAGATGTCGCGCGCGGCCTCTGCGTCAGGCCGCTCGATCTTGATCTTCACGTCCAGCCGGCCCGGCCGCAGGATCGCCGGGTCGATCATGTCCTCGCGGTTGGACGCACCGATCACGATGACGTTCTCGAGCCCCTCGACGCCGTCGATCTCGCTGAGCAGCTGCGGCACGATCGTCGACTCGACGTCGGAGGACACCCCCGACCCCCGCGTGCGGAAGATCGAGTCCATCTCGTCGAAGAACACGATGACGGGCGTGCCCTCGCTGGCCTTCTCCCGCGCCCGCTGGAACACCAGCCGGATGTGCCGCTCGGTCTCACCCACGTACTTGTTGAGCAGCTCGGGGCCCTTGATGTTCAGGAAGTAGGACTTCGCCTGCCCCTCCCCCTGCACCGCGGCGACCTTCTTGGCCAAGGAGTTGGCGACCGCCTTGGCGATCAGCGTCTTCCCGCACCCGGGCGGGCCGTAGAGCAGGATGCCCTTCGGCGGCCGGAGCTGGTACTCGCGGAACAGGTCGGCGTGCAGGAACGGCAGCTCGACGGCGTCGCGGATCTGCTCGATCTGCCGGGAGAGCCCGCCGATGTCGGAGTAGTCGATGTCGGGGACCTCTTCGAGGACGAGCTCCTCGACCTCGCTCTTCGGGATCCGCTCGTAGACGTAGCCCGACCGGGTCTCCAGCAGCAACGAGTCGCCGCTGCGCAGCGGCTGCCCGGTGAGCGAGTCGGCGAGGTACACGACCCGTTCCTCGTCGGTGTGCCCGATGACCAGGGCCCGCGGCGTGACGCCGTCGATCGGCTCGAGCAGCTCCTTGAGCATGACCACGTCACCCTGGCGCTCGAAGCCGCGCGCCTCGACGACGTTCATCGCCTCGTTGAGCATGACCTCCTGGCCGGGCTTGAGGTCGTCGCCCTCGACGTTCGGCGACAGCGACACCCGCAGCTTGCGGCCGCTGGTGAACACGTCGACCGTGCCGTCCTCGTACCGCCCCAGGAAGACGCCGTAGCCCGACGGCGGCTGGCCGAGACGGTCGACCTCCTCCTTGAGCGTCACCAGCTGCTCGCGGGCATCGCGCAGGGTGCTGGTCAGCTTGTCGTTGCGCTCGGACAGGAAGGCGGCGCGGCCCTCGGCCTCGGCGATCCGCTCTTCCAGCGCGCGCACCTGGCGCGGGCTGTCGGCCACCTTGCGCCGCAGCAGGCCGATCTCCTCCTCGAGGTAGGAGATCTGGCTCAGCAGCGCAGCCACATCACGTTCCCGCCGGGACCGTTGTTCGTCGGGACCATTGCTCGAGCCGGGGCCCATCGCGCACCTCCACACACCTCGGGGGGAGCCAGGAATCAAATCTATACACGGGCTCGGACAGAGCGGCGTCGGCTCGCGGTGGGCGATACCGAGCCGTCACACCCGTACCATCCGCGCCCGGGGCCGGTCCTAGTGCTTCTGGGCCCGCCGCTGCCTGATCGGCGCGACCGTGCCCGCGGCGAGCCGTCGTGCGGTCACCAGGAACGCCGTGTGGGCCACCATCCGGTGCTCCGGACGGACTGCCAGGCCGACCGCGTGCCACGGCCGCATCAGGGTCTCCCAGGCGTGGGGCTCGGTCCAGACGCCCTGCGCGCGCAGCGCCTCGACGTAGGTGGACAGCTGGGTCACGGTGGCGACGTAGCCGATCAGGACGCCGCCGGGGCGCACCGCGGCGGCGACGGTCGGCAGCACCGCCCAGGGCTCGAGCATGTCGAGCACCGCCCGGTCGACGACATCCTCGGCCGGGTGCTCGGCGAGGTCGCCGAGGCGCAGCGTCCAGTTCGCCGGAGACTCCCCGAAGAAGGCGCCGACGTTGGCGCGGGCGACGTCGGCGAAGTCCTCCCGCCGCTCGTAGCTGGTCAGGGAGCCGGTGCTGCCCACGGCCCGCAGCAGCGAGCACGAGAGGGCACCGGAGCCGGCGCCGGCCTCGAGCACCCGCATGCCGGGCCCGATGTCGCCGAAGCCGACGATCTGCGCGGCGTCCTTCGGGTAGATGACCTGGGCGCCCCGCGGCATCGACAGCACGAAGTCGGCCAACAGGGGCCGGAACGCCAGGTAGCCGGTGTTGGCCGTCGAGTGCACGACCGACCCCTCGGGGGCGCCGATCAGGTCGTCGTGCGCGATCGCGCCCCGGTGGGTGTGGAACTGCTTGCCCGGCTCGAGGACGACGGTGTGCAACCGGCCCTTCGGATCGGTGAGCTGCACCCGGTCGCCGACGACGAACGCCCCCGGCACCGGCTCGGGCACGGTGCCGGCCACGGTGTCAGCCACGGTGTCGTCCGCCTGCATGTCCTCGGTCACGGGCGGCCAGCCTACGGACGGGGTGGATGTGACCCTCGGTACGTGCGCGGCGCGGGCGCTCGGATTCTGTCGGTGGTGCGACCTAGCCTCGATCCCATGACAGCGACGACGCAGGTGGAACCGACCGCGGAGGTCCAGGACGACGCGGCCGCCCCGGAGCCGCAGGCCCCGCGCCGCCCCTCGCTGTCCCCGAGCCGCGCGGCCGACTTCAAGACCTGCCCGCTGCTCTACCGCTTCCGCACGATCGACCGGCTGCCCGAGCGCAAGAGCCTCGCCGCCGTCCGCGGCACGCTGGTCCACACCGTCCTCGAGCGGCTCTACGACCTCCCGCCCGCGGAGCGGACCGTCACCGGCGCCCTCGAGCTGCTCGAGCCGGCGTGGGCCGATCTCCGCGAGGAGCCGGGAATCGCCGAGCTGTTCGCCACGGCTCAGGACGACGGCGCCGAGACCACCCCGACCGCGCCGGAGTCGGTGGAGGCCTGGCTGGCCTCGGCCGGCACCCTCGTCGAGAAGTACTTCACGCTCGAAGACCCGACGCGCATCCAGCCGCACGGCCGCGAGGAGCTCGTCGAGGTCACGCTGCCCGACGGGTTGCTCCTCCGCGGCTACGTCGACCGGCTCGACGTCGCCGCGAACGGCGCGCTGCGCGTCGTCGACTACAAGACCGGCTCGATGCCCCGCGAGGCGTTCGAGGGCAAAGCCCTGTTCCAGATGAAGTTCTACGCGCTGGTCCTCTGGCGCACCCGTGGCGTGGTCGCCAGCCAGCTCAAGCTGCTCTACCTCGGCGACGGCGACGCGCTGACCTACGCCCCCGAGGAGCAGGAGCTGGTGCGCTTCGAACGCACGTTGCTGGCCATCTGGTCGGCGATCGAGCGCGCCGTCGCCACGGGAGACTTCCGGCCGAACAAGACGCGGCTGTGCGGCTGGTGCGACCACCAGGCGCTGTGCCCGTCGTTCGGCGGCACTCCCCCGCCCTTCCCGGCCGAGGCGGCGGCCGCCGCCGGCTGGCAGACACCGCTGCCGGTCGTCGAGCGCGACTGAACGGCGACGGCGTGGCGAACCCGCTGTCGGCAGCCGTCCGTCGTCACTAGCGTCGCCGGCGCCGGCGCCGGCCGTCACCCGGCGCCAGGGGGCCGATGTGCACGCGTACCGGGCGTCGAGGGCGTTCGACGGCGAACGGCTGTTGCCCGGCGGTGCGCTCGTGCTCGTCGACGGCGACCGCATCGCCGGGGTGGAGTCGGCGCGGTTCCCCGTTCCGGCGGGCTGCGCCGTCACCGACCTCCCGGGCGCCACGCTGCTCCCGGGCCTGATCGACGCACACGTGCACCTGTGCGGCGACAGCGGCCCCCGGGCCCTCGACCAGCTGCCCGACCTGACCGACGCCGAGCTCGACTCGGTGATCGCGGCGTCGCTGGACGCCCAGCTCGCCGGTGGGGTCACCGCGGTCCGCGACCTCGGCGACGCCCGGTGGGCGGTCGCGGACCGCCACCGCGGCCGAGCAGACGGCCCGACCGTCGTCGCGGCCGGCCCGCCGATCACCTCACCGGGTGGCCACTGCGCCGGGATGGGTGGGGAGGCGTCGGGTGCCGATGGCCTCCGCCGGGCCGTCCGGGAGCGGGTGGAGCACGGCGTCGACGTCGTCAAGGTCATGACCAGCGGCGGCATGATGACGCTGGGCACCGACGTCATGGCGTGCCAGTTCACCCTGGAGGAGTTGCGGCTGGTCGTCGACGAGGCGCACCACGGGGGCCTTCCGGTCACCGGCCACGCCCACGGAGTGCCCGCGGTCGACCTGTGCCTCGCCGCCGGGGTCGACGGCATCGAGCACTGCACCTGCATGACCCCTGACGGGATCCGCATGCCTGCCGGGATGGCGCAGGGCATCGCCGCCGCCGGCATCGCGGTGTGTCCCACGAACGCCCGCGCGCCCGGCGCCGTCCCCCCGCCGCACATCCAGGCGCTGCTCGAGCGCACCCACATGGCGTGGGAGGACCGGTATCCGCAGTTCGTGGCCCTGCACGGGGCCGGCGTCACCCTGGTCGGCGGCACGGACGCCGGCATCAATCCGGCGAAGCCGCACGGGATCATGTGCGAGCACGTCATCGAGCTGGTGACGGCGGGTCTGCCGGTGACGGCCGCGCTCGCCGCCGCCACCAGCGTGGCGGCCGTCGTCTGCGGGCTGCGGGACCGCACGGGCCGCCTGGCCGCGGGCCTGGACGCCGACCTGCTGGCGGTCGGCGGGGACGCGGTCACCGACGTCCCGGCGCTGCGTGACGTGCGCCTCGTGGTCTCCCGCGGGCGCGAGGTCGTCTCAGGCGGGCAGTGACGCGCCGTCGCGCGCGGCGAGGACGTCGGCGAGCTCGGCCACGCCCACACCGGCCAGCGTGTCGCGCAGCACCAGGCCCGGCGCCGGCTCCAGCGCCTGCAGCGACGGCACCCCGAGGACGGCGGCCCCTGCGGCCAGCCCCGCCGTGACGCCCACCAGCGAGTCCTCGACGACCACACAGCGAGCCGGATCGACGCCCAGCTCCCCCATCGCCTGCCGGTACGGCGCCGGATCCGGCTTGCGGGCCGGCACCTCGTCGCCGCAGACGGTCACGTCGAAGGGCGGCAGGTCGGGGAACGCCTCGTCGATGCGCCGCAGCACGAGCTCGGCGACCGGGCGGGGCGTCGTCGTCACCAGGGCGGTCGGCAGCGCTGCGGACCGGACGTCCTCGAGCAGCTCCCGCGCCCCCGGGCGCCAGATGATCTCCCCCGCCAGCAGCTCCGCGGCCCGGCCCTCGACCCAGCGGGCGGCGACGAGCAACTGGTCGTCCGTGACCTCGAGGCCGAGGTCGTCGTGGAGCAGGGTCATCGACGTCCGCATGCTCGTGCCGACGGTGGCTGCGCGAGCCTCGTCGGAGAGCCGGCCGCCGAGGCGCCGGGCGAACTCGTGCAGCGCCGTCCCCCAGTGCTGCTCGGTCTCGACCAGGGTTCCGTCCATGTCGAACAGCACTGCCTCCACCCGGCCATCGTCCCACCGCAGGATGGCCCGGGCCGTGGCCGACGCGGCCACGGCCCGGAGAACCGCTGGTCAGGGCCTTGGCGCGTGGCCAAGGTCACGACGGGTGGTCAGCGGTAGTTCACGTGCACGTGGTCCATGTGGTTGGCCGTCGCGCTGCCGCGGTTCTCCATCGGCTGCCAGGAGCCGCCGGGCGAGCTCAGCATCCGCTGCTGCCAGATGATGTACTCCACGCCCAGCTCGTCCCAGTGGTCGATGTGGTACTGGGCGATCGCGTCGCCCAGGGACGGGCTGCACATGTAGTCCAGGGCCAGCCCGGAGGGGTGACCGCCGGGGTCGGCGGCGCTGGCGCGGGTGCCGCCGATGGTGATGCCGGCGGCACCGGGCACGTTCGAGACCACCGCGTCCGCGGCGGCCTGCGCCTGCGGTCGCACCGGCCCGGCACTGTTGGAGATCCGCGCGACGGCGGTGGCCGCCGTCCCGCTGGAACTGGCCGCGGGCGCTGCCGCTGCCTCGGACTCGGCCGCGGCTGCCTCGGCCGCTGCTGCCTCGGCCGCGGCGGCTTCGGCTGCCGCCTGGGCCTCCGCCGCGGCCTGCGCCTCCGCCGCTGCCTGCTCGGCCTGGGCCTGGGACGCGGCCGCCGCCGCCTGGTCCGCGTCGCGCTCGGCCCGGCTCGCGGCGAGCTGTCCGAGGAACTCGGAGTCCGCCGTCGACGGCTGGTCGACGCCGGTGCCGTCGATGCCCAGCGCGTCGGCGACGGCGACGGACGGCGACTGGGAGCTGGCCGTGGCGGTCGCCGCCGGGCCCGCCGCCACCAGGTCGACGAAGGCCAGCGTGCACACAGCCGAGATCCCCAGGGCGTAGGCCACCCGGGAGTGCGGGGCGCCGTGCCGGCGACCGTCGGGTCGGGCGATGAGGTCGAGCGGTGCGCCGTCGGAATGCTCGTCGGCGGGCCGGCCCTCGGTGGCCGTGGATCGGGTGGAGATGGAGCGGGTGGTCATGGAGCGCAAGCGCAGGTTCAGGGACGCCACAGGGGCGGCTCTCCGTTCTTCCCTAGCCGCCTACCGAGTTAGCTGACGGGTTCGGGCCGGAAGTTGCCCTACCTGGCACGCGCACGCGCGCGCAGGATTCACCCCAGAGGAACCATGGGTCCCCGGTCTGCTCGCGACGCTCGGCCGCGCGCAGTTCGGCGGTGTCCGGCCGAGGTCCTCGATCGAGGAGCGGGGCCCGGCGGACGCAGGCCAACGTACTACGAATCCGCGTTACCGAACTGTGATCCTCTGCCAGATGTGGACGAGGTCACTCGTCCTCGGTGCGGTAGCCGAGGTTGGGCGAGAGCCACCTCTCGGCCTCGTCGACCGTCCAGCCCTTGCGGCGGGCGTAGTCCTCGACCTGGTCGCGCCCGAGCCGCCCCAGCACGAAGTAGCGCGCCTGGGGGTGCGAGAAGTACAACCCGCTGACCGCCGCGCCCGGCCACATGGCCATGCTCTCGGTGAGCTCGATCCCGGTGCGGGCCTCGACGTCGAGCAGCTCCCAGATGGTCCGCTTCTCGGTGTGCTCGGGGCAGGCGGGGTAGCCCGGTGCGGGCCGGATGCCGTGGTACTTCTCGGCGATCAGCGCGTCGTTGTCGAGGTGCTCGTCGGGCGCGTAGGCCCAGAACTCCTTGCGCACGCGCTCGTGCAGGCGTTCGGCGAACGCCTCGGCCAGCCGGTCGGCCAGCGACTCGAGCAGGATCGCGCTGTAGTCGTCGTTGGCCTTCCTGAACGCGGCGACCCGCTCCCCCGCACCCAGGCCCGCCGTGACGGCGAAGGCGCCCACGTAGTCGCGGAGGCCGGTCTCCTTGGGCGCGACGAAGTCGGCGAGGGACTTGCGGGCCGAGCCGTCGCGGCCCTCGGTCTGCTGCCGCAGCTGGTGCAGGGTCGTGAGCACGGTGCGGCGGGACTCGTCGGTGTAGACCTCGATGTCGTCGCCGGGCACCTGGTTGGCCGGGAACAGGCCGAACACACCGCTGGCCCGCAGCCACCGGCCCGCGATGATCTGGTCGAGCATCTGCTGCGCGTCCTCGTACAGCCGGCGGGCGGCCTCACCGGACGCCGGGTTGTGCAGGATGTCGGGGAACCGGCCGCGCATCTCCCAGGTGGTGAAGAACGGCTGCCAGTCGATGTAGTGCCGCAGCTCCTCCAGCGGGTAGTCGGGGAAGCTGCGGACGAACTGCGTCGCCACGTGGTGCAGGTGGTCGCACGAGGGCCCCGCGCACACGTCCATCGCCTGCTGCAGCAGCATCCTCGGCCGGGGCGGGTGGTAGCTGCTCCACTCGATCTCCGGTGCGGCGGCGCGCGCGGCGGCGAGCGGGAGCATCGTGCGCGTGTCCTGGCGGGCGGCGTGCCGCTCCCGCAGCGTCTCGTACTCGGCGTCGGTCTCGGCCAGCAGCTTCGGGCGTTGCTCGTCGGACAGCAGGGCCGCGACCACCGGCACCGACCGGGAGGCGTCCTTCACCCAGATCACCGGGCCGTGGTACTTCTGCGCGACCTTCACCGCGGTGTGCGCCCGCGAGGTGGTGGCCCCGCCGATGAGCAGCGGGATGTCGAAGCCCTGGCGTTCCATCTCCGACGCGAGGTTCACCATCTCGTCCAGGGACGGCGTGATGAGGCCGGAGAGCCCGATGATGTCGGCGCCCTCCTCCTTGGCGGCGTCCAGGATGCGCTGGGCGGGCACCATCACGCCGAGGTCGACGACCTCGTAGTTGTTGCACTGCAGGACGACGCCGACGATGTTCTTCCCGATGTCGTGGACGTCGCCCTTGACGGTGGCCATGACGACCTTGCCGATGGCGCGCTCGGCGTCGCCGGGGCGCTTCTCCGCCTCGATGAACGGGATCAGGTAGGCGACGGCCTTCTTCATGACGCGGGCGGACTTCACCACCTGCGGCAGGAACATCTTCCCGGCGCCGAACAGGTCGCCGACGACGTTCATGCCGGCCATCAGCGGGCCCTCGATGACCTCGATGGGCCGGCCGCCGCGGGCGCTGATCTCGGCGCGCAACTCCTCGGTGTCGCTCTCGGCGAACTCGTCGATGCCCTTCACCAGCGCGTGGGTGATCCGCTCCCCCACCGGCAGCGACCGCCACTCCTCGGAGGCGATCTCCTTCACCGAGCCGTCGCCGGCGAAGTCAGCGGCGATCTCGAGGAGCCGCTCGGTGCTGTCGGGACGGCGGTTGAGGATCACGTCCTCGATGCGGTCGCGCAGCAGGTCCGGGACCTCGTCGTAGACCTCGAGCGCCCCCGCGTTGACGATGCCCATGTCCATGCCGGCCGCGATGGCGTGGAAGAGGAACACCGCGTGGATGGCCTCGCGCACCGGGTTGTTGCCGCGGAACGAGAAGGAGACGTTCGAGACACCGCCCGAGACGAGCGCGCCCGGCAGGTTCTGCTTGATCCAGCGGGTGGCCTCGATGAAGTCCAGCCCGTAGTTGGCGTGCTCCTCGATGCCCGTGGCGACGGCGAAGACGTTCGGGTCGAAGATGATGTCCTCGGCCGGGAACCCGACGTCGGTGGTGAGGATGTCGTAGGCCCGCCGGCAGATCTGGGTGCGGCGTTCCAGGTTGTCGGCCTGGCCGTCCTCGTCGAAGGCCATGACGACGACCGCGGCGCCGTACTTGCGGCACAGCCGCGCCTCGCGGACGAACTTCTCCTCGCCCTCCTTGAGGGAGATCGAGTTGACGATCGCCTTGCCCTGGACGCACTTGAGGCCGGCCTCGATGACCTCCCACTTGGAGGAGTCGATCATCGTGGGGACGCGGCAGATGTCGGGCTCGGCGGCGACGAGCTTCGTGAAGCGGTCCATCGCCTCGACGCCGTCGATCATCCCCTCGTCCATGTTGATGTCGATGACCTGAGCGCCGGCCTCGACCTGCTGCCGGGCGACGGTGAGGGCGGCCGGGTAGTCGCCGGCCTTGATCAGGTTGCGGAAGCGGGCCGACCCGGTGATGTTCGTGCGCTCGCCGACGTTGACGAACAGGCTGTCGTCGGTGACCGTCAGCGGCTCGAGGCCCGACAGCCGCAGTGCGGGGGCGAGGACCGACGGCCTCCGCGGCGCCCGGCCCTCGACGGCCGCGGCGATCGCTGCGATGTGCGCGGGCGTGGTGCCGCAGCAGCCGCCGACCAGGTTGACGAAGCCGGCGCCGGCGAACTCCTCGAGGACCGCCGCGGTCTCGGCCGGCGTCTCGTCGTACTCGCCGAACGCGTTGGGCAGCCCGGCGTTCGGGTAGCAGGAGACGAACGTGTCGGCGATCCGGGAGATCTCGGCGATGTAGGGGCGCATCTCCGCGGCGCCCAGCGCGCAGTTGAGCCCGACGAGCAACGGCCGGGCATGCCGGACGGAGTGCCAGAAGGCCTCGGTGACCTGGCCGGAGAGGGTGCGCCCGGAGGCGTCGGTGATGGTGCCGGAGATCATCACCGGCCAGCGGCGCCCGCGCTCCTCGAACAGCGTCTCCAGCGCGAAGATCGCCGCCTTGGCGTTGAGCGTGTCGAAGACGGTCTCGATCAGCAGGACGTCGGCACCGCCGTCGACCAGTCCGTGGGCCTGCTCCAGGTAGGCCGTGACGAGCTCGTCGAAGGTGACGTTGCGGGCGCCCGGGTCGTTCACGTCGGGCGAGATCGAGGCCGTGCGGCTGGTCGGGCCGAGCGCGCCGACGACGTACCGCGGCCGGTCGGGGGTCGCCCGGGCGTCGCAGGCCTCGCGGGCCAGCCGCGCCGAGGCCACGTTGAGCTCGTAGGCCAGCTCCTGCATGCCGTAGTCGCTGAGCGAGATGGCATTGGCGTTGAAGGTGTTCGTCGAGATGAGGTCCGCGCCGGCGTCGAGGTACTCGCGGTGGATGCCGGCGATGATCTCGGGTGCGGTGATGCTGAGCAGGTCGTTGTTGCCCTGCACGTCGGTGGGCCAGTCGGCGAACCGCTCCCCGCGGTAGCCCGCCTCGTCGGGACGGTCCCGCTGGATGGCGGTCCCCATCGCGCCGTCGAGGACGAGGATGCGCTCGCTCAGCAGTGCGGTCAGCTCTGCCGTGGCGTCCGGACGCGGGGTGGCAGACACCGGACAAGAGTAGACGCGCGTTCCCGCCGTCCGGTTCGCGCCACGGGGGACGACGGCCCACACGGAAGGGTCAGCACGGCGCGGCACGGGGCCCGGATCGACGTAGGCTCGCAAAGGTGATCGACCCCAAGTCCACCTCCGCGGACCTGCCCGAGCTGACCGACCCGATGGTGGTGGTCGCGTTCGAGGGCTGGAACGACGCCGGGGACGCCGCGACCGGGGCCGTCGAGCACCTGGAGCTGATCTGGGACGCCGAGCCGCTGGCCGCGCTGGACCCCGAGGACTACTACGACTTCCAGGTCAACCGGCCGACCGTGTCGCTGATCGGGGGCGTGAGCCGGCGTGTCGAGTGGCCGACGACCCGCATCTCGGTCGCCCGGCCACCGGGCAGCGACCGCGACGTCGTCATCATCCGGGGCATCGAGCCCAACATGCGGTGGCGCGGGTTCTGCGCCGAGCTCATCGAGATCCTGCAGGAGCTCGACGTCCAGATCGTCGTCGCCCTCGGCGCCCTGCTGGCCGACACGCCGCACACCCGCCCCACGCCCGTCACCGGTTCGGCCTACGACGCGGAGTCCGCGCGCACCTACGGGCTGGAGACCTCGCGCTACGAGGGGCCGACCGGCATCCTCGGCGTCTTCCAGGACGCCTGCGTCCAGGCCGGCCTGCCGGCGATCAGCTTCTGGGCCGCCGTCCCGCACTACGTGTCGCAGCCGCCCTCGCCGCGCGCCACGGTCGCGCTGCTGCAGCGGGTCGAGGAGGTGCTGGAGCTGACCGTGCCGCTGGGGGCCCTCCCGCAGCAGGCCGAGGACTGGGTGAAGACCGTCGACGAGATGGCCAACGAGGACGCCGAGGTCGTCGAGTACGTGCGCTCCCTGGAGGAGCGGGCCACCGAGGTCGACCTGTCGCAGGCCAACGGCGACCAGATCGCCCGCGAGTTCGAGCGCTACCTCCGCCGCCGGGGCTCGACCGGCGGCTGAGGAGGGACCCGCTCGCAGGCTGGGCGCGGTGCCCGGGAGGGGGCCACGGGGCGAGTGTCGAGTTGTGGTCGACCACTCCGGCGTGTCGGTGCGTGTCGGCGGCACCAACTCCGCACTCGGCGATGCTGGGGCAATGGAGTGCCCGGGAGGGCGCGCTCTCAGGGGCGATGAGGCGGCGAGTGTCGGGCTGTTGTCGCGTCGCGGTCGGTGAGACGACAGCAGGTCGACGGTCGGCGACGGAAACAGCTCAGCGCAACAACGGCGTCATCTGCGCGCTCGCGTCGGCGTCGAAGAGCCGGTCGTGCATGTTCAGCGCGAAGCGGTCGGTCATCCCCGACACGTAGTCGACCACCTGGGTGACGCGGTCGGCCTCCGTGTCGCGGTAGGACGCCGGGATCAGCTCGGGGTGGGCCAGGTGGTGGTCGACCAGCCGGCGGATGACGTCGATCGCCACGTGCTTCTGCCCGGCGGCCGTGTCGGACATGTAGACGCGGTCGAACATGAAGGTCCGGAGCTCGTGCATCGCCGCGAGGGGCTCGGGTGCCATGACGACGGAACCGGCGGTGTTCTCCTCCGAGAGCGACCCGCGGACGACGGCCTCGATCATCGCCCCGACCATCTCCGACCCGGGCTCGCCGAACACGGCCCGGGCGCGGGCCGGCAGCTCCTCCGGGCGCAGCACGCCGGCCCGGATGGCGTCCAGCGCGTCGTGCGAGAGGTACCCGATGCGGTCGGCGTAGCGCACGCACTCGGCCTCGCGCGTCGCCGGCGGCGGGTCGATCTTCCAGCTGTGGGCGCGGACGCCGTCGCGCACCTCCCAGGTGAGGTTGAGCTGCTCGAGCACCTCGACGATGCGCACGCCCTGGGCGGCGTGGTGCCAGCCGCCGGCGACGTAGGGCTCCAGCGCGTCCTCGCCGAGGTGGCCGAACGGCGAGTGGCCGACGTCGTGGGCCAGGGCGATAGCCTCGGCGAGGGTCTCGTTGAGCCCGAGCGCACGGGCGAGGGACCGCGCCACCTGCGTCACCTGCAGCGTGTGGGTCAGGCGTGTGACGAAGTGGTCGCCGTCGGGGTTGAGGAAGACCTGCGTCTTGTGCTTGAGCCGGCGGAACGCCTTGGCGTGCAGGATGCGGTCGCGGTCCCGCTCGAACGCGGTGCGCAGCGCGTCCTCCGGCTCCGGGTGGGCGCGGCCGCGCGTCGCGGCCGAGCGCGTGGCCGCCGGAGCGAGCTGGTCCTCCTCGCGCTCGCGCGCCGCCCGGTCGGTCAGCCGGAACCCGCCCATCAGCTGCCCTTCAGGGCGCACGGGTCCAGCGCCACGCCGAGCAGGGCGTCGACGGCGTCCTGCACGATCCGTGGCGCCTCGTCCTCGAGCTCGTCGGCACCGAGGTCGTCGGCACCGAGGTCGCCGGCACCGTGCAGGGTGGCGTGGGCCCAGGCGTCGACGAGGGCGATCGCGCCGGGAGTGTCGAGGTCGTCGGCCAACCGCTCGCGCAGGCCCCGCAGCAGCGGGGCGGCGGGCGCGCCGGCGTCGCGCGAGACCGCCTCGCGCCAGGTGGCCAGGCGCTCCTGCGCGGTGGTCAGCAGGTCGCTGGTCCAGAAGCGGTCGGTGCGGTAGTGCCCGGAGAGCAGCGCCAGGCGGATGGCCATCGGGTCGACGCGGTCGCCGCGCAGCCGGGAGACGAAGACCAGGTTGCCCTTGCTCTTGCTCATCTTCTCGCCGTCGAGCCCGATCATCGCCGCGTGCACGTAGGCCCGGGCGAAGGGCCCCTTCTCCCCCGTCGCCGCGGCGGTGAGCGCCTCGGCGTGGACGGCGGAGTACTCGTGGTGCGGGAAGACCAGGTCGCTGCCCCCGCCCTGGACGTCGAAGCCCATCCCGATGGTGTCCAGGGCGATCGTGGCGCACTCGATGTGCCAGCCGGGGCGGCCGGCGGTGCCCCGGGGCCCCGGCCACGACGGCTCGCCGGGCCGCTCCCCGCGCCAGAGCAGCGGGTCGAGGGGCTGGCGCTTGCCCGCCCGGTCGGGGTCTCCCCCGCGCTCGGCGAAGAAGCGCAGCATCGTCGTCTCGTCGTAGCGGGACTCGCTGCCGAAGCCCGGCGCCTGCGACACGTCGTGGTAGACGTCGCCGGTGCCGTCGTCGAGGACGTAGGCCAGCCCCTCGTCGAGCAGGGTCTCGATCCGCGCCACGATCGCCGGGATCGACTCGACCGCACCGATGTAGTCCTCGGGCGGGAGCACGCGCAGCGCCGTCATGTCCTCGCGGAACAGCGCGGTCTCGCGCATGCCCAGGACGATCCAGTCCTCGTGGTCGCGCTCGGCTCGCTCGAGCAGCGGGTCGTCGATGTCGGTGACGTTCTGGACGTAGTGGACGGCGTGGCCGGCGTCGCGCCACATGCGGTTGATCAGGTCGAAGGCCAGGTAGGTGGCGGCGTGGCCGAGATGGGTGGCGTCGTACGGGGTGATGCCGCAGACGTACATCCGGGCCGTCCGGTCGGGGCTCGTGGGCACCACCTCACCGCGCGCGGTGTCGTGGAGCTTGAGCACGGGGCCGGTCCCGGGCAGGGTCGGCAGCAGCGGGGCAGGCCAGGCGAGCACGCCACGAGCCTAGAGCGGAGCACCGACGGCCATCGGGCGACCGGGCCAAGGAGGAGCGATGGAGCAGGCCGACTACCTGGACGCGCTACGGCGGGCCGACGCACGGTTCGCCGACGCCGCGGCGCAGGCCGTGCTGGCGCACGGCTGGACGGCGCGGGTCCCCGGCTGCCCCGCCTGGAGGCTCGCCGACCTGGTGTGGCACCTGGCCGAGGTGCAGCACTTCTGGGCGTGGGTCGTGCGCACGCGGGCGCAGGACCCCTCGGCCTACCCCGAGCCCGGCCGGCCCGCCGACGACGAGCTGCTGGCCTACGGGCTGGCACAGAGCGCCGAACTCGAGGCGGCGCTCGCCGGGGCCGGTGCGGACGAGCCGGTGTGGACCTGGGCGCCACGGAAGGACGTCGGGTTCGTGCTGCGCCGCCAGGCCCAGGAGGCGACCGTGCACACCGCCGACGTCGAGGAGGTGCTCGGGGAGCTCCGTCCGATCCCGCCCGACGTCGGTCTGGACGGGCTGGACGAGTGGCTGGAGGTGATGGTGCCGGGCGCGTTCCCCGACGGGCCGCCCGCCGACGCGCACCCTGTCGTCTTCCACGCCCTCGACGCCGATGCCGAGCGGACGCTCTTCCCCGGCACGCGGCCCTTCCCGATCGCCGTGCTGACCGGGAACGCCGGTGACCTGCTGCTGGCCGCCTGGCGGCGCCTCCCGGTCGAGGTGCTCACCGTCGACGGCGACCCGCTGCAGGCCGCGGCGATGATCGACCGCGTGCGGATCGAGTAAAGGTTCAGCGCCACTAGCCTCGGGGGCGTGTACGTGCCGGAGCACTTCGCGATGTCCGACGCCGCGGTCCTGGACCTGCTGCGCGAGCACGGCGCCGGGGATCTCGTCACGGCCACGGCGCAGGGTCTGCTCGCCACGATGCTGCCGTTCGTGCACGACCCGGACCGCGGGCCGCACGGGGCCCTGCTCGGCCACGTCGCGCGCACCAACCAGCACTGGCGGCACGCGCCGATCGGCGAGGCGCTGGTCATCCTGCGCGGGCCCGACGCCTACATCACGCCCCAGTGGTACGCCTCGAAGCGCGAGCACGGCCGCGTCGTCCCGACCTGGAACTACGTGACGGCCCACGTCTACGGCGACCTGGTCGTGCACGACGACGTCGTCTGGCTGGAGGACCTGGTCCGCCGGCTGACCGCGAAGCACGAGGCCCGCCGGCCGCAGCCGTGGGCGGTCGACGACGCACCGCCGGCGTTCGTCGCGGGACAGCTGCGCGCCATCGTCGGGGTGGAGCTGCTGATCACCCGGATCGAGGCGAAGGCCAAGCTGAGCCAGAACCGGCCCGCTGCCGACATCGACGGCGTGGTCGAGGGAGCACGCCGTGCCGGCAACCCGGGCATGAGCCACGCCGTTGAGGAAGCGCGCCCGATCCGGGCGAGGTGAG
The DNA here is from genome assembly GCF_039534705.1 of Blastococcus jejuensis. NCBI lineage: Bacteria > Bacillati > Actinomycetota > Actinomycetes > Geodermatophilales > Geodermatophilaceae > Blastococcus > Blastococcus jejuensis. Next base: position 141,412 of record NZ_BAAAVV010000004.1, read on the forward strand.
GGGCGGCGAGGCCCTCACTCCTCGACGTACGGCTCGATACGCCACGGGCTTCCGGGCTGATCACGCACCGCGAGGTGGCCCGGCGGGAGCGGACCGAGCGCGGCGAGATCGCGGGGGAACTCGTCGAACAGGTGGTGCGCGTGCACGCTCACCAGGTCGTCGATGTGCGCGGTCGTGTTGCACAGGAAGGCCCACCCACCGTCGGCGTAGCGCATGACGAGGCGGAGCGGCTGCGAACCGTCGAGCACGCGCACGGATGCTATGGCCAGGCGCCCCTCGCACCGGTGGCCACGCGACCGGCCCGGCCGGCGAGGGCGGCGCCCCTTCGGGCTCACGGCCAGCTCACGGAGTGGCGCTCGAACTCCTCGCCGGTCTGGATGCCGACAACGCAGAAGACCAGCCCCGTCGGGTCGAGCATCTGCCAGAACCTGCCCATGTCGCGGTGGCGGGTCGCGCCGAGCGCCTCCAGCCGCGCCACCTCGGCCGGAATGTCGTCGGTCTCGATGTCGACGTGCCAGCGCGGCGGCGTCCCCTCCCCCGTCCGCTGGATCTCGACGTGCCATCCGTCGGCGAACGAGCCCAGCGAGGCCCAGTCGGCGTCGGTGGGATCAGGATCGACCGAGCGCCCGGTGGCACCGGCCCAGAAGGCTGCACCCGTGGAGTGGTGCTCGGGCGGCAGGTCCAGGAGGAGGATCGACAGACGGCTTCGATGCGGCATGCCAGCATCCTGGCGGGCGCCACCGACACTTCCGGCGTCCTGAGCTGGTTGTTCGGATGCCGCCCCGCCGGACGACGCGCGAGATCGGCGATCTCGCGCGCCTTGGACCCCGAAAGCGTGCGAGATCGCCGATCTCGCCGTGCGGGGGCCGCACTCAGAACGGCGGCCAGGGCAGGGCCGGCCACTCCCCGCTGGGTTCGGGGTGCCGGCCGGTGCGCAGCAGCTCGGCCACCCGGCGCTGCGTGCAGCGCACCTCGGTGCGGGTCAGGTGCTCGTGCAGCTGCTCGCCGAGGTCGCCCCGCAGCTCGTCGGCGAGCCGCTCGAGCACCGCGACCGCCTCGTCGGGCAGCGGCGTGCCGGCCCAGCGCCACAGCAGGGTGCGCAGCTTCGGGTCGACGGAGAAGCAGATGCCGTGGTCGACGCCGTACACGTGCCCGTCGGAGGTCGGGATGATGTGGCCGCCCTTCCGGTCGGCGTTGTTCACGACCGCGTCGAAGATCGCCATGCGGCGCAGCCCGGCGTGGTCGCGGCGCACGAACGCGGCGAGGTCGACGTGCTCGTCGCCGTCGACCCACAGCTGGACCATGCCCGGCCCGAACGGGCCGTCACGCAGCACGGTGGGCGGCACGACGCCCCAGCCGGTCGTCTCGGAGACGAGGTAGGCCGAGATCTCGCGGCCGGCCAGGGTGCCGTCGGGGAAGTCCCACAGCGGCCGCTCCCCCGCGACCGGCTTGTAGACGCACTCGGCGGCCAGCGTGTCGGTGCGGATGGCGCCGACCAGCGTCACGTTCGACGCGTCGAGCAGCCGGCCCTCGAGGTCGATCTCGCCCTCGCTCAGCAGCAGCGCGGCCTCGGCGTCGTCCAGCGGCGGGCGCAGCTCCGGACCGGCGACCGGCTCCGCGGGGTGCTCGCTCATGGCCGGCCGCTCAGCGGCGGTAGCCGTTCTGCCGTGGGCAGACGTGCCCCGTGGGGTCCAGCGGCAGCGAGCAGAGCGGGCACGAGGGCCGGCCGGCGGCGACCACGCGCCGGGCGCGGGCGACGAAGGCGCGGGCGGCCATCGGCGTGATGGTCACCCGCAGCGCGTCGGGGCCCTCGTCGCTGTCGGAGAGGATGACCTCCTCCTCGATCGGCTCGTCGGAGGCGGCCACGGCCTCGACGACGACCGCCTCGGCGGTGCCGTCCCAGGCCAACCCCATGGCGGCGACGCGGAACTCCTCGTCGACGGGGGCGGTGAGCGGCTCGAGGTCGTCGACGTCGGCATCGGGTGGGATCACGGTGTTCGCACGACCGGCCACCTCGTCGAGGAGCTCGTTCATGCGGTCGGCCAGGATCTGCACCTGGGTCTTCTCGAGGGCGACGCTCACCGTGCGGCCGGTGTCGTCCGACGCCTGCAGGTAGAACGTGCGGTCCCCGGGCTGACCCACGGTGCCGGCGACGAACCGGGTCGGGCGGTCGAAGAGATGGACCTGACGGGGCACGAGGTCAGGTTACGCGGGCGCGCCGACACCGTGCCGCGACGACACCGAGGTCAGCGCGCAGGTCAGACCGTGGCGCCCGCTCCGCCGCCCACCACGGCGTCGGAGGACGCCGTGCGGCGGCGGCGCTTGCGCGGCGGCGGGACCAGGGCCGAGACGTCGCCGCCGGTGTCGTTCACCCGGAGCACGAACGGCCGGGTCTCGGTGTACGTGACGACCGAGATCGACGCGGGGTCGACGACGATCCGCTGGAACTGGTCGAGGTGCAGGCCCAGCGCGTCGGCCAGGATCGCCTTGATGACGTCGCCGTGGCTGCAGGCCAGCCAAACGGCGTCCGGGGCCAGGGAGGCGTTCCAGGAACGGACGGCGGCGACCGCGCGGGCCTGGGTGTCGGCCAGCCCCTCCCCCTCCGGGCCGGGGAAGACCGCCGCCGACGGGTGCTGCTGGACGACCTTCCAGAGGGGCTCCTTGACCAGCTCCTTGATCGCCCGGCCGGTCCAGTCGCCGTAGCGGGCCTCGCCGAGCCGGTCGTCGTCGCGGACCTCGAGCCCCCGGCCGGCGGCCACCGCCTCGGCGGTCTGCCGGCACCGCTCGAGCGGGCTGCTCACGATGGCGGCCAGCGGGATCTTCGCCAGCCGCTCGCCGACGGCGCTCACCTGGGCCGTGCCGGCCTCGTCGAGCTGCACGCCCGGCGTCCAGCCGGCGAGGATCCCGCCGGCGTTCGCCGTCGTGCGGCCGTGGCGCAGCAGGATGACGGTGGGCACGACCGCGAGCCTAAGCGTCCGAGCTGGAAGGACCGGCTCAGGTGGGTGCGAGGACCCCCGCCGTCACCAGGGCGATGATCAACGACCCGACGACGACGCGGTAGACGACGAACGGCGTGAAGCTGCCCCGGTCGAGGTAGCGCAGCAGCCAGGCGATGACCGTCAGCCCCACGCCGAAGGCGATGACCGTGGCGAGGATCGTCGGGCCCCAGGACACCCCCCGGCCCTCGACGTCGCCGGTCAGCGCCTCGTAGGCCTGGAAGAACCCGGACCCCAGGACGGCGGGGACGGCGAGCAGGAACGAGTAGCGGGCCGCGGCCGCCCGTGAGTAGCCGAGGAACAACCCCATCGTGATCGTGCCGCCGGACCGGGACACGCCGGGGATCAGCGCCATCGCCTGGGCGAAGCCGAAGGCAATGCCGTGCCCGACGGTCAGCTGGTGCAGTTCGCGCTTCTTGGCGCCCACGCGGTCGGCCCAGAACAGGATCAGCGAGAAGAGGACCAGCGCCGCGGCGACGATCCGCAGGTCGCGCAGCGTCGTCTCGATGTCGTCCTGGAACAGCAGGCCGAGGGCGACGATCGGGATGCTGCCCACGATGATCAGCCAGCCCATGCGGGCGTCGGGGTCGCCTTTGCGTCGGCCGGCCAGCGACCCCAGCCAGGCGACGATGATCCGGCCGATCTCGCGGCGGAAGTAGAGCAGGACGGCGGCCTCGGTGCCGATCTGGGTGATCGCGGTGAACGCCGCGCCGGGGTCCTCCCAGCCGAAGACGCTGCCGACCACCCGCAGGTGCGCGCTGGAGGAGATCGGCAGGAACTCGGTCAGGCCCTGCACCACGCCGAGGACGACGGCCTCGAACCAGCCCATCACCGGCCCCCCGTCGCGGGCCGGACGGGATGCGGGGTGGGTCGGCGAGGCACGGAGGGTCACCTTAGGCGTCGGGCGACCGCGACCCGCCGCGCCGCCCCGGAGGTTCGGGTGCTGCCCGGTGCGGGCCAGCTCGCGCCGGTAGGTTGGCCGGTCGTGGAACAACGGGCGCTGGGGCGCAGCGGTCTGGTCGTCAGCCGGCTGGCGCTGGGCACGATGACCTGGGGCCGGGACACCGACGAGGACGAGGCCGCGATGCAGCTCACGGCCTTCGTCGACGCGGGCGGCACCCTGGTCGACACCGCCGACGTCTACTGCGACGGTGAGAGCGAGCGCACCCTCGGGCACCTGCTCACCGACGTCGTCCCCCGCGCCGACGTGCTCGTCGCCACCAAGGCCGTCGGCCGGACCGGGCCCGGCCCCATGGGCCGCGGCGCGTCCCGCGGCCACCTGATGGCCGCCCTCGACGCCTCCCTGGAGCGGCTGGGCCTGGACTACGTCGACCTGTGGCAGCTGCACGCGTGGGACGACGCCACGCCCCTCGAGGAGACCCTCGCCGCCTGCGACCTCGCCGTCTCCTCCGGTCGCGCCCGGTACGTCGGCATCAGCAACTTCGCCGGCTGGCAGACCGCCCAGGCCGCCACCTGGCAGCGCGCCTGGCCCGGCCGGACGCCGCTGGTGAGCACGCAGGTCGAGTACTCGCTGCTGCAGCGCGGCGTGGAGCGCGAGGTCGTCCCCGCGGCCGAGGCCCTGGGGCTGGGCGTGCTGGCCTGGTCGCCGCTGGGGCGCGGCATCCTCACCGGCAAGTACCGGCACTCGACCCCGTCCGAGTCGCGGGGCGCGTCACAGCAGTGGCAGGGCTTCATCGACGGGCTGCGCTCCTCGAAGTCCGACCGCATCGTCGAGGCCGTGATCACCGCGGCCGAGGGGCTGGGCACCAGTCCGCTGGCCGTGGCGCTGGCCTGGGTGCGCGACCGTCCCGGGGTGGTCGCCCCGATCGTCGGCGCCCGCACCGCGCAGCAGCTGCAGGCCTCCCTCGACGCCGACGGGGTGCGGCTGCCGGCCGCGATCCGCACCGCCCTGGAGGACGTGTCGGCCCCGCCGTTCAGCTACCCGGAACGCCGGTCGGAGCGATGAGTTCTGCCGCCCCGGCCCTGGGCGGCGACCCGGTGTTCGCCGCCTTCTGCGCCGCAGGCCTGTGGCCCGGCCTGGGCAAGCGGACGGCGGCCGACCTGCCCTCCGCCGGCATCACCGCGCCCGACGACGTGACGGCCGACCGGCTGATGAAGCTGCCGCGGGTGGGCCGGCAGCGCGCCGAGCGGCTCTTCTCCAGCTTCCTGGCCGCCGCGCCCACCTACGAGGTCGTCGAACTGCTCGTCGGCGCCGGGCTGGCCGCGAAGCTGGCGGCCGGCGTCACCGACGCGCTGGGCCCGGACGCCCCGCGGCGGCTGCGCGACGACCCGTGGGCGCTGCTCGGACTGACCGGCGTCACCCTCACCGACGCCGACCGGCTCGCCATCGCCGTCCTCCCCGGCGCCGACCGGCAGGACACCCGCCGCGGCCGGGCGATCGTCGCGCAGACCCTGCGGACGGCGACCCGCGACGGGCACACCGTGCTGCCCGCCGACCTGGTCGTCGCGGCGCTGCAGGCCGAGGGCATCGCCGACCCGGTGGCCGCGATCGTGGCCGCCGTCGACTCCGGCGAGGTGCTCGAGCACGAACCGCCGGAGCCGGAGGATCCCGACACCGACCCCGACCCCGCGCTGCGGACCCTCTCGCTGGCGCGCTACGGCATGGCCGAGGAGCTGGTCGCCGAGGCCGTCGTCCGGCTGGCCGCCACGGCGGAGCGCATCGCCGACCCGGCGTCGGTGCGCTCGGTGGCGAAGGGGCTCGACGACGCGCAGAAGCAGGCCGTCGCCCAGGTGCTCGGCGCCGGGGTGAGCCTGCTGACCGGCGGGCCCGGCACCGGCAAGAGCCGCACGGTCGCGGCGATCGTGAAGCTGCTGCGGGCCAAGGGCACCGACGTCGCGCTGGCCGCCCCGACCGGCCGGGCCGCCAAGCGGCTGGAGGAGCTCACCGACCGCCCCGCGGTCACGGTGCACCGCCTGCTCGGCGCGCAGGGCATGACCGGTGGGTTCGCCCGCAACGAGGAGTGGCCGCTCGACGCCGACGTCGTCGTGGTGGACGAGGCCTCGATGCTCGACGTGGAGCTGACCGCGGCGCTGCTGGAGGCCTGCCCCGACGGCACGCACCTGCTGCTGGTCGGCGACCCGGCCCAGCTGCCCTCGATCGGTCCGGGGCACGTGCTCGGCGACCTCATCGACTCCGGTGCGGTCCCGGTCACCGAGCTCACGACGCTGTACCGCCAGGCCGAGGGTGGCGCGATCGCCCGCCTGGCGACGGCGGTCCGCGGCGGGGAGCTGCCCCCGGTCGACTCCCCCGACCGGGAGGTCGTCGTCGTACCGGCCACCGGGTCGGCCGAGGCCGCGCGGCGGGTGGTCCAACTGGTCACCGACTCGATCCCGCGGGCGCTGGGCATCGAGCCGGGCGCCGTGCAGGTCGTGACCCCGGTGCACCGCGGGCCGGCCGGCACGATCGAGCTGAACAAGGCGCTGAAGGAGAAGCTCAACCCGGGTCAGGGCACCGTGTGGGGCTTCGACCCGGGCGACCGCGTCGTCGCCACCGCCAACCACCTCGACCTGGAGCCCACCGGGTTCGCCAACGGCGAGGTCGGCGTCGTCACCGGCACCGGCGAGGGCTCGCTGAACGTCGACTTCAGCTCGGGGCCGGTCACCGTGACCGGGCAGGCGCTGGGCGATCTGCGGCACGGCTGGGCGATCACCGTGCACCGCGCGCAGGGCTCGGAGTGGCCGGGCGTCGTCGTCGTCCTGCCGCCGGAGGCCGGGGGGATGCTGTCGCGGCCGCTGGTCTACACGGCGCTGACCCGCGCCCAGCGGCACCTGTCGATCGTGCACGCGTCCGGCGCGGCGCTGGCCCGGGCCGTGCGGGAGGTCGACGTCCGCCCGCGGCGCACCCGGCTGGCCCGGCTGCTGGCCGAGACGCTGGACTGACCGCCCCTCCCCTGATGATCAGGTCACCTGGTCATCAGGGGTCCTGGCTCACGGTCGATCGTGAGCCAGGACCCCGTCAGGTGAGCCCGGAAGGTCAGCCCTTCAGCGCGGCGGCGACCTCGGGGTTCTCCTCGAACCACGCGTCGACGGCGTCGGGGTACTGGCCCTCGCCGTACTCGTTGACGACCAGGTTCTCCAGCGAGCCGTACTGCTCGTCGGTGAGCTCGAAGCTCGACATCAGGTCGGCCACCTCGGCGCACTCGTCCGAGAAGCCGGTGCGGGCCAGGTTGTGCAGGCCCTCGCTGTCGCCGAGCGCGCCCTCCGGGTCCTCGAGGTCCTTGACCGGGAACTCGCTGTTGGCCCAGAACGGCCGCCACAGGGTGACGACGATGTCCTCCTGCGCGTCCACGGCGGCCTGCAGCTCGGCGAGCATGGCCGTGGTCGAGGACTCCACGAGCGTGTAGTCGTCGGTGAGCCCGTAGGTCGGCATCACCGATTCCTTGGTCGTGCGGGTGAGGCCCGCACCCGGCTCGATGCCCACGATCCGGCCGTCGAACATGTCGGCGTTGCCGGCCAGGTCGGCGATCGAGTCGATGTCGGTGTACTCGGGGACGGCGAAGGTCAGCTTCGCGCCCTCGTACCAGGCGCCGAGATCCTCGATGTCGTCGCCGTACTCGGCCATGTAGTCGGCGTGGGTGACCTCCGACCAGGCCGACGGGTAGACGTCGACGTCCCCACCGGCGAGGCCCGCGTACAGCGGGGCGGCGTCGTTGATCTCCTCGAACTCGACCTCGTAGCCGCGGTCCTCGAGCACGTCCTGCCAGAGGTAGGCCATGCTCAGCCCGTCGGTCCAGGACGGGATGAACCCGAGGGTGACCGAGTTGCAGTTCTCGCCGTTCCCGCCGGCGGCGGCGGTCGTGTCGTCGGTGTCGTCCCCACCGCAGGCGGTGGTGGTCAGGGCGACGGCGGCCAGGCCGGCCGCCAGTCGGGTGCTCGTGCGCAGACGGTGCGCGCTCACGTGGTGCTCCTCTCGGATCGCGTGCCGGCCCGCGGTGTCGCCGGCCGGCGTGGTGCACGCGGAGGAACCGGCGGACACCCGGAGAGGTGGCCGCCGGGTCCGCGCAGTTCAGGGGGCAGCGCTAGTGCTGCGGGACCGCCTCGTCCGCGGGGACGCCGGCGGCCGGGGTGGGCGGACGGCGGCGACGTCCGGCGAAAGGGACGCGCAAGCCGCGCCGGCGGGTCCCGCGCTCGCCGAAGGCGGCGGTCAGGCGGTCGAGGTAGATGGCGAGGATGACGACGGCGAGGCCACCCTCGAAGCCGAGGCCGACGTCGAGCCGGGAGATGCCGGTGACGACCACCTTGCCGAGGCCGTCGGCCCCGATGAGCCCGGCGATCACGGCCATCGACAGCCCCAGCATGATCACCTGGTTGATGCCGGCCATGATCGTCGGCCGGGCCAGTGGCAGCTCGATGCCCCGCAGGATCTGCCCGGGCGGGGTGCCGAAGGCGTGCCCGGCCTCCACGGTCTCCCGGTCGACCTGCCGGATGCCGAGCTCGGTCAGCCGCACGCCCGGCGGCAGCGCGAAGATGATCGTGGTGACGACGCCGGGGACGACGCCGAGGCCGAAGAGGACGACGGCCGGCACCAGGTAGACGAAGGCCGGCATCGTCTGCATGAAGTCCAGGACGGGGCGGACGAAGGAGCTGACCCGGTCGTTCTTGGCCGCCGCGATGCCCACCGGGACGGCGATCACCACCGACACCAGCGTGGCGACCAGCAGCAGGGCCAGGGTCTGCATGGCCTGCGGCCACAGCTCCATGCTCTGCACCAGCAGCAGACCGAGCAGCGAGCCGATGCCGAACACCAGCGAGCGGGCAACGACGCCCAGCAGGGCGAGCAGGACGGCGAAGAGGATCGGCGGGAGCACGAGCAGGCCGTCGGTGAGGGTCTCCACGGCCCCCTCGGTGACGGTGCTGACGGCGTCGAAGACCGGGTCGAGGTGCTCCTTGAGCCAGTCGAAGGCGACGTCGATGCCGTCGCCGACCGGGATGCGCGGGAGGAAGCCGTCAGCCACGGGGACCTCCGGCGAGCTCCGGGCGTTCGTCGATCCGCTCGGGCGCGGGGACGGCGTCCACCGGGACGGCGTCCACCGGGACGCCGGCCGGACGGCCGTCGGCCTCCTCGGCGGGCGCTCCCGCCAGCGCGGCGAGCACCGCGCCCGGGTGCACCACCCCGCTGGGGTGGCCCTCGTCGTCGACGACGACCACCGGCAGGTCGCTGGTGCCGACCGGGCCGAGCAGGTCGGCCAGCGGGTCGGTCGCCGCGACGCGGGCGGCGGGTGGGCGTACGTGCGCGGCGATGGTGCCGGCGCCGCCGGGACGGCCCGCGTCGCGCAGGTCGCCCTCGGTGACGACCCCGGTCAGGCCCCCGCGGTCGTCGACCACGAGCGCCGAGGTGTCGCCGTGCACGCCGAGGGCAGCCAGCACCGCGCTGGGCGAGTCGTCGGCGTGGACCACGGTGTCCGCGTCGGTCATCACGTCGGCCGCGGTGTACACCCGCGACCGGTCGACGTCGGCGAGGAAGCGGGCCACGTAGTCATCGCCCGGGTCGGCGAGGATGTCCTCCGGCGTGCCGGTGCGCACGATCCGCCCGCTGCGCATGATCGCCACGCGGTCGCCCAGGCGCATCGCCTCGTTGAGGTCGTGGGTGATGAAGACGATGGTCCGGCCCAGGCGCCGCTGCAGGTCGAGCAGCTGGTCCTGCATCTCGCGGCGGATGAGCGGGTCGAGGGCGCTGAACGCCTCGTCCATGAGCAGGATCTCCGCCTCCGAAGCCAGCGCCCGGGCCAGGCCGACCCGCTGCTGCATCCCGCCGGAGAGCTCGTCCGGGCGCCGGTCGGCCTCGCCTTCGAGGCCCACCATCGCCAGCGCCTCCCGGGCAGCGGCCAGCCGCGTCCGGCGGTCGACCCCGCGCACCTCGAGGGCGTAGCCGGCGTTCTCGGCCACGCTCCGGTGCGGCAGCAGGGCGAAGTGCTGGAAGACCATGCTCATCCGCCGCTGCCGCACCTCGCGCAGGCGCTTGTCGTCGAGGCCGGTGATCTGCTCCTCACCGGCGAAGACCGACCCGGCCGTCGGCTCCAGCAGGCCGTTGAGCATGCGCAGCAGGGTCGACTTGCCCGACCCCGACAGGCCCATCACGACGAAGATCTCGCCGGGCTGCACGGCGAAGGAGGCGTCGATCACCGCCGGCGTCGCCCCGGTCGCCCGTACCTCGTCGGCGGTCGCGCCGGCCCGGAGCCGGGCCACCGCTTCCTCGGGTCGCCGGCCGAAGACCTTGTACAGGCCCTCCACGCGCAGTGCGGTCACGTCGTCCTCTCGCCGTCGGGGCAGGCGGCCACGGCGATCCCTCGGGTCGGGACGCGTCGGGTCGGCCGGGCGACTGGTGCCTCGGCTCCGCCTGCTGCACGGGGAGGTTCCGATCTCCGAAGGCGGCGCCTCGTGCTCCTGCAGGGCGCCGCACTCCCCGTGGGGTACGGCAGACGAAGCTACCGCCGGGTACCGGACGGGACGCCCGAAAGTTACCGAGGCAAAGGAACGGCAACGAGATCGTCATGTGGCGGCGGTCTGCCGGAGCCCCTCCTCAGCTGCTTCCTCCGCAGGTGAGAGGGCCGACGGCCGTCGTCCGGTGCGACCTTCGGCCCTGTGCCGGGGAGCCACCGGGCGGTCCCATGACCCGGTGACTGCCGACGCCGGCCTCGCGACCCGCTGGCCGACCATCGTGAAGCAACCGGCCGCCGTCCCGCCCCATCTCGCCGACTACGACGCCACCTGCGCGGAGTTCCGGTGGGACGACGCCCGCCGCGCCCTCAACGGCCTGCCGGGGGGCGGGCTGAACATCGCCCACGAGGCCGTGGGCCGGCACGCCGCCGGCCCGCTGCGGGACCGCGAGGCGCTGCGGTTCGTCCGGGCCGACGGCAGCACCCGCTCCTACAGCTACGCCGAGCTCGACGGGCGGTCCGCCCGCTTCGCCGGCGTGCTGCGCGACCTGGGCGTGCAGCCGGGTGACCGGGTGTTCTCGCTGCTGGGCCGCAGTCCCGATCTCTACGTGGCCGTCCTGGGCACGCTCCGGTACGGCTCCGTCTTCTGCCCCCTGTTCTCCGCGTTCGGCCCCGAGCCGGTCCGCCAGCGGCTGCACCTCGGCGGCGGGCGGGTGCTGCTCACCACGCGGGCGTATTACCGCAAGAAGGTGGCGCCGGTCCGGGACCAGCTCCCCGCCCTCGAGCACGTCCTGCTCGTCGACGGTCCGGCCGAGCCGGGCACCCTCGACCTCGCCGAACTGATGGCCGCCGCGGAGCCGGAGACCGAGATCGCCCGCACCCGGCCCGACGACCTGGCGCTGCTGCACTTCACCAGCGGCACGACCGGCACGCCCAAGGGCGCCATGCACGTGCACGAGGCGGTCGTGGCGCACTGGGCGACCGGCCTGTACGCGCTGGACCTGCACCCCGGCGACGTCTACTGGTGCACCGCCGATCCCGGCTGGGTGACCGGCATGTCCTACGGGATCATCGCGCCGCTGGTGCACGGGGTGACCGCGGTCGTCGACGAGGAGGAGATGGACGCCGACCGCTGGTACTCGATCCTCGCCGAGCAGCACGTGACCGTCTGGTACACCGCCCCGACCGCGCTGCGGATGCTCATGCGCGCCGGCACCGAGCGGGCGCGGGCGCACGACCTCTCGGCGCTGCGGTTCGTGGCCAGCGTGGGCGAGCCGCTCAACCCCGAGGTGGTCGTGTGGGGCCAGGAGGCGTGGGGGCTGCCCGTCCACGACAACTGGTGGCAGACCGAGACCGGCGGGATCATGATCGCCAACTTCGTCGCGGCCGACATCCGGCCCGGTTCGATGGGGCGCCCGATCCCGGGGATCGAGGCCGCGCTGGTGGCCCGCGACGACGACGGCGACCCGATCGTCCGGGACGGCGCCGCGGTGCTGGTCACCGATCCCGAGCTCGAGGGCGAGCTGGCGCTGCGCCCCGGCTGGCCGTCGATGTTCCGCGGCTACCTGAACGAGGAGGAGCGCTACCGGCGCTGCTTCGTCGGCGGCTGGTACCTCACCGGGGACCTCGCCCGGCGGGACGCCGACGGCTGGTTCTGGTTCGTAGGGCGCGGCGACGACGTCATCAAGTCCGCCGGCCACCTGATCGGGCCGTTCGAGGTCGAGAGCAGCCTGATGGAGCACGACGCCGTCGCCGAGGCCGGGGCGATCGGCGTCCCCGACCCGGTCGCCGGGCAGGTGGTGAAGGCGTTCGTGCAGCTCCGGCGGGGCGTCGAACCGACCGACGAGCTGCGGCTGGACATCCTCGGCTTCGCCCGCAAGCGGCTCGGGCCGGCGGTGGCGCCGCGGGAGATCGCCTTCGCCGAGAACCTGCCCAAGACCCGCAGCGGCAAGATCCTGCGCCGCCTGCTGCGCGCCCGCGAACTCGGCCTCCCCGAGGGCGACCTCTCCACCCTGGAGGCACCGCGATGACCGAACCGGTCGACCTGCTGCGCCAGATGCTGCGCGTCCGGCGGCTCGAGGAGACCTGCGTCGAGCTGTACAGCGCCGCGAAGATCCGCGGCTTCCTGCACGTCTACATCGGCGAGGAGGCCGTGGCCACCGGCGTGTCGAGCGCGCTGGCAGCGGACGACGCCGTCGTCGCCACCTACCGCGAGCACGGGCACGCCCTGCTCCGCGGGGTGTCGGCGGAGGCGATCCTCGCCGAGATGTACGGCAAGCAGGAGGGCTGCTGCCGGGGCCGGGGCGGCTCGATGCACCTGTTCGACGCCGCCACCCGCTTCTACGGCGGCAACGCCATCGTCGCCGGCGGGCTGCCGCTGGCGGTCGGCCTGGCGCTGGCCGACAAGATGCAGGGCCGCGACCGCGTCACCGTCTGCTTCTTCGGCGAGGGCGCCGTGGCCGAGGGCGAGTTCCACGAGAGCCTGAACCTCGCGGCGCTGTGGCGGCTGCCGGTGCTGTTCTGCTGCGAGAACAACCTCTACGCGATGGGAACCGCGCTGCGTCTGGTGGAGTCCGAGACCGACATCGCGCTCAAGGCCTCGGCGTACGAGATCCCGGCCTGGCCGGTCGACGGCATGGACGTCCTCGCCGTCGCCGAGACCGCCCGGCGCGCCGTCGACGCGGTCCGCGGCGGAGGCGGCCCGCACTTCCTGGAGCTGCGCACCTACCGCTTCCGGGCGCACTCGATGTTCGACCCGGAGCGGTACCGGGAGAAGGCCGAGGTCGCCCGCTGGGTGGAACGGGACCCGATCGAGACGCTGCGGGCGAGCCTGGCGCTGCCCGAGCAGGAGTGGACGGAGATGCAGCGCGACGTCGACGCCGAGCTGCAGGCCGCCGTCGCCTTCGCCGAGGCCGGCACCGACGAACCGGTCGAGGAGCTCACCCGGTTCGTGCACAGCGATCGGCCGGCCCGGTGAAGACCAGCTACCGGGAGGCCATGCGCGAGGCCATCCGCGACGCGATGCGGCGCGACGACCGGGTGTTCCTGATGGGCGAGGACGTCGGGCACTACGGCGGCTGCTACGCGGTGAGCCTCGGGCTGCTGGAGGAGTTCGGGCCCGACCGCATCCGCGACACCCCGCTGTCGGAGTCGGGTTTCGTCGGGGCCGGCATCGGCGCGGCGCTGGGCGGCATGCGGCCGATCGTCGAGATCATGACCGTCAACTTCAGCCTGCTGGCGCTGGACCAGATCGTGAACAACGCCGCCAGCCTGCTGCACATGTCCGGGGGGCAGTTCAACGTGCCGCTGGTCATCCGCATGACCACCGGGGCCGGCCGGCAGCTGGCGGCGCAGCACTCGCACAGCCTCGAGGGCTGGTACGCGCACATCCCCGGGCTGCGGATCGTCGCGCCGGCCACCCTCGCCGACGCCCGCGGCATGCTCTGGACGGCGCTGGAGGACCCCGACCCGGTGCTGATCTTCGAGCACGGCACCCTCTACAACGCGCAGGGCGAACTCGACGACGACGCGGGGCCGGTGGACCTCGACACGGCCGCGGGGCGCCGTCCCGGCGGCGACGTCTCGCTGATCACCTACGGCGGCACCCTCCCCACGGTGCTCGAGGCCGCGGAGCGGCTGGCGGCCGACGGCATCGACGCGGAGGTGCTCGACCTGCGCACGCTGCGCCCCCTGGACGACGACGCGATCACCGCGACGGTGGCGAAGACCCACCGGGCGGTCGTGGTGGACGAGGGCTGGCGCAGCGGCAGCCTGTCCGCCGAGATCAGCGCGCGGATCACCGAGCGGCTGTTCTACGACCTGGACGCACCCGTCGGCCGGGTGTGCAGCGCCGAGGTGCCGATCCCCTACGCGCGGCACATGGAACTGGCGGCGCTGCCCTCGGTCGACCGGATCGTGGCCGCAGCGCGGGAGGCGGTGCACGCCGGTGGGTGAGTTCCGGATGCCCTCGCTGGGGGCCGACATGGAGCACGGCCGGATCATCGAGTGGCTGGTGAAGCCCGGCGACACCGTCCACCGGGGCGACATCCTGGCCACGGTCGACACCGACAAGGCGCTGATGGACGTCGAGTCCTTCAGCGACGGCGTCGTCACCGAGGTGGTCGTCGAGGCCGGGACCGACGTCCCCGTCGGGACGCTGCTCGCCCGCATCGAGGAGGCCCCGGTCCCCGGCCCGGGAGAGCCCCCGATCCCGGTGCCCCCGCCGGAGCCCGTGCCTCCACCGGAGCCGATCACCCCACCGGAACCGGTGCCGCCGCCGATCCCCGTCCCGCCGCCGGAGCCGATCGTCCCGCCGACGCCCCCTCCCCCGCCCTTGACCGGGCCGCCCCGCCCGGTGCACCCCCACGCCGCGCCACCGGTGCGCCATCTCGCGCACCGGCTCGGCGTCGACCTGACCACCGTCACGGGCAGCGGGAAGGGCGGCGCGATCACCCGGGCCGACGTCGAGCGGACCGCCGCGGCGCCGGCTGCCCTTCCTCCCCCGGCCGCTCGGGTCCGGTCGTCACCGCGCGCCCGGCGGCTGGCGGCGGAACTGGGTCTGGAGCTGGCGGGCCTGACCGGTACCGGGCCCGACGGCGCGGTGACCGAGGCCGACGTCCGTCGGGCCGCTCCGGCTGAGCTCGCTGCGACGACCGCAGCCGCGCCGATGGCCTCTCCGGTGATCGCACCGGCGCAGGACCGGACGGCCGGGCTCCGGCGCGCCATCGGGGCGCTCATGGCCCGGTCCAAGCGCGAGATCCCGCACTACTACCTGAGCACGACGATCGACCTGCACACCGCGCTGGACTGGATGCAGGCGACCAACAGCGGCCGGCCGGTCGCCGAGCGGCTGGTGCCCAGTGCCCTGCTGCTCAAGGCGACGGCGCTCGCGGCCCGCGACGTGCCCGCCATGAACGGCTTCTTCGAGAACGGGGAGTTCGCCCCGAGTGGCGCCGTCCACCTGGGCGTGGCGGTCGCGCTGCGCAAGGGCGGGCTGGTGGCGCCGGCGCTGCACGACGCCGACACCCTGACCCTCGACCAGCTGATGGCCGGCCTGCGCGACCTCGTCGCCCGAGCGCGGGGCGGCCGCCTGCAGCGCGCGGAGATGACCGACTCCACGATCACGGTCACCAACCTCGGCGACCTCGGGGTGGAGAGCGTGTTCGGCGTCGTCTTCCCGCCCCAGGTGGCCCTCGTGGGGTTCGGGCGGGTGATGGAGCGGCCCTGGGCCGAGCACGGGCTGCTCGGCGTCCGCCCCACCGTCACCGCGACCCTCTCCGCCGACCACCGGGTCAGCGACGGCCTGCGCGGCGGCCGCTTCCTCGACCGGATCACCGAACTGCTGCAGCGACCGGAGGAACTGTGAACGAGCAGGACGCATGGGAGACGGTGCGCTCGGCCATCGGCCAGGTGGCGCCCGACGTCGACCCGGAGGACCTCGTCGAAGGGGCGCGACTGCGCCAGGACCTGGAGCTGGACTCCCTGGACTTCCTGCGGGTCCTGGAGACGATCGCCGCGAAGGCAGGCGTGGACATCCCCGAGGGCGCCTACGCCGAGGTCGGCACCGTCGGTGGCCTCGTCGGGTACGTGGCGACGCACGGCTGAACACCTGCCGCACCCGCCCCTCCGCGCGGCCAGATCTGCACACCGGCCCACTTCCGGGGCCGGAAGTGGGCCAGTGTGCAGATCTCGTCCGGGTCAGTCGCCGTGGTCGGGGTGGTTCTTGACGGTGACGCCGCCGAAGATCGCCGTCGCCCCGACCTTCAGCACGGGTGCGTCGAGGGCCAGGCCGCCGTTCTTGTGGGTCTTGTCCTCGTAGCCGCCGAAGATGGGCAGGCCGCCGAGCTGGACCCGCCAGCCCTCGGGGACGATGACGTCGACCCCGCCGAACACGGCCAGAGCGTCGACCGAGGCCCCTGGGTCCAGGTGCGCCTCCCGCATGTCGAGCGTGGCACCCCCGAGGACCGCCGAGACGTTGGCGTGCCGGAAGTGCTCCGAGCGGTTCCGGCTCTGCGAGCCGCCGAGCAGCGCGACGACGTCCTGACGCTCACCCGCCTGCTCGCGCAGCCGCGCCCGCTTCCCCCGGCTCACCAGCAGCCAGAGGCCGACGATCACGGCCACCAGCGGCCACAGGATCTGGTCGACGTCGACGAGGTCGAGCCGGTCGACCAGCAGCAGCACGCCGATGACGAGCAGCGCCGTCGGGCCCAGGCCCATCCGGCGCTCGGCGACCGCGGCGAGCAGGGCCAGCGCGATCACCGCGACCGGCCACCACCGGTCGATGACGGAGTCGGCGTCCAGCACGTCGGCGGCGTCGAGCAGCCACACGCCGCCGAGCGCGATCAGCACACCGGCGAGCCAGATGCGCATCGGGTTCATGGTGACCTCCCTGGTCACCGTCACCGTCCCAAGCGATGGCGGCCCGCACCGAGGGGCCAAAGCCCCGTCAGCGCGGGCCGCCGGTCACCGGAATCCGTCAGTCGACGTCGTCGTCCTCCACCGGCACGTCGGCCTCCTGCTCGAGGACGTCGGCGGCGTCGGCCTCCCGGTCGCCGACGGGGTGCACCGGGCCACCGGTCCCGTGCGGGCGGGCGACGAGCTGCTGGTCGAGGGAGTCGGCCTCGGGCACGTCCGGGGCCGGGGCGTGCGCGTCACCGGCGATGGACACCTCCGGCGGGTCGATCAGAGCCTCCTGCTCCGCTCGGTCGGCTTCGGGCACGCCGGGTCCGGTCATGTCGTCTCCCCTCGTCGAGCGGTACGGATGCATCGAGACGGATGCAGAGAGCACCGCGGATGCCGGGGCCCATCCTGCCGGGGACCGGGCACCGGTGGCAGACCGGACCGGGTGACCCGGACGCGAGGGAGGTGACCGACCGGCGGGAAGCAGGCACAATCGCTGCCGATGGAGGCAGCCGGGGACTACGAGTTCGCGCCGCTGCGGATACCGCCGGGCACGTCCCGATCCGCAGCGGCGACCATGCTGAGCCTGCAGGCCGACGTCGGCGGCTGGGAGCTCGCCCGGCTGCAGCTGCACGCCGACGGCACCCGCAAGGTGATCCTGCGCAGGCGTGCGCGGCTGTCCTACCTGCCCGGTCCGGTCCTCTAGACGCCACACCCCTTCCCCGCCGGCCCGGCGCGCGCCAAGGTGTGCACACCACGGTGCGAGGGGGCCGGACGTGGGCGAACCGACGCTGATCCAGTCCGTGCAGCGGGCGCTGCGGCTGCTCGAGGTGCTCGCCGAGCGCGACGGCCGGGCGCGCGCCAAGGAGCTGGCCCGGGCGGCCGGCCTGCCGCTCGCCACGACGTACCACCTGCTGCGGACCTGCGCCCACGAGGGCTGGCTGCAGCGACTGGACGACGGCTCGTACGTGCTCGGGCACCGGATCGACGTCGTCCGGCAGCACGGGACGGCGGCCCGCGGGCTGGCCCACGCGCGGCCGGCCCTGGAGTGGCTGCGCGACGAGCTCGGCGGTGCGGTCTACCTGGCCCGCTACGTGGACGGCGAGATCGTGGTGACCGAGATCGTCGACAGCGCGCGGGCGCCGCGGATCGACCTGTGGGTCGGGGTGCACGACGCCGGCCACGCGACGGCGATCGGCAAGTGCATCCTGGGCCAGCTGGCCGCCGATGCCCGGCTCGACTACCTCGCGCGCCATCCCCTGCACGACCTCACCCCGCGCACCGTCGTCGACCCGCGGCGCCTCCGGTTGCCTCTGGCGGGCGAGGTCGCCGTCGACGACGGCGAGTACGCGGTCGGGGTGTGCTGCGTGGCGGCCGCCGTGCCCACGCTCGACGGCGTGGGTGCCGTCGGGGTGGTCAGCCCGTCGACGGAACCGGCCCGGCGCACCGCGCTGACCGCTGCGGGCCGGATCTCGCGGGCGCTGGCGCTGGGCGCCTGAGCTTTCGTCGCCATCTGAAATCCGCACCCTGGCCGGGGCCCCCGCCCGGTCCCACGATGGCGGCCATGACGCAGCCGGCGCCGGAGTGGGCGGTGCGCGCCCTGTCGGGGGTGTACGACCCCTGCTGCCGCGAGAAGGGCATCTCGGTGGTCGACATGGGCCTGCTGCGCTCCGTCGAGATGCGCGACACCCACGCGCGCGTGGAGCTGCTGCTCACCTCCGGCTGGTGCCCGTTCGCCGCGCGGGTGCTCACCGACGTCGCCGATGCGATCAACGCCGAGCCCGGTGTCGAGTCCTGCGAGGTCGAGGTCGTCTGGGACGAGGCCTGGACGACCGACCGGCTCTCGGAGTCGGCCACCCGGAAGCTGCGGTTCCTGCCCGACCCGGTCGCCGTGCCTGACCGGGATGCCTACCTGTCCCAGCAACGAGGAGACCAGCGATGATCGGTGACGCCTTCGTGTTCGACGGGGTGGCGCACCCGTTCAACTTCACCGGCAAGAACGCGTACGGGACGCCGGGGCAGATGTTCGCCAACCACCTCTACGCCTTCCACGCCACGCTCACCCCGGACGACGAGACCCACCTGTCCTCCGACGAGTTCCTCAAGGAGTGGACGCCGGCGGACATCCGCCAGATGGTCTACGACGAGTCCGACACCGACATGCTCGTGGCGATGCCGCTGCCCCTGACCGACCTGTTCCGCGACGGGCTCTCGCCGTGGGAGGCGTGCACCGAGCTGGCGTCGCGCGATCCCGACCGCACGGTCTTCTGGGGCTCGGTCAACCCGCTCGAGGGCCGGAAGGCCATCGACCTCATGGAGCGCCAGGTCGGCGAGTTCGGCGCCAAGGCCTTCAAGTTCTACAACGTGCGCTACGACTACGGCTCACCGTTCCCGTGGCGCATGGACGACCCGAAGGTGGCCTTCCCGATCTTCGAGAAGGCGCAGGAGCTGGGGGTCAACCTCATCGGCGTGCACAAGGGCGTGCCGCTGGGCCCGCAGCCGATCGAGCACACCCAGACCTGGGACATGGACGGCGCGGCCGCCAACTTCCCCGACATCAACTTCGTGATCTACCACGTCGGGTTGCCGTTCATCGACGAGACCTGCTGGCAGCTGATCCGCTACCCGAACCTGTACGCCTCCCTGGCCGCCACGATCAACTTCCTCGTCCGCGCGCCGCGGATGTTCGCCGAGATCCTCGGCAAGCTGCTGTTCTGGTGCGGCGAGGACAAGATCGTCTACGGGTCGGAGGCGCCGATCTTCCACCCGCAGTGGGCGTTGAAGGCGTTCATGGACTTCTCGATCCCGCAGGACCTGTGCGACGGCTACGGCTACCCGCAGCTCACCGACGTCGCCAAGCGGAAGATCCTCGGCGAGAACCTGCTGCGCCTGCACGGCCTGGACGTCGAGTCGACGAAGACCCGCCTCGGCCGCCCGCAGTCGCACTGACCGGCTCGCTCGACCCCGGATCGTTCGACCCGAGGGCCGCGGCCCGGGCCAGCAGCAGGGGCGCGATCCTCCGGTGCAGCGGGCCCACGACGACCCAGACGATGCGGGCCAGGACCGAGCGGTCGTAATGCAGGACCGTCGTCAGCGTCGTCCGGGTCGAGTCGCGCCGCCGGACGACGATGGCCGCCCGCATCAGCGACGAGCGCGTCTGCAGCCTGAACACCTCCGGCGTCGAGGTGGCGATGTCCCAGCCCAGGACGCGGTCGGGCGACGGCGGCCCCAGACGGAAGCGCAGGACGTGGCGGTGGGCGATCCGGATGGTCCGACGCACGGCCGCGGGTGCCTGCTCGAGGCCGGCGCGCAGCCACTGCTCCGCGGTGCGGTGGTCCGGGTCGGCCAGCCGGACCTCGAAGGCGTCCGCGTAGTCGTGGCCACCGCCCGCCAGCGGCTCCTCGACCGGGACGCGGACGGCACGCGGGCGCCGACGATCGGCCACCGGCCCTCCCTCCGATCAGCCCCAGTGGGCGGGAGTCGCCACGGCGACAGGGAGACGTGTCGACTCGTCGCCCCGTGCCGCGGTCACCTGCGACTGGGTAACGAACAAGCAGCGGCCGAGATCCGCACCCCGGAGGTCCGCTGCGCGCAGGTCCGCCCCGAGCAGGTCGGCCGTGCCGAGATCGACCCCGCGCAGATCCGCCCCGATCAGGTAGGCGCCCCGGAGGCAGGCGTCCCGCAGCCGCGACCGGCGCAGGTCGCGGCCCATGAGGTCCGCGCCCCGCCGGTCGGGCGCACCCGGGCCGCGGACCGTCGCGCTGACCCGGCCCAGCAGCTCACCCACCTCGCTGCGCAGCGCACCGACGTCGAGCTCCCGCAGCTCCTCGGCGGGCGCGGACGTGAGGCGCTCGACGCGGGCCAGTGCCGCGCGGGCATCGGCGTCCAGGGTCGTGCCCCGCGACCCCGCCTCGGTGAGGTGCCACAGCATCTCGTGCAGCTGCCGCATCACCGGGAAGACGGAGAACTGCGTGGCGGCGAGCTCCGGTGACTCGCGCCACGACCGCCCGGCGAAGGTGACCTGGGTCAGCTGCTGGCCGGCGCCGAAGCAGTCGAAGACCTCGCAGCCGGGGAACCCGCGCTCGCGCAGCCGGTCGTGGATGCCGCACCGGAAGTCCGCGGCCAGGTTCGGACAGGGCACGCCCGCCGGCTTGTCGATCGCGAAGTCCGCCGACGCTGAGAACGCCGGCGCGACGCAGCACAGGCCGGCGCAACGGGAGCAGTCGGCCCGGAGGCGGTCGTGCCGGCCGGCGAGGGGTAGCGGGCGGTCGGGCATGTCGGAACCAGCGTAGGCGGGGTGCACCCCGGTCGAACATTTCGTTTGGGTCGAACCCAAGTTTTCGCTTGACCACGACCCCAGCGGAGTGCCAGGCTTTCGTGCATGCCTCAGGCCGCCCGGAGCTACCGGTCGCAGGCGCGCGCCGCAGGGGTCGAACGCACCCGGGAGCGCATCCTCGGCGTGGCCCAGGAGCGCTTCTTCACGCTGGCGTACGACGAGGTGCGCCTCGGCGAGATCGCCGCCGCCGCCGGGGTCAGCGAGCAGACGCTGCTCAACCACTTCTCCTCGAAGGAAGGCCTGCTCCTGTCGGTCGCGGAGTTCGTCGCCCCGGAGGTGGCGGGCCTGCGCGGTCCCGTCGTCCCCGGTGACGTCGACGCCGCGGTCCGGGGCCTGATGCGCCAGTACGAGGCGTTCGGTGACGGGAACGCTCGGCTGGTCGCCGTCGCCGAACGGATTCCCGCCCTCGACCGGGCCATCGAGGTCGGCCGCACAGGCCACACCGCCTGGCTCGAGGCCACCTTCGCCGACGCGCTCCCCGCCGCGCCCGCCGCGCGGCGCCGGGCCCTCGCGGCGCTCTACGCGGTGACCGACGTCGGCACCTGGAAGCTGCTGCGCCGCGACCTGGGCCGGTCCCGCCGCGACACCGCCGCCGTGCTCGGAGCCCTGCTCGGGGCCGCCCTGGAGAGCGTCCGCCACCTCTGACCCGCCGAGGAGGACCCCCCATGCACGTCCTGGTCACCCTGTGGGACGGCGGCGGCACGGTTCCCGCGGAGATCGGCGTCGCCCGCCGGCTGGTGGCCCGCGGCCATTCCGTCACGGTGCTGGGCGACCCGACGATCGAACCGGACGCCCGTGCCGTCGGCGCGGCGTTCCGCAGCTGGACCCGGGCCCCGCACCGGAAGACCTCGGCACCGTACGACGACGTGTTCCGCGACTGGGAGTGCCGGACCCCGGTCGGGGTGCTCCGTCGGCTGTGCGACCGGATGATCACCGGTCCCGCCGATGCGTTCGCCGCCGACGTCCGCGAGCAGCTCGCGCACCGTCCGGCCGACGCGGTCGTCGCCAGCGGTCCCCTGCTCGGCGCGCTGATCGGCGCGGAGTCGGCGGGCGTGCCCGCAGTCGCCCTGTGCGCCAACGTCTACTCCCGCCCGGCCCCCGGGCTGCCCCCCTTCGGATCCGGGCTGACGCCCGGGCGCGGGCCCGCCGGCCGGGCGCGTGACCGCGCGCTGAACCGGGTCGCGCAGGCGCTGTGGAACCGCGGGCTGGGTGACCTCAACGCCGCCCGCGCCCGCGTCGGTCTCGATCCGCTCGCCGAGGTCTGGGAGCAGTGGGACCGCGCGGCCCGGGTGCTGGTGCTCACCTCCCCCGCCTTCGACCTGCCGGGCGTGCTGCCGCCCAACGTCCGGTACGTGGGGCCGGTGCTCGACGACCCTGCGTGGGCCGCGCCGTACCGGCCGCCCGCCGGAGACGAGCCGTTGGTGGTCGTGGGCCTGTCGAGCAGCTACATGCGGCAGGCCGACGTCCTGCGCCGCATCGCCGCCGCCCTGGAGAGCCTCGCGGTCCGGGCCGTCGTGACCACCGGGCCGGCCGTCGACCCGGACGAGATCCGTTCGACGCCGCGGGTCGACGTCGTCCGGTCGGCCCCCCACGCGCAGCTGTTCCCGATCGCCGACGCCGTCGTCACGCACGCCGGGCACGGCACCCTGCTCAAGGCCCTGGCGGCGGGGGTCCCGTCGCTCTGCCTGCCGATGGGCCGCGACCAGAAGGACAACACCGTCCGTGCCGCGCGGCACGGCGCCGTCCTGCGGCTGCGTCCCGGTGCGCCGCCGGCGGCGATCGCCGCCGCCGCGCGGCGGCTCCTGGACGAACCGTCCTTCCGGGAGAACGCCCGTCGCCTCGGCGCCCGGCTGCGTGCCGACGCCGCCGCGACCGCGCTCGTCGACGAGATCGACGCCGTCGCCGGGTGCGCCCTCCACCACCCACCCACCCGAGGAGAGCCCCGATGACCGCGACCCCCACCCCGCACCGCGCCGGCCAGCTGATGCTCCCCGGCCAGGCGGCCGCCCCCGACGGCCCGGTCGACCTGACGACGATGTTCACGATGCACCGCGGCTTCCGCCGCGACCTGGAGAACTTCTCCCGCGCCGTCCCGGCCACCCCCGTCGACGACGGGGACACGTGGACGGCGCTCGCCGCCCGCTGGGACGTGTTCTCGCGGATCCTGCACGACCACCACTCCGGTGAGGACGCCGGCCTGTGGCCGCTGCTGCTGGAGCGGGTCGACACCGCCGGGGACGTCGAGGGCCGGGCGACGCTGGAGGCCATGAGCGCCGAGCACGGCCGGATCGACCCCCTGCTGGAGGCGTGCGCGGCCGGCTTCCGGCGCATGGCGCGCTCCCCCGATGCCGGGGGCAGGGACGTCCTGGCGAGTGACCTGACCGCTGCCGCCGAACACCTGGGCGCGCACCTGGCCCATGAGGAGCGCGATGCGCTGGCCCTCGTGCAGCGGCACCTGACCCAGGAGGAGTGGCTGCGGGTGTCGGTCGAGTACTTCGAGAAGCCGCTGACGGCCCGGCAACTGCTGCGCGTGGCGCAGTGGGTGCTGCCCGGCCTGCCGGACGCCGCGCTGGACCGGATGCGGGCCGAGCCGAAGGTGCCGATGCTGATCCTCGTGTGGCGGCTGTTCCTGCGCCGTCCGTTCGAGCGCCGGGAGCGGCGGGCCTTCCGCTATGCCCGGTGACGGGTCAGGGAACCAGCACGACCTTGCCGACGGTGCTGCGATCGGCCAGCTTGGCCAGTGCCTGCGGGGCCTGGTCCAGCGGCAGGGACTCCCCCACCAGCGGGTCGACGGCGCCGGACTCGACGAGCGTCACCAGCTCGTCGTGCACCTTCCCGATGAGCGAGGGCTCCTTCGTGCGGTAGAGCCCCCAGTGCAGGCCGACCACGCTGTAGTTCTTCACCAGCAGGTGGTTGGCCTTCGCCTCGGGGATGCGGCCGCTGGTGAACCCGACGACGACGATGCGGCCCTCGAAGGCGATGCACTTGGTGCTCTTGTCGAAGACGTCGCCACCGACCGGGTCGTAGACGATGTCGGCGCCGTGCCCGCCGGTCACCTCCTTGACGATCGGGACGAAGTCCTCGGTCGTGTAGTCGATGACGTGGTCGGCGCCGAGCTCGCGGCAGACCTCGGTCTTGCGGGCCCCGCCGGCGGTGGCGATCACCGTCGCCCCGGCGGCCTTGCCCAGCTGGATGGCAGCGCTGCCCACTCCCCCGGCGCCGGCGTGCACGAGCAACCAGTCACCGGCCTGGATGTTCGCCCGGCGGTGCAGGCCCACGTAGCCGGTCTGGTAGGTCAGGTACAGCGACGCGGCCTTCTCGTCGGTCATCGAGTCCGGCACCGGCCAGGCGTTGTCGGCGTCCATCAGCGCGTACTCGGCGAACGCGCCGGGGCCCCCCGAGGGCGAGCCGATGACCCGCCGGCCGGTCTCGACGATCTCGCCGCACAGCTCGACGCCGGGGATGTAGGGCAGCGGGGGCTTCTCCTGGTACATGCCCATCGCCATGAGCACGTCGGGGAAGTTCAGGGCCGCGGCCTTCACCTTGACCAGCACCTGGCCCTCGCCGGGCGTGGGCTGCTCGATCTCGTCGAGGCTCATCACCTGGGAGGGATCACCGAGCTCGTGGACCCGCCATGCGCGCATGCCGCGACCCTGCCAGACGTCCGGCGACCGCGGTCGGGCGGCCTCGGACGCGGGTCGGGCGACCGATGCGGGCGGTCAGGGCTCCGGCTCCGCCGACAGGACCCGCCGGCGCAGCGCCGCGTTCATCGCCTCGAAGCCCGCGCGGGTGCCGGTGTCCAGGGACCGCCGGAGCGGCCGCACGAGCAGGCCGCGGAACGACTCGCTCTGCACCAGCCGCGTGCCGGCCGGCGTGGGTGTCAGCTCGAAGCGGTGCCGGCCGTCGAACACTCCCGGGACCCCCAGGTGGCCGAGCCACTCGAAGGTGGAGCCCGTGGCGGCGGCGGTGACGGTCGGGCGGATGGTCATGGCCCGGCCGCCGGAGGGCTGCATGCGCAGCGACAGCCGCTCGCCGGCTCGGGCCGTGCCCTCCGCCCGCGTGATGAACGGGTTCCACTCCGCGTAGCCGCCGAGGTCCGCCAACCGGGCCCAGACCGCATCGGGCGGGGCCTCGATCTCGATCTCGGACCGGATCTCGTGTCTCATGGGCCACCTCGCCGGGCGCGCTGACGGAAGTCCCAGTGTCGACGACGCCGCGGGCCGGTCGAAGGGTCCTCGGGCCCCCGGCGTCAGCGCATCGACGGCGGGCGCAGCGCCTCCGGGACGACGGCGGTCTCGCCGGCCGACGTCTTCGCCGACGGCACCCCTTTGAACTTGTAGGGCACCGTGCCCACCCCGGGCTGGATGACGTAGGCGGCGCCGGGCTCGGCCGACGTCCAGGCCAGCAGCATGGCGTCGGCGACCTCCTCAGCGGTGAGCACGGGGAATCCCGCCTGCGTGAACGTGTCGCGGATCGGGTCGATGATCGCGGTGTCGGCGAAGCCGGGGCAGATCGCCGAGATCGTCGTCCCCTCGGCCGCCAGCCGCGGCGCCATGGAGCGCACGAACGCGACCGCGCCGCCCTTGGCGACGCTGTACGCGGGGTCGCCGGCCATCGGCGAGAGGCCGGCGAGGGACGCCGTCACGACGATCGCTCCCCCACCGGCGCGCTTGATCGCCGGCCGGGCGGCGAGGGTCCCGTAGACGACCCCGAACAGGTCGATGTCGACCACGCGCAGGAACTCGTCGAGGTCGACGGCGTCATCGGACTTGGCCGAGGAGATGCCGGCGTTGAGGTACGCGGCGTCGAGCCGGCCGTGCTCGGCCTCCACGCTGGCGACGACGGCCTCGTTGGCGGCCCGGTCGGTGACGTCGAGCGCGACGAACGGGCAGCCGAGGTCGGCGGCGACGGCGCGGTTGCGCTCGCTGTCGAGGTCGGCCAGGACGGCGGTGACCTCCAGCGCGCGGAGCTTCGTGGCGAGCGCGCGGCCGAAGCCGCCCGTCCCCCCGGTGATCAGTGCGACGGAACCTGCCCGCGGAGTGGTCACCGCCACATCATGCAGAGCGCAGGAAGCGGTCGAGCACCCGGATGCCGAACTGCAAGGACTCCACCGGCACCCGCTCGTCGATGCCGTGGAACAGCGAGGCGAAGTCCAGGTCGGGCGGCAGCCGCAGGGGCGAGAACCCGAAGCAGCGCATGCCCAGACGCTCGAAGCTCTTGGCGTCGGTGCCGCCGCTCATCGTGAAGGGCACCGGCCGCGCGCCGTCGTCCTCGGCCTTGAGCGCGGCGACCATCTGATCGACCAGCGGGCCGTCGAACGTGGTCTCGACGGCGTTGTCGAGCACCAGCCACTCGCGCTCGATGCCCTCGCCGATCAGGCCCGCGAGCTGCCGCTCGAACTCCTCCTGCTGCCCGTAGAGGAACCGGCCGTCGACGGTGGCGCAGGCCGTGCCCGGGATGACGTTGGCCTTGTAGCCGGCGTGGAGCATCGTCGGGTTGGCGGTGTTGCGCAGGGCGGCGCCGATCATCCGGCTGATCGAGCCCAGCCGGGCCAGCGCCTGCTCGGGCTCGTGGGGATCGATCTCTATGCCGTAGGCGTCCTCGACAGCGGCGAGGAACTGGCGCATGGGCGGGGTGAGCGCGGTGGGCAGCCGGGCCGACCCGAGGCGGGCGACCGCCTCGCACAGCCGGGTGACGGCGTTGTCGTCGTGGACGAACGAGCCGTGGCCGGGCTTGCCGCCGGCGGTGAGCCGCATCCAGGCCAGCCCCTTCTCGGCCGTCTGGACGAGGTAGAGGCGCAGGTCGTCGCGGACGGTGATGGAGAAGCCGCCGACCTCGCTGATGGCCTCGGTGCAGTCGTCGAACAGGTCGGGGTGCTCGTCGACCAGCCAGCGGGCGCCGAGCTTGCCGCCGGCCTCCTCGTCGGCGACGAACGCCAGCACGATGTCGCGCGGGGGCCGCACGCCGGTGCGGGCCCAGTCGCGGACCAGTGCCAGGACCATCGCGTCCATGTCCTTCATGTCCACCGCGCCCCGGCCCCAGACGTAGCCGTCGCGCTCCTCGCCGGAGAAGGGGTGGACGCTCCACTCGGCCGGGTCGGCGGGGACGACGTCGAGATGACCGTGCACGAGCAGGGCCGGACGCGACCGGTCGGCACCCTCGATGCGGGCGACCAGGCTGGCGCGGCCGCGCTCGGACTCGTGGATCTCGGACTCGATGCCGACGTCGGCGAGCGTGCAGGCCACCCACTCCGCCGCCGCCCGCTCCCCCGCGCTGGTCGTCGTGTCGCCGGTGTTGGTCGTGTCGATCCGGATCAGGTCCGACAGCAGCTCGGCCACCTCGTCCTGGGCGCCGGCGAGGGGCGGGGCGGGGGTCTCGGCCATGGGGCCGATCGTGCCACCGTCCGGATCCCACCCGTGCGGGTGATGCGCACCTCGATCGTTCCGCTCCGACTGCCGAAGCCTCTGACGTGAGGTTCCTGACTGCACTGCGGGCGCGTGACCCCCAGGCAGCCGCGCACAGCCTGCGGCTGATCCTGCTGGTCTGCGCTGCCGTCGTGGCCGGCCTCACCTCGTTCCAGGAGACCGATGCCGGCCCGCTGGTGCTGACCATCCACTGGTCGGGTGTGGCCGCCCTGATCGCCGCGGCCGTCGCGTGCACCGTCGTCCCCGCCGAGCGGCTCGACCGGCTCGGCGTCGGCGTCCTCATCGCCGTCGGCGGCGTCGTCCTGATCTGCACCCTGAATTTCCTGACCGCCGACACGTCGGCCGCGGCGCAGGCGTTCTTCGCGTTCCCCGTGCTGTGGGCCGCCTTCCACCTGCGGCCGGCGGCCGTGGCGCTCGTGACGGGGACGGCGCTGATCGCCGACGGCGCCACGCTGTTCGCCCTCATGCCTGCGCCGGCCGCGTTCACCGACTTCGTCTTCTTCGGCGCGGTGCTGGCCGTGATGGCGGTGATGCTGCTTCGGGCCAACCGGACCCAGGAGCGGCTCGTGGCCGCGCTCCAGCAGCAGCTGACCATCGACGCCCTGACCGGCCTGGCGACCCGCCGCGCGTTCGACAGCGCGCTCGAGGCGGCCCTGAACCGCTCGGTGCCGGGCGGCACCGCCCTGGTGCTCATCGACGTCGATGCCTTCAAGTCGATCAACGACAACCACGGCCACCCCGTCGGTGACGACGTGCTCGTCCACCTCGCCGCCGTCCTGCGCCGCGGCGTGCGGGCCGAGGACGCCGTCCTGTCCCGGCTGGGGGGTGACGAGCTGGCCGTGCTCATGCCGGGCTGCTCCCGCGACGTCGCCGTGCTGCGCGCCGAGGAGCTGCTCGACGGCGTCCGGTCCGCGCCGCTGACGCTCGCCGACGGAACCCTGCTGGCGCTGTCGATCAGCGTCGGCGTGGCCCACGTGCCGCAACACTCCAGCGACCGGCGCGGGCTCTACACCGCGGCCGACACCGCGCTCTACGACGCCAAGCGCGCCGGTCGGGGGCGCGTCGCCGTCGCCTCGGCCTGACTCCCGCCCGGTCCACCGCCGGGGTCGGGGGGTGCACGAACCCGGCGCTACGGTCGGGTAGTCTTTGCGACGCACTCGTCCGGGTGGCGGAATGGCAGACGCGCTAGCTTGAGGTGCTAGTGCCCTTTATCGGGCGTGGGGGTTCAAGTCCCCCCTCGGACACCAGCTCATGCACACCTCTTGATGGGTGTCACTACACGGTTCCTCGTGTCATGACCCACCGGTGTTCGAAGTCGAGTACCTCGGCGGCGATCTCGAAGTCGCCGTCGTAGTGCAGGACCGTGACCCCGTGTTCCGCGGCGAGCACCGCGGTGAGCAGATCGGTGATGCCCACCGCTCGATGCCGCCCGCTTCGGGCGAGCGTTCGCTGGGCGTCGAAGGCACGCTGCCAGTGAACGTCGTCGGTGGGCAGGTACTCGTACGCCTCTCGGCGGTCCGCACGCACCTGCTCGTACTCGGCCGGGCTGCGAGCGCTGTGGAGCGCCTCGGCATCGAGGGTGGCGCAAGTGGCGACCAGGCCGCCGGTGATGAGCGGCTCCAATCGGTCCGCGACGGCAACCACGCGCATACGGGCCGCCGCGCTGGTGTCGATGAGAAACCGGGCGATCACCGCCACACGTCAGTCCGCTTCTCCGGATCGGCCAACGTCTCCAAGCCACCCTCTCGCAGCCAGGCAACCTGCCGCGCACGCGCGGCCGCGCTTGCGGCCTGCCCCAGCGCGGCGCGGACCGTGTCCGACACCCCGCTGGTGTTCAGCTCCCTCTGCGCTCGAGCAAGCAGTTCATCATCGAGGTCGATCAGGCGCTTGGTCATTGCACAACCCCCCGGCATATATGTCTATCGGTTCAGCAGCATATATCCGCATGATCGCGTTGTCCACGCTCGCTGTGGGGGCTCATCGCGGTCGAGGGTGGTGTAGCGCGGCGGCGAAAAGCCGGCGCCACGGTGAGCGCACCGGCCAGCGCAGGAGCTCGTGGGGACGGCCCGTCGTGACGGTCAGGTCGGCGTCGATGACCGATCTGCCGCCATGGCATCGACTCCGGCCCGCCAGATCGCGTCGATGTCGGTACCGCGCGGGAAGTGGTCGTTCAGCTCCAGGTCGACCAGCCCGTGGGCCAGCCCGAGAAGCGCCAGCGCCCGGTCTCGATCACCGCCGACGGCCTCGATCAGCGGCTCGGCAGCGAACTGCTCGGTGGCGCCGATGGCGTCGTGCCGCATCGGTCGGCGCACGGCGAACTCGTAGAGGTGCGGGTTCTGCAGTGCCCAACTGCGATAGGCGGCAGCGACGTCGCGAGGGGCACGGCCGCCAGAGCGCAGGGCCACTCCGAACTCAGCCATCGCGTGCTGCTGCAGGAGTTCCTCGACGACGCCCTTGTCGGTGACGTGCTTGTAGAGGGAGGGGGCCTGGATGCCGAGCTCGGCGGCCACCCGCCGCATGGTGACGGCGGCCGGCCCCTCGCTGATGAGGATCCGGAGTGCCGCGGCAACGATGTCCCGCTGCCGCTCCGTACCCACCGGTCGGGATCGATCGGTCTCGCTCATCGGGAATGACCTCCGAACGTCAGGCGAGCTGGGTCGGTGCGGCGGGGGCCTGCGGCCGGGGCAGGTGGACGGCAGCGACGATGGTGCCCCAGAGGGCGACGGCGGCGGCGATCCACAGGGCACCGCCCATGCCACCGACGAAGGCATCCACCGCGACCCGGGCGAGACCGGCACCGTCGGCGCCCAGATCGGCGCTCACCGCCATCGCCGCCCCGATGCTGTCGTTCACCGCGGTCCGGACCGCCTCCGGCAGCCCGGGACCGCCGAGCGTCGCCGCCTGCATCGACGTGGAGTACGCGGTCGCGGCCACGCTGCCGACGACGGCGACGCCCAGCACACCCCCGAGTTCGCGGGTCGTGTCGTTGACCGCCGAACCGACGCCCGCGCGAGCCGCTGGCAGGGCGCCCATGATCGAGTCGGTCGCCGCCGGCATCGCCACGCCCGCCCCGAGTCCGAACAGGAACAGACCGATCCCGGTGGGTAGGTAGGACCCGCCGTCGGTGAAGACCGCCTGCACAGCCAGGCCGAGGGCACCGGCCAGGGTGCCTGCGGCCACCGCCAGCCGTGCGCCGTGTGCGGCGGACAGACGCGACCCCAGGCCCGTGCCGGCGAGCATGCCGAGCGCCGCCGGGACGAGAGCTGCCCCCGCGCCGAGCGCCGAGAAGCCGAGCACGAACTGCAGATACTGCGCCTGCAGGAACATCGCACCAGCCATGGCGAAGAAGAGCAGGGTCAGCGAGAGGCTGGCCGCCGTGAACGCCGGGAGACGGAAGAGTCGCACGTCCAGCATCGGCTCCGGACGCCGGAGCTCCCACCACACGAACACGACCGCGATCGCCAGACCGGCGACGAGCAGCAACCCGGTGACCGCCGACGTCCATCCGTTCTCGGGCGCCTCGATGACGGCGTAGGTGACGGCCGTGATCGCCGCGATGGACAGCACCGCACCCACGGGATCGAGCCTCGACGGGCGCCCCGCCCGCGACCGGGGAACCAGGTGGAAAGTCAGGGCCAGAGCCGCCAGCAGCAGCGGCACGTTGATCCAGAAGACCGACGACCAGCTGAACCTGGTCATGAGCGCACCACCGACGATCGGGCCGATGGCGATGCCCGCCCCGCTCACAGCGGCCCAGACCCCGATCGCCTTCGCCCGCTCTCGCGGATCTCCGAACACATTCACGAGGATGGACAGGGTGGCCGGCATGATCAGCGCTCCCCCGATGCCCATCACGGCCCGACCGGCGATCACGCTCGCAACCGAGGACCCGGACGCCGCGACGACGGAGCCGACCGCGAACGCCACGAGGCCGGCCGCGAGTGCACCACGGCGGCCGAACCGGTCCCCCAGGGCGCCCGCGATCAGCAGCAGCCCCGCGAACACGAGCGTGTAGGAGTCCACGATCCACTGAAGCCCTGCCGACGACGCACCCAGATCGACGGCCAGCGACGGCAGCGCCACGTTGATGATCGTGTGGTCGATCGACGTCACGAGCAGCGCCAGAAGGAGGACCACGAGGATGCGCCAGCGATGAGGGTGACTGTCTCCGCGCGTACCCAGGGGCTGCGTGGCAGGGCGTCCGTGCATTGCGCACCTCAGACTTTGACGACGGATTGACGTTGGCTAACGGCGTTAGCCAGTGTGGCTAACGCCGTTAGCCTTTGTCAAGCCGTCGCGGGCGAAGTCTGGCGACGTACCGAGTCCCCCGCGCCGTCGCCGACCAGAGGTGCCCGCGGCGCTGTCCTGGCTCCCGGCGACCGCCTGGAGCACGGTGACCGGGGCGTCGCTTCCCGATACCGTGCGCCCGGTGACCGGCCTCTCCCCCACCGACCGAGCGGACCTGGACCGGGCGGCCCGCCACCTCGTCCGGTACATGGGTGCCGGCGAGTTCGTGCCGTTCGTCGCAGATCGGGCGGCCGGCGCCTTCGTGCACGACGCCTCCGGCCGAGCGGTCCTCGACTTCACCAGCGGGCAGATGAGCGCCATCCTCGGGCACTCGCACCCGGCGATCGTCGAGGTCGTCACCGGGATGGTCGGCCGGCTGGACCACCTCTTCTCCGGGATGCTCTCCCGGCCCGTCATCGATCTCGGGGAGGCCCTGGGAACGCTGGTCCCCGGCCTGGACCGGGTGCTGCTGCTGACCACGGGGGCCGAGGCCAACGAGGCAGCCCTCCGGATGGCGCGGCTGGTCACCGGCGGCTGGGAGGTCGTGGGCTTCAGCCAGTCCTGGCACGGCATGACCGGCGCCGCCGCCTCCGCCACCTACTCGGCCGGACGTCGCGGCTACGGACCGCCCGCGGTCGGCTCGATGGCGATCCCCGCCCCCAACGCCTACCGGCCGCGGTTCACGACCGCCGACGGCGCGCTGGACTGGCAGCGGGAGCTCGACGACGGCTTCGACCTCGTCGACCGGCAGACCTCGGGCGGGCTGGCGGCGTTCATCGCCGAGCCGATCCTGTCCTCCGGCGGCGTCATCGACCTGCCCGAGGGCTACCTCCACGCCCTCCTGGAGCGGTGTCGCGAGCGCGGGATGCTGCTCGTGCTCGACGAGGCGCAGACGGGCGTCGGCCGCACGGGCCGGATGTTCGCCCACGAACGCGACGGGATGACGCCGGATGTCCTGACGCTGTCGAAGACCCTCGGCGCCGGCCTGCCGCTGGCTGCCGTCCTCACCACGACCGAGATCGAGCAGCGTGCGCACGAGCGCGGGTTCCTCTTCTACACGACCCACGTCTCGGACCCCCTCCCTGCCGCGGTCGGGCTCGCGGTCCTGGAGGTCGTCGCCCGCGAGCGGCTCGCCGAGCGCGCGGCCGTGGCCGGCGACCGGCTGCGGCGTGGTCTGGTGGAGCTGCAGGAGCGCCACGAGTGCATCGGCGACGTCCGAGGGCGTGGGCTGCTCCTCGGCGTCGAGATCGTCGCCGACCGCTCCTCGCGCACACCCGCGCCCGAGACCGGCGCGGCGATCAGCCGGCGGTGCTTCGACCTCGGACTGTCCATGAACATCGTGCAGCTGCCGGCCATGGGCGGCGTCTTCCGCATCGCGCCACCGCTGACGGTGACCGACGCGGAGCTCGACCTGGGCCTGGAGATCCTCGACCGGGCCATCACGGACGTCACGGGTTGAGCCCCGGGAGGGCGTAACTCCGCCCGGCCGGCCTCGTTGAGCGGGAGTCCCCCCGCGAAAGGGATCGGCCATGCGAATCTCCCG
Source organism: Blastococcus jejuensis (assembly GCF_039534705.1). Classification (NCBI taxonomy): domain Bacteria; kingdom Bacillati; phylum Actinomycetota; class Actinomycetes; order Geodermatophilales; family Geodermatophilaceae; genus Blastococcus; species Blastococcus jejuensis. Next base: position 174,795 of record NZ_BAAAVV010000004.1, read on the forward strand.
GGTACTCACGCCACCAGTCGGCGTCCTCCTCCTGATGGCGAGCTCGCTACTCGCCTCCCCGGCGCTGGCGGCCGAACCCGACGCCGGCACCGTCGACCGGCGCACCGACTTCGCCTGGCAGGGCGCCACCTACGACGTCGCGGCCACCACCGCGTTGCCCTGCCCCTCGGCGGCGCAGGATCCTGAGAACCTGGTCTGCGACCACGTCACGATCACCGTCGACGGCGACGGCACCGACCCGCTCGTCGTCTCCATCAGCAGCCCGGTGGAGTCCGCCGACTTCGACCTCTACGTCCACGACGCCCAGGGCGCGCTGGTCGGGTCCTCGGCCAACGCCGCCAGCGACGAGAGCGTGACCGTCCCCGACGCGGCGGGGACCTACGAGGTGCGGGTGCAGCCCTGGCTGGTCACCGAGCCCTCGTCCTACACCGGCAGCGCGACGCTCGGTGCGCGGGAGCGGGGCGACCGCCCCAGCGCCAGCGAGCGGCCGCCGCGCCCGAAGAAGTACGACGCCCCCGACTTCTCCGACCAGATGTGGGGTCTGGAGGAGATCGGGGCCCGGCTGGCCCACGAGACCTCGACCGGCGAGGACGCGGTCGTGGCCGTGATCGACACCGGCGTCGACGTCCACCACCCGGAGTTCGAGGGCCGGTTCACCGCCCCGATGTCGTGGGTCTGCCCGGACGGCGTGCCCGTCCCCTGCGGCGGCTACGAGAACGTCGACGACGGGCAGGGCCACGGCACGCACGTGGCCGGAACCGTGGCCGCGGCCGACGACGGCAAGGGCGTGACGGGCGTCGCGCCGGACGCGACGATCATGCCCGTGCGCGTGGGTGACGACGAAGGCTCGATCGTCGGCGACCTGGCCGCCGCCACCCGGTACGCCACCGAGCAGGGCGCGGACGTCATCACGGTCAGCATCGGCTTCATCGTCGGCAGCGGCCCGGTCATCTCCAACCCCGTTGCACCGTTGGACGACGGGTGGGCCGAGGCGGTCCAGGAGGCCGCGGACGCCGGCGTGCTGGTCACCCTCGCGGCCGGTAACGACGGGGTCCCCTGGTGCGGCCAGGGGGAGGTCTGGCAGGACGCCGCCCTGTGCGTCGGGGCGTACGGCACCGAGAGCGACCCGGCCGTGTACTCCGACTGGGGCCTCGAGATCGACGTCTCGGCGCCGGGGGGCGGCGTGCTCACCTGCGACGGCGGCATCTGGTCCACCGTGCCGCTGGACCTGGCGGAGGTCGACTCCTGCACCGGCACGCCGGGCTATGGCGTCAAGGCCGGCACCTCGATGGCCACCCCGCATGTTGCCGGGGTGGGCGCGATGCTCGCGGATCTCGGCGTGGGCGGCCTCGACGCCCGGCAGCGGATCCTCGACACCGCGCGCAGTTCCGGGGTCCCGACGGCGCCGGCCGCCGTCACCGGGCCGAGGCTGGACGCCGCGGCAGCAGTCCAGCCGTAGCCGGGCTCCGGGGCGGTTGCGACCGACCCGCTCCTGCGGCAGCCGCGGGGTCGACCGGTGACGGGCCGGCCTCGGGGAGCAGCCGGGGCACGAATCAGCCGAGGCGCACGACCAGCTCGGGTGCCTGAGCGAAGGTGTTGGAGACGTAGCAGACCCGTCGCGCCGGCTCGAGAAGTGGCGTCACGACGTCGGCCGGCAGGCTCGTGTGCACCGTGATCGCGAGCTCACGGAACCGCTGGCCCGCGTAGGTCCCCGTTGCCTCCACCGTCAGGTCGGGGAGGTCGACGCCCCGCCTGCGCGCGGCCCACGCCAGTGCCAGCGCGTAGCACGAGGCCAGCGATGCGAGCAGGAGGTCGGTCGGCATCGGCCCCTGCCCGGTGCCGCCGGCCGACGGCGGTTCGTCGACGGTCAGCCGGAACCCCCCGGCCTGCACCGAACACAGCCAGTCGCCCTGCCACGTCGCGACGGCGGTGTTGGTCCCGCCCCGCTCGGCGGCGTCGCCCTCAGTGCTCGTGGTCGTGCCCGTGCCCGTCGCCGTGCCGGTGGTCGTGACCCGCCGGCCGGGCGGCGAACGCCGCGGAGCGCTCCCGGACGTCCCCGACCGAGACCAGCCCCGCCGCGGCGACCACCCGCTCCAGGGCCCGCAGCCAGCAGCCGTAGTAGCTGTAGCACTCCCCCACCGGCGGGTCGGCCTCCCAGGCGGCGATCTGCTCGATCAGCTCCGCGCGGAAGGTCTCGTAGGAGATCGCGCCGGCGTCGACCAGCGCCATGGTCAGACCGAACGCGCGGCCCTCCCACGGCGCGGCGAAGACCAGCTCGCCGTTCGACCGGGGCGGCGCGGCCGGGCCCTCGACGTCCAGCTGCAGAGTCGGCCGATGGTTCGTCGACAGGGTCACGGCGCGGCGACCTTCCGCACGCCGACCATCGCGTCTCGGGTGACCAGCCCGGCCAGCTCCTCCTCCGACATCGACTCCGTGCCGGCCGGACGCTCGGGCAGCACCAGGTAGCGCACCTCCGAGCTGGAGTCGTGCACCCGCACCTCGACGTCCGGACCCAGCTCGGTGCCCCACTCGGCGAGCACCGCCCGTGGCTCCTTCACCACACGCGACCGGTAGGCCGGGTCCTTGTACCAGGACGGCGGCAGCCCCAGCACCGGCCACGGGTAGCAGGAGCAGAGCGTGCAGACGACGACGTTGTGCACCGTCGGCGTGTTCTCGACGACGACCATGTGCTCGCCCTGCGGACCCTTGAACCCCAGCGAGCCGATGGCGGCGGTGCCGTCCTCGAGCAGCCACCTCTTGTACTCGGGGTCGGTCCACGCCTTGGCCACGACCTTCGCGCCGTTCATCGGTCCGACGGCGGTCTCGTAGGTGCGGATGAAGGTCTCGATCGTCTTGGTGTCGATCAGGCCGCGTTCGAGCAGCAGCGACTCCAGCGCTTCGGCCCGCAGGGCCGGCTCGATCCCCGGCGCGACGGTGTCCTCGATGTCGGTGGTCATTCCGCCTTCTTCAGGTAGCTCTCGAACAGGTCCAGTGTCACGGTGGCCGGTTCCGCGCCGTCGCCCCACAGCTCCCGCGAGGTGAAGTCCACCGAGTAGACGTGCTGCGGGTACTCCCCGATGAAGATCGCCGCCGTGTCGGGGAGGACGTGTCCCGGCCGCAGCGCGGTCACCGTTCCGGTCCGGCCGCGTGCGTAGGCGGGCAACCGGGTGTGCGGGGCGCGCATCTCGGCGCGGGTGGTCACGGCGTCACCCACCGCGAAGGCCGGCGGCTGGTCGACCGTGCGCAGGTTGCCACCGCCACCGCTGGGCATGTCCGGCTTGTGCGCCTCGGGAGCGGCCGGTTCCTCGACGTCCTCCCCGCGCAGCCGCCGGGCCCGCGCCTCGACCGCCCCCGGCGCCAGGACGCCGCTGTCCAGCAGCAGGATCTCGGCGCTGGCCAGCCAGCGCTCGTAGTAGCCGGAGAGGTAGTCCGGTTCGGGTACCCGCTCGATCGCGTGCCGGAAGGCGTGCAGATTGGCGCCGGACACCCGGTTGGCCAAGAGTGCCAGCGCGAAGGCCTTGCTCTCCCACTCGTGCGGGAAGGGCTTCTCGTCCGGGTCGATCGGCGGGAGCGGGCCGAAGAAGCGGTCCCGGCCGCCCATGTCGTGCACACGATCCTTCATCACGGCTCCTCGTCCGGCGTGGGCTCGCGGCGGCCCCCGCAGGGGCCCGCCGCGAGCGATGGGGGCAGGGGGTCCCTGCTCAGACGGTCCAGGTGTTGAGCTGGAACGCGCCTTCCTTCCACGCGGTCAGTGCGGAGTCGAGCACGTCGAGCGGGCTGAACGCCTTGACGCCATCCATGAGGTCGTCCTCACGGAAGCCGTAAAGGGCGCCCATGGCGAAGCGGCAGGCGTAGATGGACGCCCCCTCCTTCATGAGCGTCTTGAGCTGTTCGTTGACGGCGAGGTTGCCGGGGAAGCCCTCGGTGCCCACGGACGGGAAGCCGCGGGTCCGCGAGGCGAGCAGCACGCCCGGGCCGTAGAGGACGATGTGGACCTCGAAGCCCTTGCGTACCAGCCGGGTCGCCGTCTTCAGGTTCACCAGCGCCACCGAGCCCTCGAACGGGACGGTGTGGATGAAGATGAACGCCTTCTGCCCCGCCTCGGCCTTGATGTCGGGGAAGACCTTCTCCTCGATGTCGTAGAGGACGTCGCCGTCCTGGGCCTTGGGGATGTCGACGGTCTTGCTGCTCATGGCGGTTCTCCTGGACTCGATGACTGTCGCTGGACGGGTGGGGGTTCCTGCCGTTCGTTCGTTCCTCGCGTGCGGTCCCTCGTGTGCGTTCTCCTCGTGTGCGCCGTCAGACGGCCGGGCCGCTCCCCTCGTCGGGCCGGTGCCAGGTTCGGCGGTGGCTGCCCGGCATCGCGCGCATCACGGTGGCGCGCAGCTTCCAGGGAAGGCGGTGGTAGACGGGCACGTAGACCCGCTGCCAGAAGCGGTCCACCCCCCGCGGCGGCGGCGGTGGCGCAGTGCCGTAGCGACCGCACACGTCGCGTTGCGCGGCCACCATCAGCTGGCGCTCGGAGACCTCGCGCAGACGGCGGGCGAACGACGCCCGGACGGGGGGCACCTCAGCTCCCCAGCCGCGCGAGGGCGTCCTGGGCGGCCATCGCGATCGGTTCGTTCAGCGCCCCGATCGGCGGGGAGTAGACGTTCTCCATCGTCGCCAGGTCGCGCAGGGTGATGCCCTTGCGCACGGCCATCGCCAGGAAGTCGGCCCGCTCCTTGATCCCCTCGCCGCCGACCATCTGGGCCCCGATCAGCCGCAGCCCGCCCGGCTCGGCGAGAAGCTTGACCTTGACCGGTTTCACGTCCGGGAAGTAGCGGGCACGGGAGATGCCCTGCGCCTGCCCGGTCACGAACGGGATGCCCAGCGCGGTCGCCAGCGTCTCGCTGAAGGAGACCCCGCCGATCATCCACTTGCCGGCGACCATCGCCCACGGCACGTACACCGGCTGGTACGCCCGCCGCCCGCCGGCCGCGTTGACCCCGGCCACCTTCCCCTGCGCGTACGCATGGCTGCCGGAGAGGCCCTGGATGGGCACGTTGCTGACCCCGTGCGGGATCTCGGTGCAGTCCCCGGCCGCCCAGACGCCGGGCACCGAGGTGGCCATGGTCTCGTCGACGACGAAGCCGCCGGCCGAGCCGACGGCGAGCCCGGCGGCCGCGCCGAGGTCGGTGCGCGGCACCTTGTGGCTGCAGACGACGACCAGGTCGCAGGCGATCTCGCCGTCGGTGGTGCTCACACCGCGCACCCGGCCGGACGCATCGCCGAGGATCGCCTCGAGCGTGGTGTTGAAGTGCAGGTGCGCGCCCATCTCCTGCCAGGACTCCTGGACCGGGGCGACGATGTCGGGATCGGTGGCCATCGACAGCGCCCACGGGCTGGGATCGACCAGGTGGGTTTCGATGCCGCGGTGGCACAGCGCGGTGACCATCTCCATGCCGAGCGGTTGCGCCTCGAGGACCACGGCGCTGCGGACGCCGTCGAGCACCTCGTCCCAGCGCATGGCCTCGCGGATGTTCTTCATGTAGTAGATGCCGGCGAGGTCGGCGCCCGGCACGTCCGGCTTGCCGTAGTCCCAGCCGCTGGCTATCACGAGCGCGTCGTAGGGCACCGGCGGGCCGTTGCCGACCCGCACGTTCCTGCCGCGGGCGTCGATGGCCTGCACCGCGGTCTGGTAGCGGATGTCGATGCCCTGGTCGGCGTACTGCTGCTTGGTGCCGAGGAAGAGCCGCTCGAAGTCGGGGATCTCACCGCCGTGCACGTAGGGGATGCCACAGGGGCTGTACGCCGCGTCCTCGTACTCGGTGTAGACCGTGATCTCGGCCTCGCGGTCGGTGCCGCGGGCCGCCCCGGCCGCACCGATGCCCGCGGCTCCCCCACCGATGATCACGATGCGCCGTGCTGGAGTCGGGCTGGCCACGAGGGGCCTCCTTCGCCCGGGTGAGACCCGGGGATCGGCGTTCAGCATGGGGAACGAGGCGTGCACTATCCTGGGTAGCTCCACACAGCGGCGTCAAGGCCTCCGGTGACGCGGGGCCGATAATCGGGTTTCCGATGTGACCGCGATGCCGGCGTCGCGTGCGAAAGGCGGAGATGACCGAGGAACTCACCCGCATCGTGTCGGGCATCGGCCCGAAGCTGCGCGCGCTGCGCAAGCAGGCGGGACTGTCCCTGCAGCAGCTGTCCGGTCGGTCCGACGTCTCCGCCGCGGCGATCCACAAGATCGAGCAGAGCGGCATGGTGCCCACCATCACGACCCTGCTGAAGCTCGCGGGGGCGCTGGGGCGGCCGGTGGCCTACTTCGTCGACGAGGAGGAGGAAGCCGCCGACCCGACGGTGTTCATCCGCGACGGCGACCGGCGGCCGATCCTGACCTCGCACACCGGGATCGACCTGGCCGGGATCAGCGGCGCCTACGGCCGGTTCTACCTGGCCGGAGCACGCGCCACGGTCCTGCCCGGCGCCAGCAGCGGCGACCGGGCGATGGAGCACCCGGGCGAAGAGCTGGTGTACCTGCTCGAGGGCGAACTGGAGTTCGTGGTCAACGAGCAGTGCTACCGCCTGGAGCCGGGCGACTCGCTGCACTTCCGCACCGTGCAGCCGCACTTCTGGCGCAACCCCGGCTCCCGCGACGCCGTCGCCCTCTGGATGGCACTGCGCCCGCAGTAAGGGCCGATTGCCCGTCAGGCGGGGGCAGGGGTGCGGTCGAGATCGGCGTAGACCTCCAGGTGGCGCCGGGCGCTCGCGGCCCACGTGAACCGCTGCGCCACGGCGTGCCCTGCCGCGACCAGCGCGGCCCGCAGCCGGCCGTCGGTGAGGACGGCGAGCAGCGCGTCGGCCAGGGCGTCGACGTCTCCCACCGGGACGAGCAGCGCGTCCCGCCCGGCGACCAGGTACTCGCGGAACACCGGGAGGTCGCTGGTGACCACGGGCACCCCGGCGCTCATCGCCTCGAGCACCGCCAGCCCGAAGCCCTCCTTGACCGACGGGAAGGCCAGCGCGTCCGCGGCGCGGTACCAGGCGGGCATGTCCGCGTCGGGCACCGTGCCGACCTCGACGACGTCGCGGCCGAGCTCGAGCCCCAGCGCGGGCAGTTCGGCGAGGACCGCGTCGTGGTACGCGCGGTAGTCCTGGAAGGAGTGCCCGCCCAGCACGGCCAGGACCGGGCTGAGACCCGACCGGCGGCGCGCCGCCGCCAGCGCGCGGACCAGGTTGTCGCTGCCCTTGCGCGGTTCCAGCCCGCCGACCGCGAGCAGGAGCGGCCGGTCTGTCGCCCCCACCGAGGCCCGGAGCTGGGCCGCCCGGGCCGGGGAGCCGTCGGCGTACCGCGCCACGTCGACGCCGTTGGGCACCACCGACGGCGCCACGCCGTAGTCGGCGGCCAGGATCTCCCGCCACACCTCGGTGACGGCCAGGACGACGTCGGGCTCGAGGATGGCCGCGCGCTGGCAGTCCTGCAGCACCCGGCTGGTGAAGTCGTCCACGTGGTGCACCGTGCGCACGACCGGCACGTGCTCCCCCGCCGCCTCGCGGACCCGGGCGGCGGCGCGCGCGCTGATGCAGTCCTGCGCGTGCAGCACCACGCCGGGGGCCGCCGCGACCACCTCGGTGAGCACGGCCTCCAGGCAGTCGATGCTGCCCGCCACCTTCGCCTCGAGATCGGCCGCGCCGGCCGGGCCGGGCACCAGGGTCACCGGCGCCCGCACCGGGCGGAAGAACCCGGCCGCCGGGTCCCCGAGGGCGACGACCCGCACCGGCACACCGAGGTCGGCCAGCGCCTCCGCCAGCTCCAGCGTGTGCACCACCCCGCCGCGCGGCTTGGTCGAGTAGGTCAGCAGCGCCACCGGGCGGTGCCCGGCCGGATCCGGGGTCATGCCCCCTCCTCGAGGAGTTCCGGACGGCGCAGCACCAGGGCCGCCGCCGCGCGGGCGGCCTGGGCGTTGGTCTCCGCCACGAGGCAGCCGGCCTCCTCCAGCCGGGTCCGCTGAGCCGGGTAGCCCTGCGGATCGGCCTCGGTGCCGAGCAGGTAGGCGACGACCAGGGGGCCACCGCCCGCCATCACCTCCGCGCACACGGGCGCGAGCCGCCCGGCCGGGTCCTCGGCGCTGCCGAGGCCGAGGACGACGTCGAGCAGGACGACGGCGACGGTGGGATCGGCCGCGGCCTCGCGCAGCAGCTCCAGCCGGCGCTCCGGGTCGATCATCGGGTGCGGGCGGCCGCGGGTGTACTCCTCGGCGCCGAGGTCGAGCAGCACGTGCGCGCGGTCGGGAGCCGGGAGGCCCTGCTCCGGGCGCAGCGGCTCGTTGGACCACACCGGGCCGAGCAGGCGCTCGAGCACGTACTGGGCCTCGTAGCAGAGCGTGCCGCCGGAGAACAGGCCGCGCACCGCCGTCCGGCCCGCCGGTGGTTCACCGGCCGCCGCCACCCGCTCGCGGAGCCCGCCGTCCAGGACGGGCACCTCGGCCCCGGCCAGCGCGGCGGCGGCCCGCACCCCGGCCTCCAGCGTGGGCGCCTGCCGCACCGTCGCTCCGCTCCCGTCGACACGGGTGTCGAGCCGGTCCAGCCCCAGGTAGACCGCCACGGCAGGAGTGCTGCGGCACTCGGCCAGCACCGTCTCGGCGACGGCGGGATCGGGCGGCTTGCTCACCAGCAGGACCACGCCGGTGTCCGGGTCGGCGTCGAGGGCGCGCACCGCCGACCGGGCCATCCGCCCGCCGACCTGCGCGGTGAGGTCCCGCCCGCCCACGCCGATCACCTGGGTGACGGGCACGCCCCACCGGTCGAGCAGCGTCGACACCTCCTGCGCACCGGTGCCCGCGGCCGCGACGACGCCGACCCCGCGCAGGCCCGGGGACGGTTCCGCCGAGAGCACGTTGGCGAAGCCCAGTCCGGTGCCGGCCAGGACCGCGGTGCCGGCGCCGGGGCCCATGACCAGCCGACCCAGGCGCAGTGCCCGATCCTTGAGCTCGACCTCCTCCTCGACCGGCACGTTGTCGCTGAAGAGCAGCACGTGCAGACCCGCGGTCAAGGCGTGGTGCGCCTCCAGCGCGGCGTACTCCCCGGGCACCGACACGACGGCCACCGACATGCCGGGCATGCGACGCACGGCCTCGGCGATGTCGGCCGGTGGCGCATCGGCGGCGGTGTCCGACGTCGCCTCGCGGCGCTCGGCGAAGGCCGCCTCGCGGCCGGCGTCCAGGGCGGCCTCGAGGCTCTCCTCGTCGTCGGCGGTGACCGCGAGCACGAGGTCGTTGCCGTCCAGTCCGTCCAGATCGCCCGCGGGGAAGCCGGCGGCGGCGAGATCCTCCCGGCCGCGCGGGCTCGCCATGACCGCGCCGGCCCAGCTCACCCCGCTGCGCTGGTCCATGGTCACGGTGGTGGCCATGAGCAGCAGCGAGTCCAGGTACGTGTCGCGGTGCACCCGCAGCCCCCGGACGGTCATGCCAGGTTCGCCATCGGCACCGGGGAGCGCTCGATGCACGTCCCGGCACCGGGCAGGCCGTCGGCGGTGTCCCGCAGCAGCCCGGCAGACGTGATGATGGCTCGGTGGCCACCGTCGCGCAGGAAGGCCAGGGCCGCGGTGATCTTCGGCCCCATGCTGCCGGGCGGGAACTGCCCGGCGGCCAGGAGCCGGGCCGCCTCCTCGACGTCGAGCCGGTGCACCGGCCGCTGCCGCGGCGTGCCGTGGTCGAGGTGCACGCAGTCGACCCCGGTGAGCAGGTAGAGCTCCTCGGCCCGTACCGCGGTGGCCAGCGCCGCGGCCGCCAGGTCCTTGTCGATGACCGCGTCCAGTGCGGTCAGTCGCCCGTCCGGCCCGGCGGAGACGGCGATGCCGCCGCCGCCCGCGGCCAGCACGACCGCGCCGGCGGCGAGCAGGGTGCGCACGGCGGCGAGTTCCACGATCCCGATCGGCCGCGGGGAGGGCACGACCCGGCGCCACCCCCGGCCGGCGTCCTCCACGACCTGCCAGCCGCGTTCCCGGGCGAGCTGCTCGGCCTCCCGCCGGTCGAGGAACGGTCCGATCGGCTTGGTCGGGTGGGCGAAGGCCGGGTCGGCGGCGTCGACGAGCACGTGGGTGACCAGGCCGACGGCCGTCCCGGCCCCGCACTCCGCGTCGATCGCCCGGGCCAGCACGCCCCCCAGCTGGCCCTGCGTCATGGCCGAGAGCTGGTGCAGCGGCTGGGCGGGCACGGTGGCCGCCAGGGCGTCCTGCTGCAGTGCCAGGTTGCCCACCTGGGGGCCGTTGCCGTGCACGACGGCGAGCTGCCGGCCGGACCGGACCAGGTCGGCGAGGGCGCCGGCCATGGCCGCGGCGTTGGCCGCGATCTCCTCGGCGCTGCCGAGCTGCTCGGGCCGGGTGAGTGCGTTGCCGCCGACGGCCACCACGGCCGAACCGGATCGGATAGGAGACGGCATGTTGATGATGGTGAACCCCTGGCCCCGAGGAGCGCAATGAGCCCCGACGTCGTCGGACCCGATCCCTACGCCGGTCTCCCGCCCGGCGCGCCGGACCCCGACGACGGGCCGGTGCCCACACTGCTCGCCTCGTCCTGGGAGCAGGCGGAGGCGCGGCTCTACCCCACCGTCCTGGAGAACCCGGAGCTCTACCAGCGGATCGTCCGGCTGGTCCGCGCCACCGCCGACCACCTCCGACTGCTGGGCACCGGCACCAGCGCCCTGGTCGCTGCCGCCCAGCGCGGGCCGGAGCTGGTCGCCGCCGTGGCGGACGACAGCGGGATCCCGGCCACCCAGGTGGACCTGGGACTCCTGGCCCAGGCCGCGCTCGCGATGCGCTACCGCGAGCTGCGCGGGGAGCAGGCCGCGCGGCGCCGGGTGCGCCGGGCCGAGGAAGGACGCGCCGCCGGCGCGGCGTGGGTGGTGGTCGAGGAGTCGGGCGACCCGGCCGGCGATCCCTATCGCCCGTACTCCCGCCTGGAGGTGGCGACCACCGGCGGGCACGCGCTCCTGGTCACCACCGTCCCGGACGACGAGTACCGCGGGGTCACCCACCACGTCCACCGGGTCCGCCTCGACCTCGCGACCGGCGAGGTGGTCGAGGACCCGGCCGAGCCCGGCCCGAGCAGCCATCCCGACGCCGCGACCCGGGACGCCGCCGCGGCGGACACCCGCGGCCGTCTCACAGGGTCTTGACACAACCCTCCACCGGGCCAACTGTTTCCTATGGTGAACGCCGGTCCGGCGGTGCAGGGGCGTCCACCGACCCGTGATGGCCCGGAGAGGGGCAGCACATGACCGTGACGACACGACCCCCGGATGCTGCCGCGGCCCTGCCGCCGACCGCCTTACCGCCCACCCCCTCGCCGCCGTCCGCGGAGGACGTCGCCCGCCTGATCACGGCACTGCAGAGCCAGGGACTGCGCGTCGCGGTGCCGATGGAGGCCCGCGCCGGCGGCGCCGGCCCGGCCGACGCCGGGATGCTCTACATCGAGGGCGTACCGGCGACCGTGCCGACCAGTGCGCCGTACGTCGCCGACTCCCCGTACGCGCTGCGTGGTGAGGACGACGGGAGCTGGGCGGTCTACCGCGACGGGAAGCGGCTGGCCTCGGCCTCCCCCGCCCCGCGCCCGCGCTACTACGACCTCACCACGGCCGACGGCGTCCCGTACTGGCAGATCGCACTGATGCACCTGGACTCGATGGCCAGCACGGTGCTGCAGACCTGCGCGTACTGGGGCAACGACGACCAGTGCCGGTTCTGCGGCATCGGCGTCACCCTCGCCGCGGGCCGCACGATCGCGAAGAAGACCCCGGCGATGCTGGCGGAGGTGGCGGTCGCCGCCCGCGACCTCGACGGCGCGGTCGACGCGACGCTCACCACGGGCAGCACGGCGACCCCCGACCGCGGGGCGATGTACGTCGCGCGCTGCGCGGCCGCGGTCAAGGAGGCCGCCGGACTGCCGGTCCAGGTGCAGTTCGAGCCGCCGGCCGACCTGGACGTGATCGACCGGGTCGCCGACCTGGGGGTCGACTCCGTCGGCATCCACGTGGAGAGCTTCGACCCGGCGGTGCTGGCCCGGGTCGCGCCCGGCAAGGCGCGCTGGGGCATCGAGGCGTACTTCGTGGCGTGGGAACGCGCCGTCGCCGCCTTCGGTCCCGGGCAGGTGTCGACGTACGTCATCCTCGGCATGGGTGAGGACCTCGACGTCACCGTCGAGGGCTGCAAGCGCGCCATCGACCTGGGGGTCTACCCGTTCGTCGTCCCGCTGCGGCCGGTGCCCGGCAGCCTCATGGCGGACTTCCGGCCGCCGCCGCGGGAGGTCGTCGAGGCCGTGTACCGCAGGGTCGTCCCGCACCTGGCCGCGCGCGGGCTGTCCGCCGCGGGCGTCATCGCCGGTTGCGCGCGATGCCAGGCCTGCTCGGGCCTGGGCGCGTTCGAGCGCTCGGACGGGGGGATCCGTGACGGACGTCCGTCCCTTCCGTTCCTCGGTCACTGAGCCGGCGGTCCGGGGGCCCGACCCCGGCTGCCGACCGGTCGCCACCGCCGGGGAGCTCGCGGCCCACCATCGGATCCGCCGGGCGGTGTTCGTCACCGAACAGGGCCTGTTCTCCGCCAGCGACGCCGACGAGCACGACGCCTGGTCGACCACCGTGCACGTGCTCGGCTTCGTCGACGGCGAGCCGGCCGGCACCGTCCGGCTGTACCCGCTGACGGACACGCTCTGGCACGGCGACCGGCTGGCCGTGCTGCCCGCCTACCGCCGCTCGCGGCTCGCCGCCCACCTGGTGCGGCTGGCCGTCACGCTGGCCGGCGAGCGCGGCGGAACCCGCATGCAGGCGCGGGTGCAGGCGCCCAACGTGCGGTTCTTCGAGTTCCTGGGCTGGGAGCCGACGGCCCCGCAGGCCGATCACCTGGGGGTGCCGCACCGGTGGATGGCGATCCCGCTGCAGCGGACAGGGACGTGAGCAGTCCAGTGAGGACACCGGGCTCAGCGACGCAGGTTGGTGACCCCCTGGCTGGCCAGGTCGAACACCGTCACGGCCGCCCCCGAGCGGGCCAGTCGCACCTGGCCGGTGTCATCCAGCTCCCCCAGCGCCGCCGCCGTCAGGCCGCGGCCGCGGAAACCGGCCAGGCAGTCCTCGACCCGCTCGGCCGGGCAGGTGAGCAGGAAGGCGTACGCCGGGAAGCAGGACAACCAGTCCCCCAGCGGCACCCCGTCGGGGACGGGCAGGTGCGCCAGGTCGATGGTGACGCCCAGCCGGCCCGGCTCGAGCAGCATGGCCAGCGAGCCGACCAGCCCCGCCATGCTGACGTCCTTGGCCGCCACCGCGGCCCCGGCGGCGGCCAGCTCGGCCAGCAGCCGGACGTCACCGGCCAGCCGCTCACCGCGCTGCTCGAACGACGGGAAGAAGAGGAAGTCGGGGCGCATCGCCCCGTCCAGGCAGCACCCCAGAACCACCACCTGGCCGGGCGCGGCCGCGGTCGCGGAGAGCACCCGCTCGGCCCGGCCGATGCCGAACGCCGAGAGCGCGGGCGGCCCGTCGGTCCGGGTCAGGTGCCCGCCGACGATCGGGACGTCGTAGCGCGCGGCGGCCCAGCGCATCCCGCGCAGCACCTCCCGGGCCAGCCCCTCCGAGCCCACCACGGTGTCGAGCAGGGCCACCGGCCGCGCGCCCATGGCCGCCAGGTCGTTGACGTTGGCCAGCACCGCGGCGATCCCCGCCCCGTAGGGGTCGGCGGCCACGAACGCGGGCAGGATCGCCTCCCCGCCGACGACGACCGCACCCTCGCCGGGCGGCAGCACCGCGCCGTCGTCGCCCGGTCCGGCGTACCAGTCGCCGCCGCCGAGGACATCGGCCACCAGGCCGATGTCGGCCTTGGCCAGGACGCCGGGCAGCGCACGGAGTCGTTCGGCGAGCGCGGGGAGATCGGTCACGGGCGCCTCCTGACGAACGGACGTGTCGGAAGGTGAATACCCCGCCGTCCTTCCTCGTGGTGCCCTCGCGTGCGCGCAAGCCACGCCGCCAGGGCCTCACCCACGTCCTGGACAAGGGCCTGCCCGTCGCCGACGTGGCGCGGCTGCTCGAGGTGGGCGGGCAGTTCGTCGACGTCTGGAAGTTCGGCTGGGGAACGGCCTACCTCGACCCCGGGCTGGCCGACAAGCTCGCCGTCCTGCGCGAGCACCAGGTGCTCGGCTGCACCGGGGGCACCCTGCTCGAGGTCGCCTGGCACCAGGGTGCGGTCGAGCCGTACCTGGCGTGGGCCGAGGAGGTCGGGTTCCCGTGCGTCGAGGTGTCCTCCGGGGTGGCGGCACTGGGCCCGGCCGACAAGCGGAAGCTGATCGAGGCGGCTGCCGAGCGCTTCGTCGTCCTGGCCGAGATCGGCAGCAAGGACCCGCGGGCCGAGGTCACACCGGCCGCCTGGGCCGCCGCGGCCGCCGCCGACCGGGACGCCGGCGCCACGTGGGTGGTGACCGAAGGCCGGGAGAGCGGCACGGTCGGCCTCTTCTCGCCCGGCGGCGACGTGCGGACCGACGTCGTCGACGCCGTGGTCGGCGTGGTGGGCGTCGAGTGCGCCGTGTTCGAGGCCCCGCGCAAGGAGCAGCAGGCCTGGCTGATCCGCCGCTACGGGGCCGACGTGAACCTCGGCAACATCGCCCCGGCCGAGGCGCTCGCGCTGGAGTCGCTGCGGCTGGGACTCCGCGCCGACACCTTCGACGCCGTCCCGGTGCGCCCATGAGCACCTACCCGGACCGCTACCGCGGGGTGTCGGTCACCGACGTCGACGTGCCGCTGGAGGCCGGTCCCCTGCGTGACCTGCTCATGGCGCGGCCGGTCTACCGCCGCAGCAACTTCATGGTGGTGCGCTCCGCCGGGAAGGTCGCGCTGCTGCGCCTCGTGCGCGGCGCCGAGACGGGGCTGTTCGCCCCGCTGGAGGACGTGGAGCTGCTCGCCGGCCCGGACGAGACCGTCTACCTCCAGCGCCCCGATGTCGACACCGCCGTGCCCACGGCACTGCTCACCGCCGCGGTCGACGTGCCGGGCGCGCGGTGCGTCGTCGTCGAGGGCGCCTACGGGCACGTGAGCTTCGTGCTGGACCCGGCCCCGGTGCGGGTGCACGTGCTCGACGTCGTCCCGCCGCGACCGGCCAAGCTGGTCGACCAGCTGCGGCGCGTGCTGGCGACCGCCGACGACCTGCCCGGGCTCGAGCTGGTGCCGCACGTGATCGAGCTGGCCGACCTGCTGCCCAGCCCGCCCGACGACTCCTACCTGCTGCCGTGCCGCGGGGGCGGCCTGGAGGTCCCCGGCGCGTCCGTCGCCTACCTCGACGAGGTACCGCCGCGTCAGGACTGGACCCTGCTGGGCTGCACCCGCTCCCGGCAGATCCACGACGTCCTGTACGGGGGTCCGGTACGCCAGATCGACATGTGCCCGCGTGCGCTGGCCGCCCGCGTCGAGCTCCCGGACGGCATCCCGGACGGCGAGGTGCTGCTCACCAAGTGCTGCCTGTTCGAGGACCGCAACGAGGTCGACGGCCGCACCGTGCTCACCCCGTGGGGCGCCTCGTTCGGGGAGCTGCGGGAGGCGCTGGCCACCGCCGTGGACCTCGCGATGGCTCCGGCGACGGCACCGATGCGGCCATGAGTGCCCGGATCGCCGACTCGGCGATGTACGGGCACCTCTGGGGGACCCCGGCCGTCCGCGCCGTGTTCGACGAACGCGCCCGCCTGCAGTCATGGCTCGACGTGCTCGGCGCGCTCGCCCGGGCGCAGGCCGCCGAGGGCATCGTCCCGGCGGAGGCAGCCCAGGTGATCACCGCCCGCGCCCGGATGGACGCCCTCGACCTCGACGTGATCGCCGCCGAGACGCGGGCGAGCGGGCACAGCACCCTCGGTCTGATCCGGGCGCTGCGCGCGGTCCTCCCCCCGGACGTGCACGCCCACCTGTACGTGGGGGCGACCGTGCAGGACCTCACCGACACCTGGACGGCGCTGGCCCTGCGGACCGTCCTCGCCGAGGTGCGCCGCGACCTGCTGCGCTGCGAGGAATTCGCGCTCCAGCTCGCGGTGCGCCACCGGGACACGCTCATGGCCGGCCGCACGCACGGTCAGCCCGGGGCGCCGATCACCTTCGGCTGGAAGGCCGCGTCCTGGGCCGAGGAGATCCGGCGGCACCTCGACCGGATGCGGGAGAGCGAGCCGCGCTGGCTGGTCGGCCAGCTCGGCGGCGGCGTCGGCAGCCTGGCCGGGCAGGGGCCACGCGGGCCGGCGGTGCGCGCCCGGTTCTGCGCCGAGCTGGGCCTGGCCGATCCGGGCATGACGTGGCTGACGGCCCGCGACCGGATCGCCGAGATCGGCGCCGTCCTGGCGATGGTGTGCGGGACGCTCGCCCGGATCGGCAACGAGGTCTACGAGCTGCAGCGCCCCGAGCTCGGGGAGCTGCGCGAGGCCGTGCCGGCCGGCACGGTCGGCAGCATCACCATGCCGCACAAGCGCAATCCCGAGCGCAGCGAGCACCTGGACACCCTCGCCCGGCTGGTCCGCGCCTCCTCCGGCGTGCTGCTGGAGGGCATGACCGGCGGGCACGAGCGGGACGGGCGCAGCTGGAAGGCCGAGTGGGTCGCGCTGCCGGAGGTCTGCCTGCTGACCGCCACGGCGTGCGCGCTGGCCGCCGACCTGCTGGCCGGCCTGGAGGTCGACACCGAGGCGATGCGGCGCAACCTCGACGACTACACCGGCAGCGAGCAGGCGCTGGCAGTGCTCACCGCCCGGCTCGGCCGGCACGACGCCCGCGAGGCCTTGCAGACGGCGCTCGCTGCCGGGCGGCAGACCGGCCGGACCATGGCCGAGGCGCTCCGGGACGCCGGCCTGCTCGACCGGGGCGAGGACGCGGCGCCGGACCCGGACCCGGGCGCCTGTGGCGAGATGGTCGACCTGGTCGTCGCCCGCGCGCGGACGGAGCGGGCCCGGTGAACCGGCTCGCGCTGCTGCCCACCCCGCTGACCGAGGCGCCACGGCTGGCCGGCGCGCTGGGCCTGGCCGGGTCGCTGCTGGTCAAGCGGGACGACCTGACGGGCTTCGCGGTCGCCGGCAACAAGGCCCGCCAGCTGGAGCCACTGCTCGAGGATGCCCTCCGTCGGCAGGCCGACGTGCTGCTCACGGGCGGGTCGACCGGCTCGAACTTCATCCAGGCCGCGGCGGCGGGCGCCGCGTGGGCCGGGCTGCAGTGCGTGCTGGTGCTCGCCGGGCCGCCGGCCGCGCAGCCGGTGCACCCGAACCTCGCCGCGGCCCTGGCCTGGGGGGCGCAGCTCCGGTACACCGGCGACCTCGACCGGGCGAGCGTCGATGACACCCTGCCCGTCGTCGCCGCCGAACTGGCCGCCGCCGGCCGCCGGCCCTATCTCGTGCCCCGCGGCGGGGCCAGCCCGGTGGGGGCGATGGGCTACCGGGCCGCCGTCGACGAGGTGCTGACGCAGCTGGCCGGACGGCGGCCGGTCGTCGTGGTGGCGGCCGGCGCCGGCGGCACCCTCGCCGGGCTGGTCGCCGGCAACGTCGCGTGCGGTCGACCGCTGCGGGTGGTCGGCGCGTCGGTGAGCCGGCCGACCGACGAGGTCGCCGCACGGGTGCTCGACCTCGCCCGGCAGGTGGCTGCGCTCCGCGAGGAGCCGGCGCCGACGGCCCAGGACGTCGAGCTCGTCGATGCCCGCGGTCCGGGGCACGCCCTCCCCTCCACCGACGGCGAGGCCGCCGCGGCGACCGCCCTGCGCACCGCCGGGCTGGTGCTCGACCCGGTGTACACCGCGAAGGCCCTCGCCGTCGTGCCGGCGGTCGCCGCCGGCCGGCCCGCGCTGTTCTGGCACACGGGTGGCCTGCTCGACGCGGTCGCCGGCTGGCTCGGGGCCGGGGCCGCGCAGACCGCGGGGGCGCCGCGGTGACCGGCGCCGGCCGGCCCCTCGACGGCCCCGCGCCGGAGCTGGTGGAGTCCGGGTTCTACCTGGAGAACGCGGACGCGCCGCTGCTGCACGCCGGTCTCAACCGCGCCGACCTGGCCCACGTGCTCGACCTGCACGCGCGCGGCGTGGTGGCCGACGAGCCGGCCCGCCGGCTGCTGCGCCTGCTGCTGGAGGCCGACCGGACCGCGCCCGACGAGTTCCCGTACGACCCGGCGTTCGGGGAGCCCTACAACAGCCGGGAGCGCTTCTTCGTCTCCCGGCTGGGCAACGATGCCGGCTGGCTGCACGCCGGGCGCCCCCGCCGGGAAGCGGTGCGCATCGCCCTGCGGCTGCACCTGCGCGACCAGGTGACCGACCTGATCGAGGCGGGCGCCACGCTGGCCGACACGGTGGCGGCGAGCGGGGCCGACCACAGCCGCACCTGGATGCCCGACCAGACCTACCTGCAGCACGCCCAGCCCTCGACGTTCGGGCACTACCTGCTGTCCTTCGCCTACCCCGTGCTGCGCGACCTGCGCCGCCTGGTCGATGCGCTGGACTGGATCAACTCCAGCCCCGGCGGGGCGGGCTGCGTCAACGGCAGCCGGCTGCTCGACGACCGCAGGCCGATCGCGGCGATGCTCGGCTTCGACGGCGTCATCGAGCACACCCGCGACGCGATGTGGCAGACCGACGGGCTCGTCGACGTCCTGGCGGTGGTGGCCAGCCTCGTCGGGACGCAGAGCAAGCTGGCCGAGGACCTGGAGATCTGGGCGTCGCAGGAGTTCGACTACGTCACCCTCGCCGACGGGTTCAGCCGGGCCAGCGTGCTCATGCCGCAGAAGCGCAACCCCTACGCGCTGTCGATCATCCGAGGGGCCTCGGGCACGCTGATCGGCCGGCTCAGTGGCTTCCTCGCCGTGGTCAAGAGCCCGTCGGCGCGCAGTGACAACCTCATCTACGCCTACGGCGAGGTGCCGCGGGCGCTGGACCTGGCGCTGCGCACCACCCGCCTCACCGGCGGCGTCGTGCGGACGCTGGCGGTCAACGCCGACCGGATGGCCGCGGCGCTGGAGTCCGGCTTCTCCCAGGCCACCGACCTGGCCGAGTACGTGATGCAGACGTGCGACGTCGACTACCGCACCGCCTACGAGGTGGTCGGCATCGCGGTGCGGACGGCGAACGCCGCCGGACTGCGCGGCGTCGACCTGGACGGCGCGATGCTCGACGCGGCCGCGCAGCAGCACACCGGACGGGAGATCGGGCTGACCGGCCGCGACCTCACCGACGTCCTCGACCCGCGGCACATCGTGGCCACGCGCACCGCCGCGGGCGGCGCCGCACCGCCGGTGGTGGAGGGGATGGCGGTGTCCTGCCGCGAGCAGGCGGCCGAGCTGCTCGGCCTGGCCAGGGAGCGACGAGGCGGCTTCCGCGCCGCCGAACGCGACCTGGTCGAGCGCGCCACGGCCGTGGCCGGGGGGAAGGAGGGAGCGCGATGACCGGGGTCGTTCTGCCCGATGAGGTCGGCGTGGTCAACGTGGGCCTGCCGCTGTTCGCCGACGCCGTGCGAGCGCAGGGTCGCCCGGCGGTGCAGGTGGACTGGCGGGTGCCCGCCGGAGGCGATCCGGTCGCGCTGGCCGCGCTGCGCCGGCTCTCCGGACCGCGCAACGAACAGGTGGACGAGGCCAACGCCGAGGTGCTCCGCCGACTGGATTCCGGCGTCCCGGTGCTGTCTGCCGTCCGGCCGGCGGCCGAGGTGGTGCACGGGCTGACCGGTCGGTCGCTGCGGCACGCGGGGCCGGCGCTGGAGCTCGTCGACGCCTGCGATCCGCTGCGCCGGTCGATGCGCGCGGCGGTGGTGGCCGAGGGGTGGGCCGACGACGTCGACGCCGCCGACGCGCTGCTCGCCTCGGGCGAGGTGGCGCTGGGTCCGGCCAACGAGAGCGGCGGCGTCGTGCCGATGGCCGCGGTGGTCGGCCCGACCACCCCGGTGTGGGTGGTCACCCTCGCCGACGCCGGCATCACCGCCTGGGCGCCGATCGGTCAGGGCTCGGGGGACGTCGCCTGGTTCGGCCGGGACACCCCCGAGGCGGTCGCGCGGCTGGTGCTGCTTCGGGAGGCGGTGGCCCCGGTGCTGGCCGAGGCGCTCGCCGCCCACGACGAGCCGGTCGACGTCCTCTCCCTCGCCGCGCAGGCCGTGGCGATGGGCGACGACGTGCACGTGCGCACCCAGGCCGCGACCAACCTGCTGTTCAAGCTGCTGCTGCCGGCGCTGGTCGGGTCGGTGCACCCGCGGCGGGTGGAGGCGGCGCGCTTCCTGTCGGCCAACCACCTGCTCTTCCTCACCCTGGCGATGGCGGCGGCACGGACGCTGACGGAATGGGCCGGGCAGGTGGAGGGGTCCTCGGTGGTGACGACGATGGCCCGCAACGGCACCACGTTCGGCGTCCGGCTCTCCGGGGGCGCCGAGTGGTTCCGCTCCCCCGCGCCGATGGTCGGGCGCGCGCTCTACCACCCCGGCCGCGGTCCGGACGACGCCGCGCCCGACATCGGCGACAGCGCGGTCCTGGAGCTGGTCGGGCTGGGCGGCGCGGCGGCGGCGGGGTCGCCGGCGGTCGGTCAGCTGGTGGGTGGTCAGGCCGCCGCCGCGGAGCTGACCCGGGAACTCGACCGCGTCTGCGTGGGCCGGTCGACCCGGTTCACCCTCCCCATGGCCGACGGCCGCGGCACACCGGTCGGCGTCGACGTGCGGCGCGTGGTCGAGCACGGCATCACGCCGAAGGTGACCACCGGGATCCTGCACAACTCCGACGGCAGCGGGCAGATCGGCGCCGGCGTGGCCGAGGCCCCGCTCGGCTGCTTCCGCGCCGCCCTGCTCGACCTGGACACCCGCCTCTCCCGGAGGAACACGCCATGACCCGGCCCCCGCTGCCGCCGTTCACCCTCGAGACCGCCGTCGCGAAGGTGCGCGCAGCCGAGGACGCGTGGAACACCCGGGACCCGGAGCGGGTCGCCGGTGCCTACACGGTCGACTCCCGGTGGCGGAACCGGTCGGAGTTCCTCACCGGGCGGGAGGAGATCGTGGCCTTCCTGACCCGCAAGTGGCGGCGGGAACTGGAATACCGGCTGATCAAGGAGATGTGGGCCTTCGAGGGCAACCGCATCGCCGTCCGGTTCGCCTACGAGTCCCACGACGACTCAGGCAACTGGTTCCGCTCCTACGGCAACGAGAACTGGGAGTTCGACGAGAACGGGCTGATGCGCCGGCGCCACGCCAGCATCAACGACCTGCCGATCTCGGCGGACGAGCGGCTCTACCACTGGCCGCAGGGCCGGCGTCCCGACGACCACCCCGGGCTCAGCGAGCTCGGCCTGTAGCCGGCATGGCCGTCGCGACCCCGCCCCTGACGACGCCGGCCGCGCCCCGCCTGGACCGTCGGGACCGCGGCGAGCTCGCCGTCCTGCTGGGGATCGTCGCCGTGATGACCGCCGCCGGGTGGACGCTCCTGGCCGCCGTCGTCGTCCCCCAGCAGCTGGATCTCGGCGGCCAGGTGTTCGGACTGGGGCTGGGCGTGACGGCCTACGTCCTCGGGGTGCGGCATGCCTTCGACGCCGACCACATCGCCGCCATCGACAACACCACCCGCAGGCTGCTCGCCGAGGGACGGCGGCCGCTGTCGGCCGGCTTCTGGTTCGCCCTCGGCCACTCGACCGTGGTCGCCGTGCTCGCGACGGCGGTCGCGCTCGGGGCACGCTCCGTCACAGCGCTGGCCGACGACGGCTCGGGCGTCCGCCAGGGCCTCGGCGTGCTCGGTGCCGGCGTCTCCGGGCTGTTCCTCTACCTGATCGGAGCGCTCAACCTCGTCGCCCTGATCGGCCTCCTCCGCCACTACCGGAGCAGTCGTGCCGGGAGAGCCGACCCGGCGGCGCTCGAGGAGTTCCTCGAGCGCCGGGGGCTGTACAACCGCCTGCTGCGGCCGCTGATGCGGTCGATCCACCACCCGGCTCAGCTGTTCCCGGTCGGGCTGCTGTTCGGCATCGGCTTCGACACCGCGACCGAGGTGACCCTGCTCGCCCTGGCCGGCACGGGCGCGGCCGCCGGCCTGCCCTGGTACGCGGTGCTCGTGCTCCCGCTGCTCTTCACCGCCGGCATGACCCTGTTCGACACGCTCGACGGCGCGTTCATGATCGTCGCCTACCGCTGGGCGTTCGCCGAACCGGTCCGCAAGCTCTTCTACAACCTCACGATCACCGGGCTGTCGGTGGCGGTCGCCCTGCTCATCGGCACCGTGCAGCTCGTCGGGATGCTGCACGACCGGCTGCGGTGGCGGGATCCGGTCACCGGGTGGATCGCCGGGCTGGACCTGAACACCGTCGGCTTCCTCGTCGTCGGGCTGTTCGCGGTCGTCTGGGCCGCCGCTGCCGCGTACTGGAAGGTGAGCGGCGGGAACGGCCGCCGGCAGCCCGCCCGAGGCCGTGTGCGTCCATGACGAGTGGCTCCGCGCTGGACCGATCCGCTCGCACGCGGTCACAGGTGGTCGAGATGCACCGAGTCGATCGACCAGATCGCCGACGTGTCGCCGCGGTGGACGTCCTTCAGCCCGGAGAAGTACTCGGTCAGCGCCCGCTCGTAGGGCAGCGAGCCGCACGCGAGTTCCTGCGCCGCGGTCACGAGGCGGTCGAGATCCTCGCGGATGCGGGCGCGGGTCATGCTCGGCGTCCGCGGCCCCTCCTCCCCGTCGACGACGACGGCCGCCGGATCGAACTGGGTGAAGCTCGGATAGCGGTCCGGATCCGGGAGCAGTGACCGGAACGGAACGTGGTTGAAGTAGTACTCGAACCACCGGCCGCCGGACAGCGTCAGCCACGGGGTGGCCACGGCGAGCGCTGCCAGCCCGAACCCGGTGTGCGGTGAGAGGAGGACGTCGCAGGCCTCGACGACGGCCAGCTGCTCGGCGAGCGGGACGTCGAAGCAGTCGACCGGTGCCGACCGGTGCCGCCGGAGCTGCGCCAGGCCGCCGCCGCTCACCGCGGTGCTGGTCCGCTCGTCCCTCGCCGTCCGGCCCACCAGCGCGATCTGCACGTCGGGGAAGGCGTCGGTCAGCGCATCGAGGATCAGGAGCCACGAGCTCGGGGACGGGTAGAGGGAGGAGTCGCTGGAGCCGGCCGGCATCACCGCGATGCGGGCGGCGGGCGCCCGATCGGTGGCCAGCCGTGCGGCGGCGGCACTCCGGGCGGCTGCCGGCAGCTCCAGCCGCAGCGGCTGGTGCGGGCGGTAGCCGGCACGGTGGGCGCCCACCACCGACCGGCTCACGGCGGCTCGGAGGTGGCCGTCGGACGCCGAGTAGTAGTCGCGCATCCCCGGGAACAGGTCGTACTGGAGGGGCTGGTGCCGCCGGGTGTCGTCGACGACCCAATCCCAGTCGCGCGGCAGCCCCCCGACGCGCGCCGCCGAGTCGGCGCACGGCTCGAGGAACGGGTGGTCGATGGGATAGGTCGCCGACACGAACGGGCAGAACCCGGCCAGCTCGGTGGCCGTCGCGGCGTTGAGCGCCACGGAGACTTCCCGGCCCGGCACCGCCAGCGCGTGCCCGTGGGCGTAGTGCAGCGCCTCGATCGCATGGCCGACCGGCTGGGCGTAGAAGAAGTTCACCAGCATGCGCTCGGCGTCCACGTCCCCATCCTCCGGACGCGGGCAACCGACTTACCGCAGCAGGGACCACAGCTGCGGCACGAGCGCGTCGCGTGGCGCTGCGACCGTGCCGATGGGCTGGTTGACTCGTCGGATGGGTGCGCCACTCCCCGAACCGGATCCGGCGATCGATCCGGACCAGCCGGTGCCGGACGACCCCGGGGAGCTGCTCCCGGGCGCGCCGGAACCGCTCCCACCCCCGCCGATCGAAGCCACCCCGGACGATCCCGGCGGTGACCCCGGCGGGGTGCCCGAGCCCGCCTGATCTCGGGCGACGCCGCGCCCGGCCCGGATCAGGACGGCGCCGCCGCCCGGGCCCGGCGGGTCAGCAGCACCACCGCGACCGCCGCAGCGATCAACGGTGCCGCCGCCAGGGTCAGCAGCGCGGGTGTCCGTCCGGAGAGACCGATGAGCCACCCTCCGGCCACCGGCGCGAGCAGGCCTGCGCACCCCCACCCGGTGAACACCGCGCCGTAGGCAGCGGAGAAGGAGGCGGCCCCGACCCGGTCGGCCGTGGCGGCCGGCACCAGCGCGGACACGGCGCCGTAGGCCAGGCCGGTGCCCAGGAATCCCGCCAGGACGGGCGCGGACGACGACGCCGGCGCCACCACCACGGTCGACACCGCGCCGGTCGTCAACGCCACGCCCAGCGCGGGCAGTCGGCCGATCCGGTCGGACCAGACGCCGGCGGTCAACCGCCCCAGCAGGTTGCCGGCCGCGAGAGCCGACACCGCCAGGCCCGCGGCCCGGGCGCTCAGGCCCCGGTCGCCGGCCACCGTGACCGCGTGGGCGAACAGCATCAGACCGGGAGCGGTTCCCCCGGCGAAGACGATCCACAGCAGCACCACGTCGCGGTGCGGGACGGGGTGGGGTCGGCTCGGCCGCCCCTTGCCCGGTCTGCCGCCGGGGGTCAGCGCCGCCGCGACGGTGAGCAGCACGGCCACCGCCATGGCCACGACGGCCACGCACGGCCGCCAGCCGAAGGCGTCCAGAGCCGGGGGCGCCACGAGCCCGAGCAGGACCGGGCCGGCCGCGTAGGCACCCACGACCAGCCCGGTGGCGCTCCCGCGCCGCGACCCGGGCACCTGCGCGGCGAGCCACACGGCGACGCCGTAGGCCAGGCCGTTGGCGCCGCCGAAGAGGATCCCGATGCCGAGCAGCAGGACGACCGGGTGCTGCGCCGTCGCCGCCAGCAGCAACCCGCCCCCACCGGCGGCTGCCGCGACGTGCAGCAGGCGGCGCGGCCCGCTTCGCCGCTGCACCGGCGCGAGGACGAGCAGCACGACCGCGAACACGACGATCGCCGTCGCGAAGACCGCGGACGCCGACGCCCGAGACATCCCCAGCGCATCGGCCGCCGGCTGCGCGACCAGGCTCCAGCCGAACAGCGTCCCGGCGGCGAGATTGGCCACGGCGCCGGCCAGGACCGGCCGGTGCCAGGGACCGCTCCCGCCGCCGCCGTCGGCACTGGTCACCTCAGGTGGTGTACCTCCTGGAGGTGGTACACGGGGGTCGGGATCTCCTCGTACCGAGCCTTGAGCTGGAGGGCCAGGTAGAGGGAGTAGTGCCGCGACTGGTGCAGGTTGCCGCCGTGGAACCACAGCGCCTCCTGCCGGGTCGGCTTCCACATGTTGCGCTGCTCGCCCTCCCACGGCCCCGGGTCCTTGGTCGTGTTCGAGCCCAGCCCCCAGACCTTGCCGACCTTGTCGGCCACCTCCTGGCTGATCAGGTCGGCGGCCCAGCCGTTCATGGACCCGTAGCCGGTGGCGTAGACGACCAGGTCGGCCGGCAGCTCGGTGCCGTCCTCGAGGACGACGGCGTCCTCGGTCAGGTGGTCGACCAGGCCGTGGACCAGCTTCACCTTCCCGTCGGCGACCAGGTCGGCCGCGCCCACGTCGATGTAGTAGCCCGAGCCCCGGCGCAGGTACTTCATGAACAGGCCGGAGCCGTCCTCGCCCCAGTCGAGCCAGAAGCCGGCCTTCTCCAGCCGGTCGTAGAAGTCGGCGTCGCGCTCCTTCATCTGCTCGTACAGCGGGATCTGGAACTCGTGCATGATCCGGTAGGGCAGCGAGGCGAAGATCATGTCCGCCTTCTCCGTCGTCACGCCGGCGGCCACGGCCTCCTCGGAGTAGAGCGCGCCGAGCCCGATGTCCATCAGGGTGTCGCTCCTGACGATGTGCGTCGACGAGCGCTGGACCATCGTGACGTCGGCGTCGTGCTCCCACAGCGCCCCGCAGATGTCGAATGCGGAGTTGTTGCTGCCGATGACGACGACCTTCTTGCCCGCGTAGGCGTCGGGCCCGGGGTGGGCCGAGGAGTGCTGCTGGTCGCCGCGGAAGACGTCCTGCCCCGGGATCACCGGGATGTTCGGCTTGCCCGACATCCCGGTGGCCAGCACGACGTGCTTCGGCCGCAGCGTGAGCGGCTTCCCGTGCCGCTCGACCTGGACGGTCCACTCCCCCTTCTCGGGCGAGTACGTCGCCTTCGTGGCCACCGTTCTGCCCCAGTACGGGATCTCCATGACCGTCACGTACGACTCGAGCCAGTCGCCGATCTTGTCCTTGGGCGAGAACACCGGCCAGTTCTCCGGGAACTTCAGGTACGGCAGGTGGTCGTACCAGACCGGGTCGTGCAGGCAGAGCGACTTGTACCGGCCCCGCCACTGGTCCCCCGGCCGGTCGTGCTTGTCGACGACGAGCGCCGGCACGCCGAGCTGCCGGAGCCGGGCGCCCAGGGCGATGCCGCCCTGGCCGCCGCCGATGACCAGGACGTAGGGCTGGACGCTGACCCCGAGCTCGGCCTCCTCCTTCTCCCGCCGCTCCAGCCAGGTGAGGCGGCGCTTGTCCGCGCCGTGCTCGGCGCCCTTGGGGCGGGCCGCTCCGCGCGGCTCCTCGTGCCCCTTCAGCTCGTAGAGCGTGGTGAGGAACGTCCATGCCTTCGGCACGCCGTCCTCCTCGACGAGCCGCACGAGGCCGCGCCCGCGGCCGACGGCGGTCTCGAAGGTGAACCACGCGGTGGTGACCCCGTCGGCCTCGTCGGGCGGCTCCTCGACGGCGAAGCCGGAGGGGTCGGTGCGCTCGAGCGTCTCGGTGAGCAGGTCGGTGACCCCTGCCGGGTTCTCGACCGTCGTGATGTTCCAGGTGAAGGAGACCAGGTCGCGCCAGAAGCTCGATGCGGCGAACATGCCGGCCGCGCGCGCGACGTCACGGGCGCTCAGCGCCTCCTCGAAGTCGGCCAGCCAGCGCCCAGCGCGCTGTGCCGGGGCCTGCGCGGGCGTGTCCAGGGTCTGCGTCATGCCGGATACCTCCTGCGGCCACAGATGGGCCTCGTGGACGGGCCTCGTTCGAGAGGAGCGTGGTGTGATGAGCAGCACAGCACCAGAGGCCGGCCGGGCGCTAGCGACCGGCACTCTCGCTGTGGGATTCCTGCGCCCCTCCGGACGGCAGCCCGTCCAGGAAGTCCTCGGCGAACCTCGTCACGCCGTCCCATTCCGTGTACACGTAGTCGCGGGACACGTCGGTGCCGAGATCGCCGGGCTTGCCACTCGCGATCTTCTTCATCATGTGCCGCTTGATGAATCCGTACTGGGTGTAGAGCAAGGCGCCACCGAAGAGAGCAACCCGCGAGGGTCGCCAGCCCGTCTCCTGCTCGAACGCCTCGACGTAGCCCTCGGCCTCCTCGGTGTCCCCGTGCGCGGCGAGGCTCACCGAGAAGAGCGCGGACGGCAACCGTTCGAGCACGGTGCGGTTGTCGCGCACGTATTCCACGGCGTGCTTGTCGTGCTTGCCCATGTGGATCGAGGCGCCGACGACCACACCGTCGTACCCGCCGGGCACCGAACCCTCCGACTGCCTGATGTCTGTCGTCGTCGCCTCGTGGCCCCGGGCCCGCATCACGTCGGCGATGAACTCCGCGATCTTGGCGGTCTGCCCTTCCCCGGTCGAGTAGGGAATGAGGATGTTCGCCATGACTCCACCACTTCCGCGTTGAGCCGTTGATCCGCCGGCAGGGCGGTCGCGCACGCGCCCGCCCGAGTGCGCTCCAGACTGCCGCCCCTCGACCAGGCCGATGCAGGGGCGAAGGCCCCCGATGCCCACGCCATGCGGTCCCACCAGCAGGCTCGCCGCACACCGTCGCGGAGCCGACCGCGGCACCGCACCCCGCACCCTCCTCCCAGCCAGCTAGTGCTCTGCCCACCCCCGTGGGCAGAGCACTAGGATCGCGTGCAAAGGTTTCTTTGCATGCTTGTGCTCTGCCCACCCCTGTGGGCAGAGCACAACTGTCCGCAGATGCTGCTACTGCGGCAGGAGCTCCACAGTCGTTCCTCTCCGGGAGGTCAGGGGCGGACGAGGACCTTCAGCGCCTCGCGCCGGTCCATGGCGCGGTAGCCCTCGGGCGTCTCGTCAAGGCCCACCGTGCGGTCGAAGACCCGTCCGGGCTCGATGCGGCCCTCCAGGACGTCGGGCAGCAGCTCCTCGATGTATGAGCGCTGCGCTCCCGGGCCGCCGGTGAGGGTGATGTTGCGGCCGAACAGGCTGGCGAAACCGACCGGCGCCTCCTCGTACTGCGGCACGCCGACCCGGCTGATCACGCCACCGGCGCGGACCGTGCCGACGGCCTGCTCGTAGGCCGGCATGTGGCCGACGCACTCGAGCACGGTGTGCGTGCCCTGCCCGCCGGTCAGCTCGAGCACCGTGGCGATGCCCTCGTCGCCGCGCGCGGCCACGACGTCGGTGGCGCCGAACTCCCGGCCGAGGTCGGTGCGGGCCTGGTGGCGGCCCATCAGGATGATCCGCTCGGCGCCCAGCCTCTTCGCGGCCATGACGGCGAGGAGCCCGACTGCGCCGTCACCGATGACGGTGACCGACGTCCGCGCGTTCACGCCCGCCGTCACCGCGGCGTGGTGCCCGGTGATGAGGACGTCGGACAGCGTCAGCAGCGAGGGCAGCAGCGCCGAGTCCTCCCCGACCGGGGCGGTGACGAGGGTGCCGTCGGCCAGCGGCACGCGGACGGCCTCGGCCTGCGTCTCGGAGAAGAACCCGCCGTGCAGGCAGGAGGTGGTCAGGCCCTCGCGGCAGAACTCGCAGGTGTTGTCGAACCACGCGAAGGGCGCGATGACGAAGTCGCCCCGCGCGATCCGGGAGACCTCGGCGCCGACCTCCTCGACCACGCCGACGAACTCGTGGCCCATCGGCCGGCCCTGCGCCGAGGCCGGCATGGAGTGGTAGGGGTGCAGGTCGCTCCCGCAGACGCAGGCGCGCACCACGCGCACCACCGCGTCGGTCGGGGCCTGCACCGTCGGGTCGGGCAGGTTCTCGACCCGCACGTCGCCGGCGCCGTACATGACTGTTGCTCGCACGAATCCGTGCCTCTCTCTCGGGTGACTGTCGAGGGACGTGCTCAGGCCTCGGGGATCGCGCGGCCGAAGGTCTCGCGGGTGATCTGCTCCGGCTCGGGGCCACCCCGGACGCCGGTGTCGAGGGCGTCGATGGCGGCCAGCTGGTCATCGGTGAGCCGGAAGTCGAAGACGTCGATGTTCTCGGCGATCCGGGACGGCGTGACCGATTTCGGGATCACCTGACGGCCCTGCTGCAGGTGCCAGCGGAGCATCACCTGGGCGGGCGTCCTGCCGTGCGCCGTCGCGATCTGCCCGATGGTCGGGTCCTGGAGGGTGCTGCCGTGCGAACCGTCTCGGTAGAAGGTGATGCCGCCGATCGGCGACCACGCCTGGGAGAGGATCCCGCGCTCGACGTCGGCCGCGAGCACCTCGGGCTGCCGGAAATAGGGGTGCACCTCGATCTGGTTGACCGCCGGCACCACCGACGTCTCCGCCAGCAGCCGGTCGAGATGCGCGGGCATGAAGTTGCTGACGCCGATGGCGCGCACCCGGCCGTCGGCCAGCAGCCGCTCCAGCGCCCGGTAGGCGTCCAGCGTGAGAGCGAACTCGCCTGGCAGCGGCTGGTGCAGGATCAGCAGGTCGAGCTGGTCGACCCCGAGCTTGGCGGCGCTCTTGTCGAAGGCGTGCAGGGTCGCCTCGTAGCCGTAGTCGCTGATCCACACCTTCGTCTCGACGAAGAGCTCGGCGCGGTCGAGGCCGGACCGGCGGATCGCCTCCCCCACCCCGCGCTCGTTGCCGTAGGCCGCGGCGGTGTCGATGTGGCGGTAGCCGGCCGCCAGCGCCGTCTCCACGGCCGCGGCGGTCTCGTCCGGCGGCGTCTGGAAGACGCCGAACCCGACGGCGGGGATCTCGACCCCGTTGTTCAGGATGAAGGAGGAGCTGCGCATGAGGTCCATGCTCGGCGCCCCTCCGCCCCGGTGGCAGTGCCTGTCGATCCAGGCACTGCTAGTGCCCCCCTCGTCGTCGGCGCGGGCCGGGAGTCTCCGCTGGTTCCGGGTACTGGCAGTCCCTCCCTCCCGCCGGCCGGACTGCCTACCGTGGAGCCGTGAGCAGGACTGATCTGAGCGCCGAGATCCGCGAGTTCCTCAGCACGCGGCGGGCGCGCATCACCCCGGAGCAGGCCGGGTTGCCCGCCTACGGCGGCAACCGCCGGGTCAAGGGTCTGCGCCGCGAGGAGGTGGCGATGCTCGCCGGTGTGTCCGTCGACTACTACGTGCGGATGGAGCGCGGCGGCCTCGCCTCTGCCTCGGAGAGCGTGCTCGACGCCCTGGCCGGCGCCCTCCGTCTCGACGAGGCCGAGCGGACCCACCTGTACGCGCTCGCTCGGGAGAGCGGCGCTCGGGGCAACCAGCGGAAGCGCGCCGCGCCGACGAGCGTCCGACCGGCCGTGCAGCAGCTGCTCGACGCGATGACGGACGCACCGGCGTGGGTGCGCAACGGCCGACACGACATCGTGGCCATGAACCAGCTGGCCCGGGCGCTGTACTCCCCCGTGCTGGCCGACCCGCGTCGTCCGGCGAACACCACCCGCTTCGTCTACCTGGACCCCGACGCCGCCCGGGAGTTCTTCGTCGACTACGACCGCATCGCCGACGACGCGGCCGCGATGCTCCGCCTGGAGGCCGGCCACAACCCGCACGACAAGGGCCTCATCGAGCTGGTGGGTGAGCTGTCCACCCGCTCCGAGCTGTTCCGCCATCGGTGGGCCCAGCACGACGTGACGTTCCACCGCAGCGGGCTGAAGCGGCTGCGCCACCCCGTCGTCGGCCAGCTCGACCTCGACTTCGAGGGGATGGAGCTGGCCTCGTCGCCGGGCCTCTACCTCAACGTGTACACGGCCGCTCCCGACACCCCGACCGCCGACGCGCTGAAGCTGCTCGCGTCGTGGGCGGCCTCGCAGGAGCACCTGGCCACCGAGACGGTCGCGACGCCCGCGGGCTGACCCGGCGGGCCGGTCAGTGGGCGTGCGCGGCTCGGTGCCGTGCCAGCACGTCGAGTCCGAAGTCGGCCGCCGGATCGCGCCACACGGAGTGGGCGTGGTTGGCACCGCGTTGGGTGTTGTCCCACTCGATCAGCAGGCGGGGGCCTTGCAGGCGGTAGTAGTGCGGTGCACCCGGCTCGGTCGGCCCCGCCCACGCGAAGAAGACCGCATCGAGCGCCGCGTCGTCGTCGTAGCGGCGCAGCGGCGAGACCTCGGGCGGCACCCGCTCGAGGTAGGTACCCAGCAGCGCCCGCAGCGCCGTCCGCTGCTCGGCGTCCAGCTCGGCGGCCGGCACGCCGCGCGGCTCCGACGTGTGTTCCAGCGCCGCGTGCTCCCGGTCCCCGTACCCGGCCGCCTCGTCGATGGCATCGCTGGCCGCCTGCAGCTTCGCCTGCTCGGCCGGGTCGGGGAACCGCTCGTCCCGCCAGATGGCGGTCAGCGGCAGGGCTCGGTCCCCCGCGGAGACAGTGGTGCGGTTGCCGGTGACGATGTCCGACGGCGCGCGGTCCAGGAGCAGCGCCCGGGCGGCGAGACCAGCCGGCAGCGAGCGGACGAGATCACGCGCGAGATCCTCCACCCGTCCCAGGGGACGGCTGGCCGCGCCGCCGAGCAGCGGCGCCGTCGCCGGGTCGGCGCCCAGGAAGCACGGCGTCGTGGCGACGAGCGCGCCGTTGACGACGAGGTTGTTGAGCGACACGTGGTGGCCACCGAATCGCCAGCCCCACGGATCGGTGCCCCCGGGGGGGCCGAAGACGCGGAGGTAGTAGAGGCCGGGGTCGCGGCCCCGCTCCCGGTCGAAGCGGGCCACGAAGCCTTCGACCTGGTCGAGCACGTTCTCGAGGCCGACGATCGTCGCCACCGTGACGTAGGCGGGCGTGGACAGCCCCGTGGCCACCAGCCGCATCGCGGCCCGTTGCTGAGCCGGCCGCTGCTGGTGGAAGGTCAGGCCGCCGTGGTCGGTGGGCGTGTAGAACCACCGCCGGCGCTCGGCGTCGGGCACGTCGTCGGCGCTCGGCACCGGCGCGGAGGCGACGTCCCGCTGATCCGCGTCGAGGGCGTCCAGCCACGCCGCGGCGGCCTCGGCCATCCGCGCCGCCACCTGGCGTGCCGCGGCGCCGTCCCGCACGCTCCCCGGAGCAGCCATGCTCGCAACGTAGTCATCCGGTCCATGCCGGCATCCCCGGATCAGCGTCCTGAGGTCGGTCGAGACCAAGGTCCCGCTCGACTCGGACCTCGGGCGGTGGCCGCCCCGAGCAGCCGCGGGCCATCCTCGCCCGCAGAACGCCACCGACCGGAGAGCCCAGGCGGGAGCACGACATGAAGCTGTCCAAGCACGACTTGGTCCAGTTGCTGCACACCCAGGGAGACAACGCGACGGCAGACCGCGCGGATGCGGCGCTGCCCGAGCAGATCGACACCGACCGCGATCGCGAGGTGCTCGCGTCCGTCGGCCTGGATCAGGCGCGGCTGCAGGCGCACCTGGCCGCTGCATCCATCCACATCATCGGCTGACGTACATCGAGTCGAGCAGGGTCGCGTACCTCGCCTCGATGGTCTTCCGCTTGACCTTCATGCTCGGCGTCAGCTCGTCCGACTCGACCGACATGTCGTGGTCGAGGACCCGGAAGTCCTTGATCGTCTCCCAGCGGTTGAGCCGACCGTTGAGTTCGTCCACGCAGGCCCGCAGGTAGTCGAGGACGGCGGGGTCGGCCACGAGGACGGCGTAGTCGGTCGACGCCAGTCCCTGCGCACGGCCCCACTGGGCCAGCGCGTCGGGGTCGAGAGTGATCAGCGCGGTCGCGTAGTTGCGGCCGTCGCCGTGCACCAGCATCTGGCTGGCCAGCGGGCAGACCGCCTTGAACTCGGCCTCGATCGTCTGCGGTGCGATGTACTTGCCGCCGGAGGTCTTGATCAGGTCCTTCTTGCGGTCGGTGACGCGCAGCCGGCCCTGCTCGTCGAGCTCGCCGACGTCCCCGGTGGCGAACCAGCCGTCGGCGCTGAGCACCTCGGCGGTGGCGTCCGGCCGGTTGTGGTAGCCGCGCATCACGTGGGGCCCGCGGATCAGGATCTCGCCGCCGTCGGCGATCCTCACCTCGGAGCCCACGAGCGGCGCCCCCACCATCCCGGGCGTCGGGTGCGTGACGCTGGCGACGCACGCCCCGGCACCGGTCTCGGTCAGCGCGTATCCCTCGATCACCACCATGCCCGCGGCGCCGAACCAGTCGGCGATGTCCGGTGAGAGCGCCGCGCTCCCGGAGACGAGGAAACGGATCCGTCCCCCCAGTCGGGCCCGGATCTTCGACAGCACCAGCCGGTCGGCCAGAGCGTGCTGGGCGCGGAGCGCCGGCCCGACCGGCGTGCCGTCCACGCGGGCCCGCCAGACCCGGCGTCCGACCGAGAACGCCCACGTGAAGAGCCGGAGCTTCAGCCCGCCCTCGTCCCTGACGGTCTGCGTGATCTTGGCGTGCACCTTCTCGAAGATCCGCGGCGGACCGGCCATGAAGGTGGGGCGGACGACGGCGAGGTTCTCCACGATCCGCTCGATCCGGCCGTCGACCGCCGTGGGGAACCCGACCTGCAACTGCACCGCCTCGAGCATCTTCCCGAACGAGTGCGCCAGCGGGAGCCACAGGTACTGCAGGTCGTCCCGGTGCAGGAGGTCGAGCGTCTCGGCCGCGGCGCCGATGTAGGTCCAGCAGCGATGGGGCAGCTCCACACCCTTGGGCCGTCCCGTGGTCCCCGACGTGTAGATGATCGTGGCGAGGTGTTCCGGGCCGACGGCCGACACCGCCTCGTCCACGGCGGTCGGCCGCTCGGCGAGGAGCGCGGCGCCCAGGGACTGCAGGTCGCTCAGGCTGATCACCCACTCGCCGTCCGGCTCGCCGTCGAAGGTGACCACCCGGAGCAGGTCGGGCAGCTGGTCGCGCTGGGCACGCAGCTTGGCGATCTGGGCGTCGTCCTCGGCGAAGACGACCCGCGATCTGCTGTCGGACAGGATGAAGGTGACGTCCGCGGCGCTGGTCGAGGGGTAGACGGCCGTCGTCGCGGCGCCGGCGCACATGATCGCCAGGTCCGCGTAGAGCCACTCGATGCGGGTGGCACTCGCGATCGCGACCCGATCCTCCGGCGCGATCCCCAGCGCCAGCAGGCCGGCCGCCGTCGTCGTCACCGTCTCGGCGGTCCGGCCCCAGGTCACCGAGGTCCACCCGCCATCGAGGGGGTGACGGAACGCCTCGGCGTCCGGGGTCGCCGCCACCCGGTCGAAGAACATTCGAGCCACCGACGCCGCTGGCGCCAGGACGCTGGGGTTGTCCGTGTCTGCGCTGGTCATGACCATGTGTCCTCGGAGCCGGGTGGTCGCCCCTGTGGAGGGTCGCACCGTCGATCCTCGTGGCGGTCCGGCTCCGCGCGGCACGGACCAAGGTCCCGTGACCGCTGACGGAGAACCCCTGCCGTGCCACACGGCCATCGTCGGGGAGGTCCGGTGATCGGGTCGTTCGCCTCTGCGTCGCGCGGGAACGCGGGGCGCACGCTGCGGGGCGCCCCTGCCTCCGATCGCCTTGCCGAGGTGGCACCGTGACGACACCCAGCCGAGGGCGCGCCCCGAGTCCGCTGGACCTCGCCCTCGACGTCTTCCGGGTGCGCCAGTACTTCGACGTGCTGGTCCGCAGCCGTGACCTGCTGGACGGCGTGCGGCGCGACCTCGGGTTCGTCGACGGCGTCCGGCGAGCGATCCTGCCGGGAACGGCACCCCGACGCGCCCCCGTCGGATCGCCGTTCCCGGCCGGCGACGCCGCGCCGGTCTCGCCGCTGCCCGGCCGGGTCGGTGTCGTCAGCACCGGCGGCAGCGGTGCCCTCGCCTCGCTCATCGGGGTCGCCCGCGCCCTCGAGGAGTCGGGCACCACGGTGGCGGTGTGGTCGCTGTGCTCCGGCGGCGCGATGTTCGGCTTCCCGCTCGCCGCAGGGTTCAGCGCCGACGAGGTGGCCGTGAGGGTCGCGTCGATGGTCCCCCGGGACTACGTCGACGTCTCGTGGCGCGACCTGGCCAGGGCGGTGGCCACCGGCGGCCGCGGCTGGGCCGGACTGCTCCGCGGCGACGGCATCGAGGAGTTCTACCGGCGGTGGCTGGGCGACCGCACGCTCGGCGAGCTCCCCACACCGGCGTACGCGCCGATCTGGAACATCGAGACCAACACCGTCGAGTACCTGGGCCCGGCGACCTACCCGGACCTGCCCGTCGCCCGCGCGATCCGCATGGCGGTCTCTCTCCCGCTGTTCGTGCAGCCCGTCGTGCTGGACGGTCGCTCGTGGTGCGACGGCGGCATCGTCGACATCTTCCCCGTCCACCCGGTCCTCGACATCGAACCGCCGATCGACACCGCGATCGCGGTCAACGCCTTCTACCCGCACGAGTTCCGCGGTGAGGACGTGTCCGGCTGGGACCGACGGCGGCTGAGCGTCCTGCACGTCGGGAGTCAGGTGCGCACCAGCCAGCAGGTGCAGTTGGCGCGGGAGAATCTCGCCCGCCTCCGGGCCCGCGCGCAGGTCCTGCTCGTCGAGCCGGTCCCCTACCAGAAGGTCTACGGCACCGGGTTCTACGAGCAGTTCCTCGACTCCTCGGAGTGGCCGCAGTTCATGCGCGCCGGCCGCGCGGCGACGCTCGACGCCCTCCGGGCCGAACTGGGGCGTCCCGCGGCACACGTCCGTCGCGCGGGGTCGGGCCGCCCGCCGTTGGAGTGACCCGGTCGGCTCGGCCCGTCGAGGACCGCGCGGGTTGGACCTATCCTCGCGCCGTGACCAGTCTCCGCGAAGCCCAGAAGCGCCTGACCCGTGAGCTCCTGCTCCGGGAGGGGCTGGCCATGTTCGAGAGCAAGGGCTACGGCGCGACGACGATCGACGACATCGCGGCCGCCGCGGGGACCACGCGGACCACCTTCTACATGCACTTCCCGTCGAAGGCGCAGCTGCTCAAGGAACTCATCGTCGCCGTCAACGACATCCTGATCGGGTCCGACGACCCGCCGCTGGCCGAGGTCGTGGCGTCCGGCGACCGCGCGCAGATCCGGACCTGGTTGTCGCGGAAGATCGACCAGTGGCCGCAGATCCGCCCGTACGTGACCGCGGCGCACGAGGCCGCCGCGTCCGACGTGGAGATCCAGGAAGCCATCGACCAGTGGTTCGAGAGCGCGATCGGTGACATCGCGGCGGGCCTGGACCGCGCCGGCCGTTTCGAGCCCTCGACGCGGCGCATCCGAGGGGTCCTGGCCTTCGGTCAGCTCGAGTTCTCGTCGGTGCGCTGGATGCGGCACGGGTGGGACGTCGGCCGCGACGAGGCACTGGAACTCATGACCGACTCCTGGTGCGCCCTCCTGGTCGAGTAGCCCGACCGGCAGCACCGCCGTCTCGGCGGACTTCGTGCCCGATCCCTTGACAGTGCGTAAACCTAACGAACATGATGTGCGCCACAACCGACCCCGAGTGAGGTCCACGTGCGCATCGAGCCCCACCGTCCTGCCCTCGAGGCCCCCCGGCTGATCCGCGCCGACGCTGGGGCCCGGCGATGACGACGATCTCGTCGGAGAGACCGGCTCCCGGCGGAGCGGGCGCCCCGTCCGGGGCGGCTCCGCAGCCGGAGCAGAACGGCGCCCGCCGTTCCGCGGCCGGGATCTTCGGCGCCCGGTTCGCGGTCATCGGCGTCTGGGTCGCCATGATCGCCCTCTACTCGGCGCTGCAGCCCGACCGGTTCTTCACGACCGGCACCTTCCAGACCATCTTCGGCAGCCAGCAGGCTCTGGTCTTCCTCACCGCCGCCCTGCTGTGCACGATCGTCATCGGCGAGTTCGTCGACCTGTCGGTGCCCTCGGTGCTCGGGTTCGCCGCCGTCCTGATGTCCCTGCTCGTGGTCGATCACGACTGGAGCGTCTGGGCGGCCTCCCTCGCGGCCGTGGTCGCCGCCGGCCTGATCGGTGCCGTGAACGGGTTCCTCGTCGTCCGTCTCGGCGTCAACACCATCGTGGTGACCCTCGGCATGGGCACGCTGCTGCTCGGCGTCGGGTTGTGGCTGACCGACCTGCAGTCCATCAGCGGCCTCCCCCGCGAGTTCGGCGAGATCTCCCTGTACCGGGTCGCCGGCCTGCCGCTGGGCTTCTACTGGGGTCTGCTGCTCATGCTCGCGTTCGCCTACGTGCTCGCGTTCACCCCGCTCGGCCGCAACATGCGCTTCGTCGGCGCCAACCGGGAGGTCAGCCGGCTGGCCGGCGTCCGGGTCAACCGCATCCGGTTCGGGGCCTTCGTCACCGCCGGGGTCATCGCCGGGGTGGGCGGCGTCCTCGCGGCCGCCGCGGTGGGCGGGTTCGACCCGAACGCCTCGCAGAGCTATCTGCTGCCGATGTTCGCCGCGACGTTCCTGGGCACGGCGATCCTGCAGCCCGGCCGCTTCAACCCGCTGGGCACGCTCATCGCCGTCTACTTCCTGGCCACCGGGATCCTCGGCCTGAACCTGCTCGGCTTCACCGGCTGGGTGACGAGCGTCTTCTACGGCGGCGTCCTGGTGGTCGCCGTGACCATCTCGTCCGTGCTGCACCGCCGCTCGGGCTGACCGTTCCCCGGCACTCCGTCCCGGCTCGTCCCCGGCCGGGCTCGTCCCGTTCTGCTCGTCCCTTCCACTCGTCTGGTCCTGCTCGTCCCGTCCGAAAGGCGTACATCGATGTCCACTGCTCGGCGCAAGCTCACCCTCGGCGCCACGGCCCTCGCCGTGACGCTGCTCGCCGCCTGCTCGCCCGGTACGACGGACGACGACGGCGGCTCGGCCACCTCGAACGGCGGTTCGGACTCCCCCGTCGCCGACGTGCAGGCCGACGTCGAGACGGCGATGCAGCCGCGGGACGAGATCTCGGCCCCCACCGAGGAACTCCCCGGGGACCTCTCCTCGCTGGCCGGCACGACGGTGTACTACGTCCCCCTGACCGCCCAGATCAGCGTGTTCCAGCTGTACGGCGAGCTGCTCGGCGCGGCGCTGGCCGAGGCCGACGTCGACCTGCAGGTCTGCGACGGCGGCTCCAACCCGTCGCAGATCGCCGGCTGCATCGACCAGGCGGTGGGCGCGTCGGCCGCGGCGATCGTGGTCGACAACATCCCCTACGGGATGGCGGCCAACGGCCTGGAGGCCGCCCGGGCATCCGGCATCCCCGTCCTGATCGCCAACCAGGTCGTCGACCCGCAGCTGCCGGCCGACGAGACCCTGGCCTACGTCTCCGGCCCGGCACCGCAGATGCTCGCGAGCGCCGCGGACTGGATCATCGCCGACTCGAACGGCGAGGCGACGGTGGTCATCCAGAAGGTCACCGACAACCCCTCGACGCTGGCCTACGCCGAAGCCGCGGAGTCCGAGTTCGCCGACCGCTGCCCCGACTGCACCGTGGTGGTCAACGAGGTGTCGGCGACGAACTTCCCGCTGATCCCCTCCTCCACGAGCGCGGCGATCCTGAGCAACCCCGACGTCGACTACGTCCTCGCCGAGTTCGAGTTCTTCGTCCAGCCGACCATCGGCGGCATCCAGCAGTCCGGCAAGGCGAACCAGATCAAGATCGTGACGAGCGCGGCGACCCTGGCCGGCCTGCAGCAGCTGGAGGAGGGCAACCTGCTCTACGCCAACGTCGGCCAGGACTTCAGCTACCAGGGCTGGGCCACCGCCGACGCCCTCTTCCGGCTCATGCTGGGCGGCGCCGAGGTCCCCGAGTACGACATCGCCTACCGCCTCTTCAGCCAGGAGAACATCGGTGACATCGAGCTCACCGAGGACGGCGAGGCCTCCGGCGACTGGTACGGCCCGACCGACTACGTCGACGAGTTCCGCGCGCTGTGGGGCCTGAGTTGAGCCTGACCGCCGAACCGGTCGTGCACGAGGGCAACGCCAGCATCCGGAGCGGCAGGGTGGAGCCGGCCGGTACCCGACTGAGCGTCGACGACGTCTCCAAGACGTTCGGCCGGTACCGGGCGCTCCGCAACGTGCACCTCGACGTCGTCCCCGGCGAGGTGCACGGGCTGATCGGCCAGAACGGCTCCGGCAAGTCGACGCTGGCCAAGGTGCTGACGGGGTACCACCCCGCGGACCCGGGCGGCCGCGTGCTGGTGGACGGGGAGCCCCTGCGGCTCCCGGTCCGCCCGCTCGAGGCCCGGCGACGCGGTCTCGCGGTCGTGCACCAGAGCCTCGGCCTGGTCGAGGACATGACCGTCGTGGAGAACCTCCGCGTCGGCCGGTTCGCGGCCAACCGCTTCACCCGCGCCATCCGGTGGCGGCAGGAGCGGGACGACGCGGCAGCGGTCCTGGAGCGGCTGGGCCGCCCGGTGCGGCTCGACCTCCCGGTCCGGTCGCTCACCGAGGAGGACCGCGCGACCGTCGCCATCGCGCGGGCCCTGCAGGACGCGGAGGCCGGCCGCGGGATCATCATCTTCGACGAGTCGACGCGCTCGCTGACCCGCAGGAGCCTCGAGCACTTCTACGAACTGGTCGACGGCGTGGTCGCCACCGGCACGTCGGTGCTCCTGATCACCCACCACCTGGAGGAGGTCCTCCAGGCCACCGACCGGGTGACGGTCCTGCGCGACGGCGTCGCCGTGGAGCGCGGTGTGCCGACCGCGGAGCTCACGGAACGGGAGCTCGTCCGGGCCGTGATGGGCCGTCCGCTCGAGGCTCTGGCCGCCAAGGGAACGACCGCCGGCGAGGGGCCGGGGCGGGGGTCCGGGCCGGTCGCGATCCGCGGGGTGACCGGCACGGTGGCCACCGGCGTGGACCTCGATGTCGCCCCCGGCGAGGTCGTCGGCGTCACCGGGCTGGCGGCGTCCGGCCACGACGAGCTGCCCTACCTGCTGACCGGGGCGCGGCCCGCCCGCGCCGGCACGGTGCAGATCGGGTCGACGACGCTGGACCTGACCCGCTGCGACAGCGCCCGGGCGATGGCCGCCGGCGTGGCGCTGGTGCCGGAGAGCCGGGCGGACGAGGGGCTCGCCCTCGATCTCACCGTCGCCGACAACATCTCGCTGCCCCGCCGCCGGTCGCGGTCTGCGGTGTTCCCGCTGGAGCGTCGCGCCGAGGCCGGGAGCGTGCGCGAATGGGTGCACGCGCTCGACGTCCGGCCGCCCGACCCGTCGACGACGGTCGACCGGCTCAGCGGCGGCAACCAGCAGAAGGTGCTCCTCGCCAAGTGGCTGGCCACGCGGCCCACGCTGCTCGTCCTGCACGAGCCCACCCAGGCCGTCGACGTCGGCGCTCGGCAGGTGATCACGTCGGCGATCCGCCGGGCGGCCGACGACGGGTGCGCGGTGCTCGTCTCGGGAACCGACGAGACCGAACTGGCCCTGCTCTGCGACCGGGTCGTGGTCTTCCGCGAGGGCGGGGCGGTGGAGGAGCTCACCGGGGACTTCAGCCCGGACGACATCGTCCACTCGATCTTCGCCGGGTCCGGCCCCCGCAAGACCCTCCGGGCCCCCCGCCGGGTCGACTAGCAGTACACCTAGCCGCCGGTCCGTTCCAGCACGCGTTCGGCGACGTACTCGCCGATCGCCAGTGCCGACGTCGCCGCGGGCGAGGGCGCATTGCGGACGGCGACCACGGGGCCGATGCGGTGGATCCGGAAGTCGTCGACGAGCGTGCCGTCGCGGTCGACGGCCTGCGCGCGGACCCCGGCGGGGGCCTTCTGCACGTCGTCGTCCCGCAGCGCGGGGACGAACTCGCGCGCCGCGGCGAGGAAGGCGCTCCGCGACAGGGAGCCGCGGACCTCCCGGACGCCCGTGCGCCAGTGCCGCCGGGCCAGGGACCGCGTGCCGGGCCAGGCCAGCGTCTGGACGAGCTCACCGAGGCGGACGTCCCCCCATCGGTAGCCCTCGCGCGCCAGCGCGAGCACCGCGTTGGGGCCGATGTCGACCCCGCCGCCGACCCGGCGGGTGAAGTGGACGCCGAGGAACGGGTAGCGCGGGTCGGGCACCGGATAGATCAGGCCCCGGACGAGGCCGGTGCGCTCGGGCACCAGCCGGTAGTACTCGCCGCGGAACGGCACGATCGCCGGGCCCTCCTCGTCCCCGGCCAGCCGCGCGACGCGGTCGGCCTGCAGGCCGGCGCACACGACGAGCCGGTCGACGGCGAACGCCTCGCGCTCGGAGCGGACCACCACTCCCCCACCGGCCGGCCGCTCCAGGGCGGTCACCGCGAAGCCCAGCCGGACCTCGTGGCCGCGCCGGCGCAGCTCCTCGGCGAGGGCGCGCGCGACGGCGCGGAAGTCGACGACGGCGGTGTACGGCGAGTGCAGGGCCGCCGCGCCGACGGCCTCCGGCTCGACCTCCCGCAGCCCCGCGCCGGCCAGCCGGCGCAGCCCGGGCACGCCGTTCCGCGTGGCCCGCCGCTCGATCTCCCCCAGGGCGGGCAGCTCCTCGGGACCGCGGGCGACGACGAGCTTGCCGCACTCGTCGTAGGCCAGCCCGTGCTCGCCGCAGAACTCCCGGAGCAGTACCCGTCCCCGGCCGCAGAGCTCGGCCTTCAACGACCCGGGCGCGTAGTACAGGCCGGCGTGGACCACCCCGCTGTTGTGGCCGGTCTGGTGGACCCCGACGTCGTCCTCCTTGTCCACCACCGTGATCCGGGCGTCGGGCCGCAGCTGCGCGAGTCGGCGGGCGACCGCCAGCCCGACGATGCCGGCGCCGACGACGCCGATGCTCTCCACGCCCGCGCCGGTCATCGGGCGCCGCGCGCGACGTGGCCCATAGCCGCGATCGCGACCCGGCGTTCCTTACACGGCGGACTTTTGCTTGACACAGTGTCAAGTGAGGTGTCATGGTGCGCATCAGCACGTGATCGCCGCCACAACGCAGGCGTGACCCGCGCGATCGACGCCCGGTTCGGCACCGACTCTCCCTCGAGGTGGCTCATGACCGTCCCCACATCCGACATCGACCTCTTCGCCGACGAGGTCCTGCTCGACCCCTACCCGTACTTCGCCGAGCTCCGCGAGCTGGGCGCGGTCGTGCACCTGCCGGCGAACGACGTCTACGCGCTCACCCGCTACGACGTCATCCGCACCGCCCTCGGCGACCCGGAGACCTTCTCCTCGCGCAGCATCGGCTTCAACCCGATGGTCAACGAGGCCCTGCAGGGCACCTCGCTCGCCTCGGACCCGCCGGTGCACGCACAGCTGCGCGCGACGCTGACCGAGAACCTCTCCCCCCGGGCCCTGCGCGGGCTGAAGACGCAGATCGACGCCAAGGCCGAGGCTCTGGTCGGCGAGCTGGTCGCGCAGGGGTCCTTCGACGCCATCGACGCGCTGGCCCGCGCCTTCCCGCTGGAGGTCGTCGCCGACCTGATCGGCTTCACCGGCCACGTGCGCGACAACATGCTGCGCTGGGGCCAGGCCGCGATGCAGGTGATCGGCCCCATGAACCAGCGGACCGCGGAGAACTTCCCGATCGCCGGCGAGCTCTACGCCTGGTGCGCCGGCGTCACCGCCGAGGACCTGGCGCCCGGCTCGGTGGGCCGCGGGATCTTCGACGCCGAGGCACGCGGCGACATCCCGCCGAACACGGCCGGGCACATCATCCACCAGTACCTCGGGGCCGGCGTCGACAGCACGATCGCCGCGATCGGCAACATCGTCGCGCTCTTCGGGCGCTATCCGGAGCAGTTCGACCTGGTCCGGAAGGACCGCTCGCTCGTGCCGGCCGCCTTCGCCGAGGTGCTCCGGTTCTGGCCCCCCATCAACACCTGGGGCCGCTACGTCGCCAAAGACGTGGAGATCGACGGCGCCACGGTGCCCGCGGGCTCGCAGGCCGCGATCCTGCTCGGCGCCGGCAACCGCGACCCGCGCCACTACGAGGACCCCGACGCCTTCCTGGTCGAGCGCAACCCGGTCGACCACCTCACCTTCGGCTACGGCCCCCACGGCTGCGCCGGGCAGGGGCTCGCGCGGCTCGAGGCGCACGCCGTCATCGAGGCCCTCGCCGCCCAGGCCCAGCGCCTGGTCCTGGGCGAGGAGCTCCGCGTCCCGAGCAACATCACCCGCAGCATCGAGAAGCTGCCCGTCCTCGAGGTCGTGCCCGCGTGACGGTCGTCCTCGGAGGCACAGGCATCGACGGCAGGACGGTGGACAGCATGAGGATCGTCGCGGACCGGGAGCGGTGCGAGGGGCACGGGCTGTGCGCGGACACGGCTCCGGAGGTCTACGAGCTGGACGACGACGCCATCGTGGTCCTCCTCCACGAGTCGATCCCGCCGGAGCTGGAGCGCAAGGCCGAGGCGGGCGCGCGGGTCTGCCCGGTCGCCGCGCTCCGCGTCGAGAGCTGAGCGGGCAGCCGTGACCCTGCGCGAGGTCGTCGTCGTCGGCGGGTCCATCGGGGCGCTCACCGCGGTGGAGATGCTGCGGATGGAGGACTTCGACGGCCGGATCACGGTGCTCAGCGACGAGGACGTGCCGCCCTACACCCGCGTGCCGCTGTCGAAGGGCGTGCTCGCCGGCACCGAGTCGATCGACGACGTCGTCCTCGCGCCGCTGGCCGACGAGGTCGACCTGCGCCTGGAGACGCCGGCGACGGGGCTGGACCTCCGCACGCGCACCGTGCACACCCCCGCGGGGCCCGTGCCCTACGACGGCCTGGTCATCGCCACCGGCGGCCGCGCCCGGCGGCTGGGTCACCCCGGCCAGGACGAGCGGGTGCTGCGCACCTACGGCGACTGCGTCCGCCTGCGCGACGACCTGGCCGCATCGTCGTCCGTGCTCGTCGTGGGCGGCGGGTTCCTCGGCATGGAGATCGCCTCCACCGCTCGCACGCTGGGCAAGGACGTCACCGTCGTCGACCTGGCGCCACCGCTGGACCGGCTGCTCGGCGCCGTCGTCGGCGGCCACGTGCGGTCCGTCGCGACGCAGGCGGGTGTCCGCATCGTCGTGACCGACGGCGGCGTCCGGCTGCTCGGCGCCCCCACCCCCACCGGGGTGGAACTGGTCGACGGCACCCGCCTGGAGGCCGACCTCGTCGTCTCGGCGGTCGGGGACGTGCCCAACGTCGAGTGGCTCGCCGGCTCGGGAGTGCAGGTGCACGGCGGGATCGTCGTCGACTCCCACTGCCAGGTCGCTCCCGGCGTCGTCGCCGCAGGTGATGTCACCGTGATCTCGGCCGGCGACGGGGAACTGACCCGCTCGCCGCACTGGACCAACGCCGTCGACCAGGCCCGCGCCGCGGTCCGGGCGCTGCTGCACGGGAACACCGCCGCGCCCTACCGGCCGTCGCAGTACTGCTGGACCGAACAGTTCGGTCTCGACGTCAAGATGGTCGGCGACCTCGACCCGCAGGGCGAACCGACCGTGCTCGACGGCTCGCTCGACCAGGGTTCGGCCCTGCTCGCCTGGCCCGACGCCGTCGCACCGCGCAGCATCGTCGCGGTCAACCACCGCACCCCACCCGTGAAGCTCAAGCGCCTCCTCCAGCCGGCCGCCCAGGCGGCCCGCGCCTGAGAGCCGGTCAGTGGTCGCGTCGCGACCGCGCGTCCAGGTACGCCCGCCACTCCGCCCGCCCGGTCCAGGCGGTCGCGATCGC
Source organism: Blastococcus jejuensis (assembly GCF_039534705.1). Taxonomy (NCBI): domain Bacteria; kingdom Bacillati; phylum Actinomycetota; class Actinomycetes; order Geodermatophilales; family Geodermatophilaceae; genus Blastococcus; species Blastococcus jejuensis. The sequence goes on from NZ_BAAAVV010000004.1 coordinate 219,337, forward strand.
CGCGATCACCAGGAACGCCGCGGCCCCGGCGATCACGATGCCCAGGACGGTCACGATCTCCTCCCAGCCGAACAGCGGCGGGACGGTCAGGTTCCCCGGAGGCGGCGGGGTCGGGGCGGGGTCCATCCGACGAGGGTGCGCGCCGTTCCCGGCACCCGCACGGCGCCGGCCGGACCCCTCACCCGTGTGAGCGACGTCACTCAGCGACACCGCCGATGGCCCCGGCTCCCGGATCGGGTGGGCCCCCTCCCCCTCCGGGTGACGCCCGTCCGCCGACCGGGGGTCCCGGCCGTTCCAGGCCCGTAGCGTTCCGCTCCCTCGGACCCGAGCTGCGTGGGGAGGCAGGTGCGAATGAGCAGTGCACGGCAGGCCGACGGCGGGGCCGACTGCCCCTCGGGCGGTGGCCCGGCGGCCCCGCTGGACTCCCGGCGGCCGAACGTCTCCGGTGACCTGGCCACCGTCCTGCACGGAGCGCCGATGTTCCGTCGCGCCGTGGCCGGCTACGACCGCTTCCAGGTGGACACCTACGTCCGGTGGGCCGAGGACGAACTCGCCGCCGCCGAGCGCGAGCGCGAGCACCTCGTGGCGCGGCACCTCGCCACGCGGTCGGCGCTCGACGAGGCCACCCGGCTGCTGTCCCACTCGGCCGGTGGCGGCGAGCTGCTGCGGCTCTCCGGCCGGATCGGCTCGATGCTGGCCGCCGCGGCCGACGAGGCCCAGAGCATCCGGGTCGAGGCCGAGGCCGACCGGTCCGCCGCCGCCGCGCACGCGGAGGCGACCGTCGCCCAGGCGGAGCGGGTGCTCGCCGACGCCGGAGCCGAGGCCCACCGGACGCTCGCCGAGGCGGTCGTCGCGGCCGAGGCGGTGACCGCCGAGGCCGGCCGGATCGTCGACGAGGCCGAGCGGACGGGCCGGGAGGCACGCGTGGAGGCGGCCGCCCGGCTCGAGAAGGCGCGCCTGATCATGCTGCGCGCCGCCGAGGACGCCGACCGGATCCGGCACCAGGCCGTCGACGAGGCACGGGCCGCCCGGCTGCAGGCCCGGGACGAGATCGTCGCGATGCTGGGCACCGCCCGGGAGGAGCGGCGGCGGGCGGACGCGGCGGCCGCCGCGACCCGGCACCGCCTGGACCAGGACGCCGCGGCCCGCGTCGCGTCGCTCCGTGCGGAGGTGAAGGCCCTGGAGCGCCGACGCTCCGCGCTCCGGGCACAGGTCGAGCGCCGGACCGCCCCGGTCGCCGCGCCGGTCGACGGCGGGCTGGACGCCCACCTCCGCCGGCTCGCCGAGCGGCTCCGATGGCGGCACCGGACGCTGCGGGCACCCTGACCCGAGCACCGGGACCGAGCCGGACGACGGGGGTCAGGTACCCCCGGGAGCGCTCGTGCGGGGCCGGGCGGCGGCACCGCGCCGGGGCAGGGTCGAGGATGCGACGGCCGCCGCCAGCGCGGCGCCGGCCGCGACCAGGAACGCGGTGGAGAAGCTGCCGGTCCGGTCGGCGATCCACCCGCCGAGCTGCGGCCCCACCAGCTGGGCGAGGCCGAAGACGAGGGTGACGGCACCGAAGGCCGCCGCGAACCGGCGGGGGTCGAGCGAATCGGCCAGGTGCGCAGCGAGCACCGTCGGCGCCCCGGTCATCGCGAGGCCGAACACCGCCGCGGACAGCACCGCCCACGGCTCGGCACCGACGGGGACGAGCAGGATCGCCCCCGCCATGCCCACGTAGGCCCAGGTCATGGCGGCCCGTCGGCCCACGCCGTCCGACCATCGGCCGACCAGCACGCCGCCGGCCGTGATGCAGACGCCGACGACCGCGAAGACGGCCGAGGCGTGCACCGGGGCGAAGCCCGCGTCGTGCTCGTAGGCGGCGACCACGAACGTCATGTAGACGGCGACGGCGAGGCCGTACCCGCCGTAGGAGAGCGTCGCGCCGATCCACCCGGGCACGGCCCGCAGCGCCGAGATGCGCACCGGACCGGACACCGGCGCGGCCTGCGGGCGCAGCCACCCGAGCGCGGCGACCGCCACCAGGGCGGCCAGCACGGCCTCGATCGCCCACACCGGGCGCCACGCGCCGGGTCCGGCGACGGCGTGCACGAGCGCGGTCAGTGCGCTGCTGGCCATCACCCCGACCCCCACGCCGCTGCCCGCCAGCCCGATGGCCAGGCCGCGCCGGGAGGCCCGCACGGCCGCACCGGCGATCCCCGGGGCCGGCACCCACACCAGCGCCCCGCCGAACCCCGCCACCACCATGCCGACGACCAGCCCCGCCACCGACGGCGCCAGCGCGAGCACGGCCAGCCCGGCCGTCACCAGCAGCAGGCCCGTCCGCACGGAGGCGGCCGGCGCGATGCGGTCGGCGGTCAGGCTGACCAGGAGCGTTCCCGCGAGGTAGGCACCGAGGTTCAGCGTGCCGAGGAGTCCCGCGACGGCGTAGGAGTGCACGAGGTCGGCGTTCACCGCCGGCAGCAGGAGCGCGTACCCGAAGCGACCGAAGCCCTGGGCGACGGCGGCGGCCAGCACCAGGAGCGGGAGGAGGACCCGTGGCCCGCCGGCGGGGCGACCCTGCCCCGCCGTGCGAGCACGGAAAGGACGCACCGGCGCAGCGTAGGCGGGTGGCATCCTCCGTCGCCCACCGACGATGTGCCGCGACGCCCCGGGTTGTCCCGATCCGGCGACGGCTCTACCGTCGACCGGTCCGGGTCGGCCTTCCGTCGCTGCCCAGTGACCACCGGGTCGGACGCCGCCGAACCATCTGCCGGTGCCCGCCACCGGCCTGGACCGGGGACCCACACGCACCACCGGGGTGAAGCGATCGACGGCCCACCGGGCCGCCGGGCGCCGGGCGTCTTCCCGCCCGAACCCGTCAGCTAACGCGGCAGGCGGCCGTGGAAGAAGGGACGACCGCCGGCATGGCGCGTTCGCACACCCCTGCCCGCCGCCGGACCGCCCTCGCTGGGTTGCTCGCCGGGTTGCTCGCCGCCGGCAGCCTCGCGCTCCTCCCGGCGCCGGCCTCGGCCGACCCGACTCCGGCCACCTCGGCGGAGGCGGCCGACCTCATCGCCGCGCGCGCCCACGACCTCGAAGTCCTCACCGAGCAGTTCAACGAGGCGCGGGAGCAGCTCGCCGCCACGCAGGACGCCGCCGAGGCGGCCGCCGCGCAGCTCGCCGCGGCCGAGGCGGCGCTCGGGCAGGCCCGCGACCAGGTCCGTGCGGTCGCCTACAGCGCCTGGACCGGGGAGCGACTCGGTGCCCTCGAGGCGATGCTGACCAGCGACTCCGCCGAGGAGATGCTCGACCGGATCGGCACCCTCCAGACGATCGCCGAGCACAACGCCGGCGTCCTGAGCGCCGCCGACAGCGCCACCTCCGCCGCCGACGAGGCCCAGGCCACGGCCCAGCGGGCGGCGGCCGACGCGCAGTCCCAGCTCGAGGACGTCACCGCCCAGCGGGACGACCTCGACGCGCAGATCGCCGAGTACCAGGCCGCCTACGACCGCCTCAGCGCCGAGGAGCAACGGGCGTCGCGGGCGGCCGCCGAGCGGCACGCGGTCGAGGCGGCGCCCGCCGAGAGCGCCCCCGCGGGCGACGCCGGCCCCGCACCCGCGCCCGCGGCTCCGGTCGTCCCGGCCGCGCCCGTCGTGGCCGGTGGCAGCGCGGCCGCGCAGACGGCGGTGAACACCGCCATGGCACAGGTCGGCGACGCCTACGTGTGGGGCGCCGCCGGGCCGGACGCGTTCGACTGCTCGGGCCTGGTCCAGTACGCCTACGCCGCGGCCGGGATCAGCCTGCCCCACTCCAGCCGCATGCAGTCGCAGCTGGGCACACCGGTGTCCCGCGACCAGCTCCAGCCCGGTGACCTGGTGTTCTTCTACAGCCCGGTCAGCCACGTGGGCATCTACATCGGCAACGGCCAGATGGTGCACGCGTCGACGGCGGGCGTACCGGTCAAGACCGCCGCGCTGGACTCGATGGGCAGCTACACCAGCGCCCGGCGGGTCGCCTGACCCGCGTCCGCAGCCACGGCGCAGCGCGTGCGGCTGCGGGCCGACCACCAGCCGAACCCGCCGGTGACGACGGGATCACCAGCCTGGCGACCGGTCACGCCGCAGGCACTGGCCGCGACGAGCGGCGACGACCATCCTGTCCGGGCCGGTGATCACCACCGGCAGCCCGTCGCCCTCCGGGCGCGACCGTCAGGAGGACGTCGATGAGGGTCACCGTGCTCGGAGCCGGGTCGTGGGGCACGACGGTCGCCGCGCTGATGTGCCGCCGGGACCACGAGGTGCTGCTCTGGGCGCGCAACCCCGAGGTCGCCGACGAGGTCGGCGGGCAGCGCACGAACGAGGCCTACCTGCCGGGCGCGCGGCTGCCGGCGCGGCTGCGGGCGACGTCCGATCTCGAGCAGGCCACCCGGCACGCCGAACTGCTGGTGGTGGGCGTGCCGACCAGCGGGTTCCGCGAGTGCCTCGAGCGGGTCGCGCCGCACCTGGCGCCCTGGATCCCGGTGGTGAGCCTGAGCAAGGGGCTCGAGCGGGGCACCCACCTGCGCATGACCGAGGTGATCAAGGAAGTGCTGCCCGGGCGGCCGGCCGCGGCGCTCACCGGCCCCAACCTGGCGCGGGAGATCCTGGCCGGGCAGGCGGCGGCCAGCGTGATCGCCACCGAGGACCTCGCCGTGGCCGCGGCGCTGCAGCGCGAGGTGGGCCGCGGCCTCTTCCGGGTCTACACCCATCACGACGTCGTGGGCTGCGAGATCGGGGGCGCGCTGAAGAACGTGATCGCGATCGCCACCGGCATGGCCCAGGGCCTCGGGGTCGGTGACAACACGCGCGCCGCGGTGATGTCCCGCGGCCTGGCCGAGCTCACCACCCTCGCCGTCGCGATGGGCGGCGAGGCGCAGACGCTCGCCGGGCTCGCGGGCATGGGCGACCTGGTCGCCACGTGCATGAGCCCGCAGAGCCGCAACCGCCACGTCGGCGAGCAGCTGGGGCTGGGGCGGCCGCTCGACGAGGTGCTGGGCGAGATGCGCATGGTCGCCGAGGGGGTCAAGACGGCGTCGACGGTGGTGGAGCTCGCCGACCAGCACGGGCTGGACCTGCCGATCGCGCGGACGATCCACGACGTCGTCAACGGGCGGATCCGGGCCGCTGACGCCTACCGGGGGCTCTCCCGCTCGGTTCCGGCGGGGCACGAGTCGCAGCCGGGGTGAGGCACGCTCCTCAGGTGCCGCAGAACGTGCGGTAGGGGCCGGTCTCGTCCGGCGCGGGCGCGGCGTACCGCGCCAGTCCGGGGCGCTCGTCGTAGGGGCGCGACAGCGCCTCGAGCAGCCGCTCGACCGGACCCAGGTCTCCCGCCGTCGCGGCGTCGAGGGCCTCCTCCACGAGGTGGTTGCGCGGGATGTACACGGGGTTCGCCCGGTCCATCGCCGCGGCATCGGGCTCCAGCGCCCGCCACCGCTGCGCCCACGCGTCGAACGCCGCGAGGTCGAGGACCATGCGCCGCGCGGGTTCGGCGTCGCCGCGCGCCGCGGCCCCGAGGGCGCGGAAGAACGACGTGTGGTCGACGCGGCCCTCCTCGAGCAGCGCGAGCAGGTCGTCGACCAGCGCAGAGGCCACCGCGTCGTCCAGGCCGTCGGGCAGGCCGAGCTTGGTGCGCATGCCGGCCGACCATGCCGCGCCGTACCGCGGGCGGAACGCGCCGAGCGCCTCGACCGCGAGGGCCACCGCCCGGTCCTGGTCGTCGTCCAGGAGGGGCAGCAGCGCCTCGGCGAGCCGGGCGAGATTCCACTCCGCGGCGAGCGGCTGGTTCCGGTAGGCGTAGCGCCCGCCGGTGTCGATCGAGCTGTAGACCGTCGCCGGGTCGAAGGCGTCCAGGAACGCGCAGGGCCCGTAGTCGATGGTCTCGCCGGAGATCGTCATGTTGTCGGTGTTCATGACCCCGTGCACGAAGCCGACGAGCATCCACGAGGCGACCAGCGACGCCTGCACCGCGACGACCGCCTCGAACAGCGCGAGGTAGCGGTTCCCGGCCCGCGCGGCGCCGGGGTGGTGGCGGTCGATCGCGTGGTCGGCCAGGCGGCGCAGCAGGTCGACGTCCCCCGTCGCCCGCGCGTACTGGAAGCTGCCGACGCGCAGGTGGCTGGCGGCCACCCGGGCGAGCACCGCGCCCGGCAGCACGGTCTCGCGGTACACCTCGCGCCCGGTCGCCACCACGGCGAGGGACCGGGTCGTCGGGATGCCGAGCGCGTGCATGCCCTCGCTGACCACGTACTCGCGCAGCATCGGCCCGACCGCGGCCAGCCCGTCGCCGCCCCGGGCGAACGGCGTGCGCCCCGCACCCTTCAGATGGAGATCGCGCGGCCGGCCGGCGGCGTCGACCAGCTCGCCGAGCAGCAGCGCCCGGCCGTCACCGAGCCGCGGGACGTAGCCGCCGAACTGGTGCCCGGCGTAGGCCTGCGCCACCGGCGTGGCCCCGGCGGGGACGGCGGCGCCGACCAGCAGGCGCACCCCCTCGGCGCTGCGCAGCGCGGCGGGCTCGAGGCCGAGCTCCTCGGCGAGCGACTCGTTCAGCACGAGCAGGCGCGGGTCGGGGGTCTCCTCGGCCCGCCAGCGCACCGCCAGCTCCGGGAGGTCGCGGGCGAAGCGGTCGTCCAGGACGACGGCCGGTGCCGGTGCGATGCTCACCGGACCGAGGGTACGGACGACGGCCGCCACGGGTCAGCCCCGCCGCTCTCGGTGCCCCGCCGTCACCCACCCCGGGGGCGGGTGGCCGCGGCCTCTGCGGGCGTCGTCGGGCCGAACGCCGCGAGGAACCGGTCGCGGAACGCGTCCATGCGCCACACCGGTGCCTGCGGGCCGGGCAGCATCCCGTCGTCCCAGCCCCACCCGGCGATGCGGTCGAGGACGGCGGGATCGCGGGTCAGCACGGTGATCGGCACGTCGTGCGACGCGTCGGGGCCGCTCACCACCTCGGCGGGCTGGTGGTCGCCGACCAGGATCAGCACGAGGTCGTCGTCGTCGCCGTGGAACGTGGTGACCCACGAGATCAGCGCGGTGAGCGAGTACTCGATCGACCGCGCGTAGAGCCGCTGGATCTCCTCGGCGTCCCCGAACACCTCCGCGGGCGTCGGACCCTCGTCGGGCATCCCGCGGTAGATCGACCCGTCGCCGACCCGGTCCCAGTCGACCATCCGAGGCAGCGGCGTCCACGGCTCGTGGGAGGAGACGAGGTCGATCTCGGCCATCACCGGGGCGTGGCCCGGGCCCAGCTCGAGGTCCTGGAAGGCGGCCAGCGTGTACTGGTCCGGCATCGCCGCGAAGCTGAACTTAGGCCCGGTGTAGCCGACGTCGGTGCGGTCGTAGACGCGGTCGAGCCGGTAGAAGGCCTCCCCCTCGGGCCAGGGGTCCCGGTTCGACGGCACGTCGAAGACCGTGCGCCAGCCGGCCCGCGCGAAGGCGGCCGACAGGGTGAAGCGGTCGCTGTCGAGCAGCTGGTCGTGGCGCTGCTGGCTGTCGATCCACAGCCCCGAGTGCAGCGTGGCGTGAGCCAGCCAGCTGATGCCGCCGAACGTCGGCGAGGTCAGGAAGGCGCTGCGGGAGCCGAAACCCGCCCGGTCCGTCGCCTGCGTACCGGCGGTCAGCACGTCCCGGATGTCGCCGGAGAACGACGACCCTTCCACCGCGACCCGGCCGTAGCTCTCCACGAACGCGATCACCACGTCCTTGCCCCGGAGTGCCGTGAGCAGGTCCTCCCCCGGCACCCCGCCCCACGGGTCGGGGGCGGCGAGCTGCGCCCGGAACGCCGGCAGGTCCCGCGCGTTGGCGACCGCACCACCCACCTGCGCGGCGGCGAGCTCGGCCGCACCCAGGGACGCGACCGGCGCGCCCGGGACCAGGTAGGCACCGAGGACGGCGCAGGTCACCCACACCGCCCCCAGCGAACCGACCGTCCCGGCCGAGAGCGCCCGGCGGCGGGCGGCCACCCGGATCAGCCGCGCCGTCGATCCCAGCACCGCTGCGACGAGCCCGACGACCAGCAGGGCGCCACCGACGAGGGCGACGTCCGCCCAGCCCGTGCCGACCGTGTCGCGGAGCACGATGACGGCGGAGTCGAGGAGCCGCCAGTCGGTGACCGGGTTGAACGGCCGGTGCACGAACTCCCGGAACCCCATGTCGAGGAGGCGGACGACGGCCAGGGCAGCCAGCAGGAGGCCGGCTGCGATGCCGAGCGACCGCCGGGCGCGGGCGGGCGCGACCAGCGCGAGCGCGACGAGCACCAGGCCCTCGACCGGGATCCGGGCGAAGGTCAGCGGCGTGAGGCGGACCAGCCGGTCGGGGAACACCAGCACCGACCACACGGCCGCGACGGCCAGGACCGTCGCCGCCGACGCCAGCACCCGCCGGCGGCGTGACGCCGGGCCCAGCGACGGCACGGACCGCGGCTCGACGTCCGCCGTTCCGGCGCGACGGCGCCACGCCCACCCGATCTCCCGCCCGAACGACTCCGCGAGCAGCGCCGCGACGACGACGAGGGCGAGGACGGCCACGACCGGCGGCAGCACGCCGCCCGCCACGACGACCAGCACGACGGCCTGGGCGACGGCCACGACCTTGCACCAGTGGCGCGGCGGCATCTCCCGGCGCAGCCAGGGCAGGGCGCGCCGGGCGAGGACCAGCACGTAGTGCGGCGAGGCGATCGCGAGCACCCACGGCCCCAGGTCACGGGCGACCACGACGCCGAGGACCAGCACGAGGAACGAGTCGACCTCGACGTCGAACCGGGCACCGACCGCCGACACGGTGCCGGTCCGGCGCGCGACGCGGCCGTCGACGCCGTCGAGCACGAGCGCGGCGGCCGCGAGCGCGGCCAGGACCGCCGCCGGGACCGGGCGGACGAACGACTCGGCGGCCAGCGCCGCGACGCCACCGACGAGCGCGCTCCGGCCCAGGGTGACCCGGTCGGCCGGCCCCAGGACCCCGGTGCCGTGGCGGCGCAGCGCACGCGCCAGCAGGCCCGCGACGGCCGCGCCGTAGCCGAGACCGATCACCCATCCCGGCGCACCCAGCCCCACCGTGCCGGCGAGCACGCCGAGCACGGCGGTCTGGGCGAGCAGCCCGGTCAGCAGGGCGGTGTGAACCGTCGGCACGGCGCCTCCGTGGAGAGGTGTACACCACGGGGCACGGGACGCGGGACGATCCGGTTCATCACGGGAGCCGAGGAGGGTGCGGTGCCGACCGTCCACGTCGTCGTCCCGGCCGGGATCGACGACCCCGCGCGGCCCAGCGGCGGCAACCGCTACGACCGGCGGCTGTGCGACGGGCTCGCCGCGACCGGCTGGGCGGTGCGCGAGCACGCCGCGCCCGGCGCCTGGCCGCGGCCCGGGCGCACCGACCTCCGCCGCCTGGCGGGGACGATGGCCGCCGTGCCCGACGACGCCGTCGTCGTGGTCGACGGGCTGATCGGCTCCGCGGCCGCGCCCGTCCTGGGGCCGGAGGCCGCCCGGCTGCGGCTCGTGGTCCTCGTGCACATGCCGTTCCTCGCCCCGGTGGGCGACGAGCGCGCCGCCCTCGCGCACGCCCGCGCCGTCGTCACCACCAGCTTGTGGACGTGCGATCGGCTGGTCGCGGACCACGACCTCCCGCCGGAGCGGGTCCACGTCGCCTCCCCGGGCGTGGATGTCGGCGACCCCGCACCGGGCACGGACGACGGTGGTCGGCTGCTGTGCGTCGCGGCGGTCGTCCCGCACAAGGGCCAGGACGTGCTGGTGGCGGCGCTCGCGCAGGTCGCCGGCTCGTCCTGGCACTGCACCGTCGTCGGCCCGCTCGACCGCGATCCGGTCTTCGTCGAACGGCTCCGCCGCGCGGTCGGCCGGTCCGGGATCGGCGACCGGGTGGCCTTCGCCGGCCCGGAGGACGGCGACGCGCTGCGCCGCGAGTTCTCCCGGGCGGACCTGCTCGTCGCGCCCTCGCGGCTGGAGGCCTACGGGATGGCGGCCGCCGAGGCCCTGGCGGTGGGCCTGCCCGTCGTCGCGAGCGCCGTCGGGGGGCTGCCCGAGGCGCTCGGCCGGACCCGCCTCGGCGTTCCGGGACTGCTCGTGCCCCCCGGCGACCCGGGCGCCCTCCGGGCCGCCCTCTCGGCCTGGCTGGACGACCGCGACCTGCGGGGGCGGTTGCGGCGCGCGGCGCTCGCCCGGCGCGAGACCCTGGCGGGGTGGGACTCGACGACGGCCCGCGTGGCCGCGGTGCTCGCCGCCGTCTCCGACCGCTCCGGGCTGGTCGCCCGGTGAGCGACGGGGTGGTCCCGGGTGGGCGGCGGACGGCGTGGGCGTGGGCCCGGCCGGCCGGGGGCGCGGGAATCCTCGGCGTCCTGGTGTGGCAGCTGGGCACGGTCCCGTTCCTGGAGGGCGTGCGGGCGATCAGCGTCTGGTCACTGCTGGCCGCCACGGCGATCACGGCGCTGGCCACGGTCTGCTCGGCGTGGCGGTGGCAGGTCGTCGCCCGCGGGCTCGGGGTGGGCATGAGCCTGCGCGAGGCGGTCGCCGCCTACTACACGTCGCAGTTCCTCAACAGCGCGCTGCCCGGAGGGGTGCTCGGCGACGTGCACCGCGGCGTGCAGCACGGCCGGGACGCCGGCGACGTCGGCCGCGGGCTGCGCGCCGTCGCATGGGAGCGGGCGGCCGGGCAGACCGTGCAGGTGGTGCTCCTCGTGGTCGTGCTGTGCGCCATGGCCTCGCCGGTGCGGCCCGTCATGGTCTGGGTCCTCGCCGCGGTCGCCGGCACCGTCGCGCTGGGTCTGCTGCTCGTGGTCCGCAGCCGTCCGCGGGGGGCGGCATCCCGGCGCGCGCGGGTGCTGCGGGCCGCCCGCGCCGACGTCCGGCACGGGCTCCTCGACCCGCGGGCGTGGCCGGTGGTCGCCGGCACCTCCGTGGTCGTCGCCGCCGGGCACACCGGCACGTTCCTGGTCGCGGCGTGGACGACCGGCACGCACGCGTCGCCCGCCCAGCTGTGGCCGCTGGCGATGCTGATCCTGTTCGCGATGGTGCTGCCGGTCAGCATCGGCGGCTGGGGACCGCGCGAGGGCGTGGCCGCGTGGGTGTTCGGCGCCGCCGGGCTGGGCGCGGCCCAGGGGGTGGCCGCGGCGACCGCCTACGGCGTGCTGGGCCTGGTCGCCACGCTGCCCGGCGCCGTCCTGCTGGTCACCGACCGGGTGCGCCGCGGCCGGCTGCGGGCCGCGCCGGTCGCCGTCGGCACCGGCTGAGCCGACGTCAGAGGCCGGGCCGCTGCTGCACGTCGAACGCGAGCAGGACGTCGTCGCCGGCCAGGTGCACCGACCGGTCGGTCAGCCGGATGCCGTCGGCGATCCGGTCGATCCCGAGGCCGCCGACGGCCTCCACCCCGGCGCCGATGATCGTCGGCGACAGCGACACCACCAGGCGGTCGACCGCCCCGGCGCGCAGCAGCGAGGTGATCACCCGGCCGCCGCCCTCCACGAGCAGCGAGGCGACGCCCGAGGAGCGGAGCAGCGCGAGCACCGCGTCGATCTGCACCCCGTCGGCGTCCTCGGGCACCTCGCGGACGGACGCTCCGGTCGCGGCCAGCTCCCGGCGGCGCACCGGGTCGGCGCCGGGCCGGCAGAGGATCAGCGTCGCGGCGTCGTCGGACAGCACCTTCGCCGTCGGTGGCGTGCGCAGCGTCGAATCCAGCACCACGCGCAGCGGCGACGCCCCCGGGACCATCCGCACGGTCAGCTGCGGGTCGTCGTGCAGGAGCGTGCGCGCCCCGATGAGCACCGCGTCGCAGCCGGCGCGCATCCCGTGCGCGACCCGGCGCTCGGATTCCCCGCTGATCCACCGCGCGTCACCGGTCCGCGTGGCGATCCGCCCGTCGAGCGTCTGGGCGTACTTGACGACGACAGCCGGCCGGTCGGCGCGCGGCCGCAGGGGGCCGAGCAGGCGGGCCACGTCGACCGGGACCTCGGCCAGCTCGGCGGGTGCCGGCCCGGTCGGCCGCAGGTGCCCGAGGCGTGCCTCCTTCGTCTCCAGGTAGGCCCGGTTGCGCCGGTGCGCGGACGTGCGCAGGGGGCGCAGCGACTCGACGGCCACTCCCCCGCCCCGGAGCCCCGCGGCCTTCGCCGGGTTGTTCGACAGCAGCCGCACCGACCGCACCCCCAGCGCGGTCAGGACGTCGGCGGCCTCGCCGTAGTCGCGCGCGTCGGCGTGCAGGCCGAGCTGGAGGTTCGCGTCGACGGTGTCGGCGCCGAGGTCCTGCTGGACGTAGGCCCGCAGCTTGTCGACCAGCCCGATGCCCCGGCCCTCGTGGCCGCCCAGGTACAGCACGATCCCGCGGCCCTCGGCGGCGACCGTGCGCAGCGCCGAGCGCAGCTGCACGCCGCAGTCGCACCGCAGCGAGCCGAAGGCGTCCCCGGTCAGGCACTCGGAGTGCAGCCGGGTCAGCAGCGACTCGCCGTCGTCGATCTCGCCGGCGACCAGCGCGAGGTGCACGTGCCCGGACGGCGTCTCGAAGGCGCGGGCCTGGAACTGCCCGTACGGCGTCGGGATGGGCGCGGACGCGACCTCGCGCGGACGGTGCCCGTGCCGCGGTGCAGGAAGCATCTGCCCGACTCCTCGCTCACGCGCCAACCGGGAGCCCGCACGCTACCGTTCCGCGGCCACCGACCATCAGGTTCGCCGGAACGGAAGGAGAACCGGATGCGGGCCGTTCGGCTGCAGTTCGTCGCCCCCCGCCGCGTCGAGGTCGGGCCCGTCGACCTGCCCGAGCCGGGGCCCGGTGAACTCCTGGTGCGAACCAGCTTCTCCGGGATCAGCACCGGCACGGAACTGCTCGCCTACCGAGGCCTGCTCGACCCCGCCCTGCCCCTGGACGAGCGCCTGGGGGCGCTCGGCGGCACCTTCCGGTATCCGTTCGCCTACGGGTACAGCTGCGTCGGAACGGTCGAGCGCGGCGGCGGTTCCCTCGCCCCCGGGACGACGGTCTTCGCGTTCCACCCGCACCAGGACCGGTTCGTGGTCGCCGAGGACGACGTCGTCGTCCTGCCGCCCGGCACGGACCCGCGGGTGGCCACCCTGTTCCCCTCCGTCGAGACCGCGCTGCAGCTCAGCCTGGACGCCGGACAGGTGGCGCACGAGACCGTCGTCGTGCTCGGGCTCGGCGTCGTGGGGCTCCTCACGGCGCTGCTGCTGCAGCGCGGCGGTGCCACGGTCCTCGCCGCCGACCCCCAGGGCGAGCGGCGTGCGCTCGCGCGGTCGCTGGGCGTGCACGCGGTCGCACCCGGCGAGCTGCCGGCGCGGATCCCGGCCGGCGGCGTGCCGCTGCTGCTGGAGCTGTCGGGCAACCCCGCCGCCCTCGGCGGAGCCCTGGACCTACTGGCCCACGAGGGCACCGCCCTGGTGGGTTCCTGGTACGGCCGGCAGGACGTGGCGCTTCCGCTCGGGGGCCCCTTCCACCGGCGCCGGCTCACGATCCGCAGCAGCCAGGTGTCCACGATCCCCGCCGCGCTCGCCGGCCGGTGGGACCACGCCCGCCGCCGCGCGGCTGCCGCCGCCCTGCTCGACGTCCTGCCGCTGGCAGGCCTCGCCACGACCGAGTTCGCCTTCGCCGACGCCGCGCGGGCCTATGCGGCGCTCGACCAGCAGGCCGCGGGTGTGCTGCACGTCGCGCTGCGCTATCAATAGCGCCGTGTACGAGACCGGGACGGCGACGCAGGTGGTGGCCTTCCACGTCATGCCCGGCATGCCGCCGCCGGAGGGCGAGCGGCACTCGCACGACTACCGGCTCGACGTCGTCGTGCGCCGGGACGACCTCGACGAGCGCGGCATGGTCGTCGACCTCGACGTGCTGGAGCAGGCCCTGCGAGACGCGGCGGGCCGGATCGCCGGACGGGACCTGGAGACGGTCGTGCCGGCGGAGGCCGTGACCGTCGAGGTCTTCGCCCGCTGGCTGCACGGGGAGCTCGCGGCGGCACTCGGCCGGCTCCCGGGGGCGACCCTCGGGGTCCGCGTCTGGGAGAACCCGAGCGCCTTCGGTGGCTACGCCGCGCCGCTGTGACCCCGGGGGCGCCCCTGGCGCGGCTCGTCGTCGGCCGGATGCCCCCTCGCCTCGCCGACGCCCTGCGCCGCCGCCTCGCGCCGGGGGGCGGTGCCCCCGGGCCGGTGCTGCGGTGGCTGAACCGGGGCGGGATCCCCCGGCGGGTCGGGACGTTCCGGCTGCTCGACAACCCGGACCTGGTGTTCGGCGCGACCGACTCCCAGGTGCTCGGCCAGCTCTACTGGTGGGGCGGGGAGGCCGGCTGGGAACCCGAGCTGCTCCCGTGGTGGCTCGCGTTCTGCCGCGAGGCGCGGTCGGTGCTCGAACTCGGCGCGAACGTCGGCTACTTCACCGTCCAGGGCGGCCGGGCGGTGGGGCCCGGCGCCCGGTACGTGGCCGTCGAGCCGCACCCGGTGTCCGCGGAGGCGTGCCGGGCCAACCTCGCGCGCAACGGCGTCACCTCCGTCCAGGTCGTGGTGGCGGCGGCCGTCGCCGAGCAGGGCGTGACCTCGGTTCCGCTGCTCGTCCCGGCCGACCAACAGGCCACGCCGACGATCGCCTACCTGCCCGCAGGCACCGAGCTGCCGGCGGACCTCGCCCGGGGCGCGGTCCCGGTCGCCGACGTCACCGCGGTCGACGTCCGCCGGCTGCTGCACGGGGTGGACCTGCTGAAGCTGGACGTCGAGGGGCAGGAGCACGCCCTGCTCGCCGCCGCTCGCGAGCACCTCCGGGCGCACCGGCCGGCGCTGTTCGTCGAGGTCCTGCCCGGGACGCCGCGCCTGCGCGCGCTGCTGGCCGACCTCTGCACGTCCGACGGGTACCGGTGCTACGCCCTCGGCCGGAAGGGCCCCGTCGAGCTGCGGCCCGACCAGTTGGGCACCATCTCGCTGATGGACTCCTACGGCTGCCAGGACGTCCTGCTCTGCGCGACCGACCTGCCCCACCCCTGATCCACCCCGACAGGAGACCCCCATGCCGGCCCCGCTCCCGCCGCTGCCCACGATGATCGTCGGCAGCCTGCCCCAGCCCGACTGGCTGATCGATCGGGACCGGCTGGGGCACCAGTTCCCCCCGCGCGTGCGGGCGCGGGAGCTCTGGCGCATCCCGGAGCAGTTCCTGGCCGAGGCCCAGGACGACGCGACCCTCGCCGCCATCCGGTCGCAGGAGGAGGCCGGGCTCGACATCGTCACCGACGGGGAGATCCGGCGGGAGTCCTACTCCAACCACTTCGCCACCGCGCTCGACGGCCTGGACCTCGAGCACCCCGGGACGGTGCGCAACCGGTCGGGGCTGGACATCCCGGTGCCGCGGGTGACCGGGGACATCCGGCGGCCGGCCCCGGTCCAGGTGGACGACGTCGCGTTCCTGCGCGCGCACAGCGACCGCGCCGTCAAGATCACCGTTCCCGGGCCGTTCACGATGGCCCAGCAGGCGCAGAACGACCACTACCCCGACGACCGCGGGCTGGCCCTGGCCTACGCCGACGTCGTCCGGGCGGAGATCGCCGACCTGTTCGCCGCGGGGGCCGACATCGTCCAGGTGGACGAGCCCTGGTTGCAGGCCCGCCCGGAGGTGGCCCGCCGGTACGGCGCCGAGGCGCTGACCCGGGCGCTGGAGGGCGCCGCCGGCCCGGTGCACGTGCACCTGTGCTTCGGCTACGCCGCCATGGTGGCCGAGCGGCCGGAGGGCTACTCGTTCCTGCCGGAGCTGGCCGACACCCCCGCCGACGCGGTGTCGGTGGAGACGGCGCAGTCGCACCTGGACCCGGCGACCCTGCGCCCGCTGCGCGGCAAGGGCATCGCCCTCGGCGTCCTCGACCTCTCGACCCCCGAGGTCGAGACCCCGGGCACGATCGCCGACCGGGTGCGGCGGGCCCTGGACGACGTCGACGTCGACCGGCTGATGCTGTCCAGCGACTGCGGCCTCAAGTACCTCCCCCGGGCCTCGGCCGCCGGCAAGATGCGCGCCCTCGCCGAGGCGGCCGCCCTCCTCCGGGCCGAGCTGGGACTGCCCGCGCGGGGCTGAGGCGGCGGAGCCGGGACGGTGCGCCTTCCGCTCCCCGGCTCCGGGGACGATGCTGCAGGGATCTCGCTGTCCGGCCGCCGAGCCGGGGCCGGGGCGAGGGGGGCGACGACGCCCGATCGCCCTGTCCCGCGCTCTCCAGGAGACGATCACGATGAGCGAGACCAGTGGCGCGCCCGGCACGATGGACCCGACCTTCTACCGCACCCCGGCCGAGGCGATCGGCGCCCCGACCGAGCAGCTGGCCTACGTGGTGGCCTTCGACCGGGCCGCCGAGAGGCACGATGCCCTGACCGTGGTGGACGTGGACGAGGCCTCGGACACCTACGGCCGCGTCGTCGGCTGGGCGGACCTGCCCACGACGGGCGACGAGCTGCACCACTTCGGCTGGAACGCGTGCTCCAGCGCGCTCAAGCACGAGGGGCACGACATGGGCGACGACGGGCTGCAGCGCCGCTTCCTGCTGCTGCCCGGCCTGCGCAGCTCCCGCATCCACGTCTACGACACCCGGCCCGACCCCCGGGCCCCCCACCTGCACAAGACGATCGAGCCCGAGGAGCTGGCCGCCAAGGCCGGCTACTCGCGGCCGCACACGCTGCACTGCGGCCCGGACGGCGTCTTCCTCACCTGCCTGGGCAGCGGCAACGGCAACGGGGACGGACCCGGCGGCATCGCGCTGCTCGACCACACCACCTTCGACGTCCTGCGCGCCTGGGAGACCGACCGCGGCGACCAGTACCTGGCCTACGACGCCTGGTGGCACCTCAACCAGAACACGCTGATCTCCAGCGAGTGGGGCACCCCGTCGATGATCGAGGACGGCCTGGTCCCCGACCTGCTGCTCGGCGGGAAGTACGGCCACCGGCTGCACTTCTGGGACCTCGCCACCGGCCGCAACCTGCAGACCGTGGACCTCGGCGTGGAGAACCAGATGGTCCTGGAGCTGCGCCCGTCGCACGACCCCGAGGCGACCTGGGGGTTCGTCGGCGTCGTCGTGTCGACCGCCGACCTGTCCGCCTCGGTGTGGCGCTGGCACCGCGACGGCGGCGAGTGGGCCGTCGACAAGGTCATCACCATCCCGGCCGAGCCGGCCGACGCAGCCGACCTGCCCCCCGCCCTGCAGCCGTTCGGCGCGGTGCCGCCGCTGGTCACCGACATCGACCTCTCGGTCGACGACCGGATGCTGTACGTGTCCTGCTGGGGCACCGGGGAGCTCAAGCAGTTCGATGTCTCCGATCCCGCCCACCCCCGCGAGGTCGGCTCGGTGCACCTCGGCGGCATCGTCCGGAGGACAGCCCACCCCGCAGCCCCCGGTGAACCGCTGGCGGGCGGCCCGCAGATGGTCGAGGTCAGCCGCGACGGCCGGCGGATCTTCGTCACCAACTCCCTCTACGGCGCGTGGGACGACCAGTTCTTCCCCGCGGGCGTCGGCTCCTGGATGGCCAAGCTCGACACCGATCCCGCGGCCGGCGGGCTGAGGATCGACGAGCGGTTCTTCCCGCACGGCGACGACTGGCGCGGCCTGCGCCCGCACCAGGTGCGGCTGCAGGGCGGCGACGCGTCCTCGGACTCCTACTGCTACCGCTGACCGGCCCGCTCAGCCCGCGCGCTCCATCCCCCGTTCGACGGCGGCGACGAGCCGGGGGCGGAGCTCGGCGGCGGGGATGATGTCGTGCACCGAGCCCACCCGGCGGGCGCGCTCGATGTCGTGGATCGCCTCGAACTCCGCGGCCACCTCGCCGAGCTTCTCCGAGCGGACGGCGGCGTGCAGGGTGGCGAGCTCGACCCGCAGGTGGGCCTGGTCGACGCCCTCGGCCGCGGCCACCGCCGCCTCCAGGTCGCGCACGCGCGGGTCGGCCGCCGTGCGCTTGTCGACCTCGCGGGTGAAGACGACGGCGGCGGCCGGAGCGCCGCCGAGCACCGACGCGTAGGAGCCCTCGACCGCCAGCACCTCCATGCTGTCGTTGAGCACGCCGGAGAACACCACGAAGGCACCGCCGTGGTAGCGCGAGACCAGGCAGAAGACGATCGGCCCGTCGAAGTTGACGATGGCCCGCCCGATCTCGGCGCCGTACTCCAGCTGGAGCTGGCGCAGCGACTCCGGTGACCCGTCGAAGCCGGACAGGTTGGCGATCACCACCAGCGGCCGGTTCCCGCTGGCGGCGTTGATCGCCCGCGCGGTCTTCTTCGACGAGCGCGGGAACAGCGTCCCGGCCGTCCACTGGTCCGGCCCGTCGGCGGGGACGGTGCCGCGCCGCGGGATCGGCCGGGACTCGATGCCGATGACCGTGACCGGGTGGCCGCCCAGGTGCGCGTCGTACACGACCGAGGTGTCGGCGTCGGCCATGCCGGCCCACCGCTCCAGCACCGGGTGGTCCTGGTCGGTGACCGCGCGCATGACCGTCCGGATGTCGAACGCCTTCTTGCGCTCGGGGTTGGCGGTCGCGGAGAAGATGTCGCCGACGGTCGTGAAGTCGCTGCCCGGATGCGTGTGCGGGAAGGAGCGGACGTCCCGGTCGCGGGGGTCGGTGCTCTCGGCCGGCCGCGGCCACCGCTCCCCCGGTGCGACGTAGGCGTGCTCGTAGTGGGTCAGCAGGAGCTGGCTGGCGGCGAGCAGGTCGGGCGCCCAGTACTGGGCCTGCCCGTTGGGGCCCATGATCCGGTCGTAGCCGCCGATGCCGAAGTTGTCCTCGGCCGAGACGCCTCCGGCGTAGTCGAGCGAGTGCTTGCCGGTCAGCACCATCGCGCTGTCGGGCGTCATGACCAGGATGCCCTTGGTGTGCATCAACATCGTGGCCTCGGCGTTCCAGTAGGGCTGCGCGCCGACGTTGATGCCCGCGACGACGACGTTGATCTCCCCGCCGGCCTGGGTGAAGTCGATGATCCGGCGCAGGGCCCGGGCGACCCAGTCCATGTTCTCGGTGCCGCTGGCCATCGAGATGGTGGCCCCCGAGGAGAGCGCGAACCACTCCACCGGGATGCCGCGCTCCTCGGCGAGGTCGAGGGCGGCGATGACCCGCGCGCACTCGGCCTCGGCGACCGTGCCGAGCGCCTTGGTGGGGTCGCCGAAGAGCGCCACCCGGGTCATGCCCTCGGGGTAGCGCGGGGTGCGCGTGCTGACGACGCCCGCGACGATGCCCGCCGTGTTCTGCCCCGGCGGCCGGTCGACCGGCACCAGCCGCCCGCCGTCGTCGAGGTCGTGCTCGACGAACGTGCCGCCCGCGCCGGCGAGCAGCGGGGCGAGCTCGTAGGGGTACACCGCCCCGCGGGCGCGGGAGCTGAGGACCTTCTCGGTGTACTCGTCGAGCGGCCGCATGGGCTCGGTCGGCCGGTCGGTGAGCTGCAGCGCGATGCCGGTTCCGGGCCGGTAGGAGAACCGCAGCGCCACCTCGCGCGGCTCCTGGCCGGGCTCCTGCAGCCGGGCGAACAGCATGATCTGGTCCAGCCCGGCGCCCACGGTCAGCGGTCCGACCATCTGGGCGAAGCTCGCGACGTCGGACAGCGGCACGTCGATCGAGGGCCAGGCGTAGAGGAACACCCGGTTGTGCTCCAGCGGCCGGCGCGACCGCCGCCGGGACTGGGCGCGCCGGAGGCTGTCGAGGCAGGCGGTGAGCTGGCGCTCGACGGTCGGGTACCCGAGGATCTCGCCGGCCTCGTCGCGCAGCGGCGCGAGGTCGCGCACCTCGGCCATGGCGATGAACCGCTCGTCGCTGGGCTGGTCCTTGGCCGTGACGTGGAACAGGTAGGTGTCCTCGGCCGACGGCAGGCGTTCGCCGTCGAAGTGCTTGAGCCGCCAGAGGTTCATCCGCTGGGCGGTCAGCGGGTGCAGGCCGCGGATGATCCGGTCCTCGGCCAGCCCGTCGTCCGCCGGCCGGAACGTGACCGTCTCGACGTCGCCGCCGGGCGTGCACACCGTGACCGTGACGCGGCGGACCGACGGCAGCGGCGCGAGCTCGGCGAGCATCCCGCGCAGCTCCCCGACCATCGCGTCGGGATCGGCCGGACGGTCGGGCCAGGACACGTAGAGGTCGACCAGCAGGGTGCGCGCCTCGGGGACGTCGGCCGCCGTCCGGACCACCGCGGTGAGCGCGGCCGGCAGATCGGCGATCGGGCCCATGAGCGCCACGAGGTGCAGCCGGGTGCCACGCACCTCGTAGTCGGCGGTGACGCACGACCGGCCCTCCACCAGCGACGACCGGACGTTCTCCAGGTCGCGGCTGCGGTAGTAGCGGCGGGAGAGCACCTCCAGGACGGGATCGGGCACCGCGGACCGCCGCTCGGCGCGCTCGGCCAGCAGCCGGATCAGCGGCTCGGGACTCTCGACCAGCGCCTCGACGCGACGCATGGACTCCTCGCCGTCGCCCCGTGCGGCGGCCTCCTCCAGCTCGGCGAGCAGGCGGGCGGCCGACTCGAGCACGACCTGCCGGTTCTCCCGGACGACCGGCTCCTCGAAGTAGCGGAACCGCACCGCGCGCGCCAGGTCGCCGACCGCCGGGTAGCGCAGCTGCGTGACCACGACGAGCCGGTCGAGCACGTCGGCCACCTCGGCCCGCTCGGGCCCGGACGGCGGCGCCGGCGCGGTCAGCCAGCGGTCGAGCAGCGCCAGTACGGCCGGCAGCTGGTCGGCCGTGCGCTGCTGCGCCAGGAACAGCCGGTGCACGGCCTCCTCGAGCGCCGGCCCGGGCACCTCGTCATGGAGGTCGACCTCGACGTCGTAGTGCCGCAGCGCCCGCGACAGCCGCGCGCGGAAGGTCTCCGGCAGGGCCTCCCGGTCGACGTCGAGCGAGTGCAGGTAGGCGTGGAAGTACTCGCGCGGGCTGTGGACCTGCTGGTCGGCCTCCTCCTCGGCACTGGCCGGGCGGTTGCGCGACAGCTCGGCGAGGTCGGCGAAGGTGGTCAGCACGGTCAGCTCGCCGTGCAGGAGCTCGGCGTCGTCGTCGGCCAGCTCGGCCCGGGCGGTGCCGTACTCGGCGACCAACTGCTGGGCGTAGCTCGCGCTGACGTCGTACCCGGTGATCAGGGCCTGCAGCGCGGCCAGGAGGGACAGCGCCCGGTCGCGGTGCTCGCGCGCCCGGGCGTCGCCACCGGGCAGCTCCACCCGGTCGCCGGTGGCCGCCTCGACGTCGCCGCCGAGCCGCTCGAGGTTCAGCAGCGCCGCGCCCCCGTCGACCTGGGAGTTGGCCGACACGAGGATCTCGCGCACGCGGCCGGCGAACGGCGCGCGCACCGCCGTCTCCATCTTCATGCTCTCCAGGACGGCGACCGTCTGGCCGGCCTCCACCTCCTGGCCGACCTCTGCCCGCAGGGCGACCACGACCGACGGGGCCGGGGCGCGCACCAGCCCGCCGGCGTCCCGGGTGACCCGGTGGGTGACCCCGTCGACCTCGACCAGGTGCGAGCCCACCGCCTCGACGGAGACCACCGCGAAGCGCTCGTCGCCGATCGACAGCCGGCTCTCCAGCGCGCTGAGCCGGTCGACGTCGACGTCGGCGTAACGCCCGTCCATCTCGACGCGGTACCGGTCCCGGCCGATCTTGGTCACGGTGAGGCGGTAGACCTGGCCGCGGTACCCGAGCTCGAGGGTGCGGCCGACCTCGTGCCGCGCGCGGGGGCGGCCACCGCGGGCCGAGGCCAGGAAGGCGGCCCGTTCGGCCGCCTCCTCGGTGTCGGAGGCGTCGACGGCGACCTGGACGAGGGCCGCGTAGGCCGACGGTGCGGCCTCCGCGGGACCCGTCGTGCCGGTGCGGTCCAGCCAGCCGGTGTCGGCGGTACCGGCCACCACCTCGGGCCGGTCGAGCAGGTCGAGCAGGAACGACTTGGTGGTCGTGCCGCCCCGCAGGACGACGGTGGTCTCGCGCAGCGCGCACCGCAGGCGGGCCAGCGCCTCGGGCCGGTCGCGGCCCCAGGCGATGACCTTCGCGACCATCGAGTCGTAGGCGGGTGGGATGACGTCGCCGACGCTCATGCCGGTGTCGACGCGGATGCCCGGCCCGGTGGGCAGCCGCAGCAGCTCCACCTGGCCGGGGGCGGGCGCGAAACCCTGCTCGGCGTCCTCGGCGTTGAGCCGGGCCTCGACCGCGTGCCCGGACTCCGGCGGCGGCGCGCCCTCCAGCCGGCCACCGGCGGCCACGTGCAGCTGGAGCTTCACGATGTCGAGGCCGGTCGTCTCCTCGGTGACCGGGTGCTCCACCTGGAGCCGGGTGTTGACCTCGAGGAAGGTGAACAGCTGCTCCTCGGGCTGGTAGAGGAACTCCACCGTGCCGGCGCCGACGTACCCCGCGGCGCGGACCAGCGCCGTCGAGGACTCGCGCAACGCGATCGACTGCTCGGCGGTCAGGGCAGGCGAGCTCGACTCCTCGATCACCTTCTGGTTGCGCCGCTGCACCGAGCAGTCCCGGACGCCGGGCGCCCACACGCCGCCGTACTGGTCGGCGACGACCTGCACCTCGACGTGCCGGCCCCCCTCCACCAGCCGCTCCATGAAGATGGTGGCGTCCCCGAAGGTGCGCAGCGCCTCGGCCTGCGTCCGGGTGAGCGCCTCCTCGAGCTCGGCCTCGGCGCGCACGATCCGGATGCCGCGGCCACCGCCGCCGCTGCGGGACTTGACGATGAGCGGGTAACCGATCGTGGCGGCGTGCCGGCGTCCGTCCTCGACGCCCTCCACCGGGCCGCCGCTCCACGGCGCGACCGGCACCCCGGTCGCCTCGGCGAGCACCTTGGCCTCGATCTTGGCGCCGAGCAGCCGCATTGCTGCCGGCGGGGGGCCGATGAACGTCACCCCGAGCGAGGCGCAGAGCTCGGCGAACGCCGGGTCCTCGGCGACGAAACCCCACCCGACCCAGGCCGCGTCGGCGCGGGCCGTCCGCAGCGCGCGCCCGAGTTCCTCGTGATCGAGGTAGGGGTTGCCCGCGCCGGTCTCGTGGAGCACGACCGCCTCGTCGGCGGCGCGCACGAAGGTCGCCCGCCGCTCCGACTCGGTGTGCAGCGCGATCACGCGGATGCCGTGGCCGTGCTCGGCGTTGAGCTCCCGTACCGCGCGGATGAGACGCATGGCTGGTTCGCCCCGGTTGACGACCGCGATCCGGCTGAACACCGTGTACCTCTTCCCTGACGCTGGACGCGGCCACCGCAACTCCCGCCTGAGCATTCTGTGCGGCGGCGGGATGGTCAACCGCAGCCGACGGCAGCGGGTCGACGATCATGTCCGCCACACCGACGGCTCGCGACGCCCGAGCAGCCGGCGGCCGCGATCACCTGGCTGGCCTCCGACGACGCCAGCAACGTCAACGGCGTGGTGCTCCCCTCCGACGGAGGCTGGTCGGCCCTCTGACGATGCCTCAGCCGGCGCCTCTGACGGTGCCTCAGCCGGCGTCGGCCCAGGACCGGACGACCGCGACGTCGAGCGGGAAGTCGACGGGGAACGCCCCGAACAGGAGGCGGCCGGCCTCCGCCGCGGCCTGACGCACCTCCCGGACGACGTCGTCCGCCAGGTCCTCGGGGGTGTGGACGACGACCTCGTCGTGCAGGAAGAAGACCAGGTGCGGCCGCTGGGCCGGCGTGCCGCCGCCGAGCCGCCACAGCCGGTTGCGCAGGTCGGCCAGCCAGCACAGGGCCCATTCCGCCGCGGTGCCCTGGACGACGAAGTTGCGGGTGAACCGCCCCCAGGCGCGGCGGTGGCGGTCCTGCTCCTGCCGCGACTCCCCCGCGTCCGGCGGCTCGCCGAGGTCGGCGGCACGGTCCGCCCAGGCGCCGCGGGGCGCCGGCGACCCCCGGCCGAGCAGCGTGTGCACCACCTCGCCGCGCTCGCCGGCGCGGGCGGCCTCCTCGACGAGCCCGATCGCCCGCGGGTACCGGCGGGCCAGCCGGGGCAGCATGCGCCCGCTCTCGCCTCGGGTGCCGCCGTACATGGCGCCGAGGATGCCGACCTTGGCCTCGCTGCGCGTCGCCACCGCCCCGCTCGCGACCATGCCCTCGTAGAGGTCCGCGGCGCGCGCCGCCTCGGCCATCTCGGTGTCGGCGCTCATGCCCGCGAGCACGCGCGGCTCCAGCTGGGCGACGTCGGCGACGACGAACCGCCAGCCCTCGTCGGCGACGGCCGCCGGGCGCACCTGGGCCGGGACCGACAGCGCTCCCCCACCGTTGGACGCCCACCGCCCGGTCACCACCCCACCGGGCACGAACCAGGACCGGAACCGCCCGTCGCGCACCCACGCCTCGAGCCAGGTCCAGCCGTTGGCCTGGAGCAGGCGCGAGCGCTTCTTGTACTCCAGCAGCGGCGCGATGCCGGGATGGTCGAGCTGCTCGAGCGTCCAGGAGCGCGTGTCGCTCACCGGGAGCCCCGCCGTCTGCAGGGCGCGCAGCAGCTCCCCGGGTGAGTCGGGGTTGAGGGCGGGGGCGC
Source organism: Blastococcus jejuensis (assembly GCF_039534705.1). Classification (NCBI taxonomy): domain Bacteria; kingdom Bacillati; phylum Actinomycetota; class Actinomycetes; order Geodermatophilales; family Geodermatophilaceae; genus Blastococcus; species Blastococcus jejuensis. The sequence continues at coordinate 243,799 of NZ_BAAAVV010000004.1, forward strand.
CGAAGGCCGCCCGGATCTGCCGCAGCAGCCGCTCGAGCTCGCTCGGCCGCTGCCCGGGAGCCGGCCGTGGGCCGAGCACCTCGGTCAGCAGGCGCGCGTGGACGTCGGCGCGCCAGGGCAGGCCGGTGTGCGTCATCTCGGCGGCCACCAGCGCGCCCGAGGACTCGGCGGCGAGCAGCAGCCCGAGGCGCCCGCGCTGCGCCGACGCCGCGACGGCCGCCTGCTGCCGGTGCTGCTCGACGGCCGGGTCGAGCCGGTCGGCGGGGTCCTCGAGCGGGAACAGCGCCGTCTCGGTCGACGTGACCGGCTGCAGCGCGTCCCACCCCGGGGTCTGGGGGCCCGCGAGCACGGACTGGTCGACGAACGGCGACCGCCGGAGCACGGCGTGGGCGAGCCGGAGGTCGGTGCACCGCTCCACCCGGACGCCGGCCTGCAGGAGCGCCGGGTACCAGCGGGTGGTGTCGTCCCACACCCAGCGGGCCGGGGACGCCTCGCGGTCCCGGACGAACCCGGCGAGCTCGGGGGCGGGCAGCCGGGTGACCCCGACCGGCGTGCCGTCGTCGGCGCTCTCCAGCGCCTCGACCACATCCTCCCCGCGGCGCAGCAGGAGGACCCGGTTCACCCCGGCAGTGTCGCCGGGCGGTCCGACAACTCGGTCAGACGCCGAGCAGCCGGCGTGCGCAGTTCCCCGGCTGCCGGAGCGACCAGCGGGCCACCCGCAACGGTGCGGCGGCCACCGCGCGGGCCACGACCACGCCCAGGCGGAGCAGGTCGGCGTACTCGGGGGGCCGCGGCGCGGGCGCGGGAGCCTTCTGCTCGGGGCGCGGTCGTTCCGGCACGAGGACGTCGGTCGCCGTGCGGCGGCGCCCGCCGCGCAGCGAGTCGAACGAGGGCATCACCGGGTACAGCCCCGTGGGCACGTCCTCCGGCGACCTGATCGGCATGATGCGCGAGCCTAACGCCGACCCGTTCGCCGGCCGACGGCGAGCCCGTGGGGACGGCGCGTGTGACGGCTGGGGCGCCAGTGGTCCGAGAGGGCTAGATCACCGAAATCGGCCCTCAAGCTGCGACGACGGATGCCGATGGGTACCTGTGACCACCACCGCGGACCTCGGCGACACGCGGGGTGAGGGGTACGGCGAGCTCGCGCCCCCACCCGCCGCCGACGTCCGCGCCCGTGCGCTGGCCGCCTCGGTCGCCGAGCTGGAGAACCTCTCCCGGTTCGACCGCGAGGACACCCACGAGCGGGCCGGACGGACGGCCGTCGCCGCCGACGACCTCGGCCGCACCGACCTCGCGCTGCGCGCCCGCCTGGTCCAGGCCGACCTGCTCCGGCGACGCGGGAACGTCGCCGAGGCCGGCCGCCGCGCCGAGGACATCCACCGCTGGGCGACCGACCACGACTCCCGGCACCTCCTCGCACGCAGCCACTTCGTCCTGACCGCCGTCTTCCAGGAGCTCGGCGACCTCTCGCTGGCCCTGGAGCACGGCGTCCGGGCGGTCGAGCTGCTCGACGAGGACGCGGCGCCCGAAGCCCGCATCGACCACGTCGCCCGCCTCGCCGACTGCCTGGGTCTCAACGGGGACCTGAGCGCCCGGGACCGGTACGACCAGGTCCTGCGCCTGGCCGAGGAGATCGGCGACGTCGACCGCCAGCTCATGGTCCTCAACAACCGCTCCTACTGCGAGACGCTCGCGGGTGCGTTCGACGAGGCGCTGGTCTGGAGCACGAAGCTCCAGGACCTCGCCGACCGGCACGGCGTCCCCCTGAGCGTCGGCCGCCTCGACACCGTCGGCCGCGCGCTCATGGAGCTGGGGCGCCTCGAGGAGGCCGAGGCCGCGCTGCTGCCCGGGCTGCGCCCCGAGGTGCTGCGCGAGTCCCTCGACGGTGACGCCGGTGCCGACTTCCTGCTGACCCTCGCCGAGGTGCGCCGGCGCCGCGGTCACCTCGCTGCGGCCCAGGATGTCCTCGACGAGACGGTGCGCCGCTGCGAGCAGCACGGCCTGACGTCGATCCGCGTGCGCGCCCGCCGGGAACAGGCCGAGGTGCACGCCGCCAGCGGCGACTTCCGGGCCGCGTACGCCGAGCACAAGACCTACTGCGACGAGCTCATGGAGCTGCAGTCCGCCGAGCGGGACGCCCGAGCCCGGGCCCTCCAGGCGATGTACGAGACCACCGAGGCCCGCCGGCAGACCCGTCGCTACCGCGAGCTCTCGCTCCGCGACCCCCTCACCGGGCTCTACAACCGCCGCTACGTCGACGACGAGCTGCCGCGCCTGCTCGGCCGCGGCGCCGGCGCGGCCGGGACCGTCACGGTGGCCCTGCTCGACCTCGACCACTTCAAGCGCATCAACGACACCCGCTCCCACGAGGTCGGCGACCGGGTGCTGCGCGCGGTCGCCGAGATGCTGCAGGACACCGGCCTGCCGGCCGACGCCGGCGACGGCTCGTTCGCCGCCCGGATGGGCGGCGAGGAGTTCCTCCTCGTCCTGGCCGGCACCGACTCCGAGTCCGCCGCGCGGCATCTGGAGAACCTCCGCCGCACGGTGCGGATGCACCCGTGGGCCGAGGTGACCGGCGACCTCCCGGTGACGGTGAGCATCGGGGTGGCCAGCACCGGCGGTGCGGCCGACGTCACCCCCGCCGAGGTGCTCGGCCGCGCCGACGCCCACCTCTACCTCGCCAAGCGCGAGGGGCGCGACCGGGTCGTCACCGACGCCGCCTGACCGCCGGCACCGCCCCTCGCGTCACCCGGCGACCGAGGGCCGGGGATCGCGTTCGGTCCGCGGCTGCCCCGTGCGGGCCAGCACCACGACACCCACGGCGGCGACCAGCGCGGCCGGCAGCCAGATCGCGGCCTGCCCCGGCTCCAGCCGTTCCCCCAGCAGCAGCCGCGCGGCCGGCACCGCGGCGAGCGGGTCGAGCAGGATGAGGGCCGGCAGGGACCAGGCCAGCGACCCCCGCGCGTAGGCCTGCTGACCGGCCAGGATGGCGACCACGGCGACGACGACCGCCCCCCAGAGCGCGACGCCGGCCAGCGCGTGCACCCAGCCGCCCTCCTGCAGGCTGCGGATGCCCACGGAGATGAGCACGGCGGCGATCCCCGCCGCGATCCCGGCGGCGCTGCCGCACGCGAGCGCGCCGCGCGGCCCGTGCCCGAACAGGGTGGCCCCGACGACGAGGACGACGGACACCACGACGGCGACGACGACCTGCAGCGTCGACGGCGGGGGCGCGTCGACGCCGGCGGCCGGCTGGGCGGCGAGCAGGAAGACCGCCAGCCCGCCCGCGGTCAGGCCGGCGCCGATCAGCTCCACCCGGAGCGGGGCCTGCCGCGTCCGGACGGCGCGGAGCCCGAGCCCCACCACGAGGGCGACGGCGAGCATGGGTTGCACCACGGCGACCGGGGCCACGGCGAGCGCGGCCACCTGCGTCCCCGTGCCGAGCAGGGTCGCGACCTGGCCGAGCATCCACCGGCGCCGCCGGATCAGCTTGCGCAGGCTGAGTCCGCTGGCGGTCGTGCTGAGCTCGGCGGCCTCGTGCTGCAGCACCGCCCCCACCGCGAAGAGCACCGCCGCGAGCATCGCGAGGAGCAGCCCCGCCACCGGACTCCCGGTCTGCGCCTGGGCGAGCACCTGCATGCCCCAGGTATGCCCCACCGGACCCGTCCCCAGACAGGGGCATTGGGCCGGACCCGCCGGGCCCCGAGCCCTGGACCGCCGGGAGACTGGAGCCGTGCCACGACGCTGCCCGTGCGGGACCGGTCTCGCCCTCGACGAGTGCTGCGGCCCGCTGCACGCGGGGGTCACGGCCGCCGCCACCGCCGAACAGTTGATGCGCTCCCGGTACAGCGCCTTCGTCGTCGGGGACGCCGGCTACCTGCTCGCCACCTGGCATCCCGCCACGCGCCCGCGGTCGCTGACCCTCGACCCCGAGGTGCGCTGGACGGGGCTGGACGTCCTGGCCACGTCGGACGGATCGATGCTCAGCGCCGAGGGGACCGTGGAGTTCCGCGCTCACTACGTCCGGGGCCGCACCCCCGGTGCCCAGCACGAGACCAGCCGGTTCGTCCGGGAGGACGGCGCCTGGCGCTATCTGGACGGGGTCTCCCAGGCCTGACCGGCGGCGCCGCCCTTGCTCACCCCAGGCCGAGGACCCGCATCGCCTGGGCCGCCATGCGGGACTCCCCCAGCGCGTTCGGGTGCACCACGACCGCGTTGGTGCCCTGCAGCACCGGCTCGACCCAGCGGACGCCGATCGGCTGGCAGGCATCGTGGCCGTCGGACACCCGGTTCATGTTCACGTAGGTCGCCCCGGTGGCGGCGGCCGCGCGCCGGACGGCGTCGTTCAGCGTCGCCTGGATGCCGCGCAGGTAGGGGACGTCGCCCTCGGCGACGGGCATGCGGTCGAAGCAGCCACCGCGCTCCGGCATGATCCACGGGTAGCCGAGGATGGCCACCTCGGCGTGCGGGGCGGCGGCCTGGACCGCGCGCAGCGCGCGCACCAGCGCGGGGTAGGTCGTGGTGCGGATGGTGTCCTGGAACGACGAGCCGTAGCGGTCCTTGCAGGGGCTGCCCTGACCGCCGGTCGAGATGCCGGCCGCACCGCACTGGACGATCGAGTTGATGAAGACGCTGCTGTCGTTGCCGCCGATCGTCATCGTGACCAGCTGGGCGTCCCGGGTCACCGCGTCGAGCTGGGGCGCGACGCCGTCGTACTGCGGCTCGAAGTAGTCGTCGGTGTCCGCGCCGCCGCAGGTGACGTCGGTCAGCCGGGCCCCGGTCGCCGCGGCGATCACGTGCGGGTAGTTGCTGGTCGAGCGCAGGCACTGCGGCGGCGCCGCCGGATCGGGCGGCAGCACGCCGGAGGCGGCGCTGTAGGAGTCACCCAGCGCGACGTAGCGGAGCGGGCCGGCCGCCTGGGACGACGGCGCCCCGACGAGCAGCCCGACGAGGGCGGCGAGGACACACGCGGCGAGACGTCGCACTGGCTTCTCCATCGGGGCCGAGGGAACCTACTGGCCGGTACAACGCCGCCGGTCCCGGCGGGTTACGGTCCCGGCCGGTTACGGTCCCGGCCGGTGCGCAGCGGCTCCCGGAACGGTCGGGCGGCCGGCCCGGCGCTCGCGCAGGACCTCGTCCAGGTGCTGTGCCTGCGCCTGGACCGACGCGAGGTCCTCGGTGCGGCCGACCGCACGCTCGCAGTCGGCGACCAGCAGCCTCGCCTGCGTCTCGATCTCGGCCCACCGGTCGGGGTCCTCGGTCGAGAGGGCCGCGCACGTGGCGAGCAGCCGCATGAGCGCCTGGGCCACGTTGGGCTCTCTCGCCCCGTACCGCCGGATCAGGCCGACCGTGATGGTGAGGATCTCGCCGAACCGCCGTCCCGGTACGAGCACCCGCACCGTCCCGTCGGAATCGCGGCCGGCGTGGTCACCGACCGGCCGCGCGGCCAGCGCGCCGAAGAGGACCGCCAGGTGGTCGATCGCCTGGATGGCCGTGTACGGGTCGTTCACCGCCGGGGACAGGGCCTTGCAGGCCGGGTCGGCGAGCTGCCGGAAGCCCAGGCCGAGGTCCTGCTCGAGCGTCCGCTCGAAGCCGATCCGCACCGCGGGTTCGAGCGCAGCCGCGACCGCGGCAGCCGCCGCCGGGGTGTCGTCGGGGGCGTCCGCCCAGACCCAGGCCAGGACGGTCCCCGCGACGACGTGCTCGCCGACGTGCGGGCGCAGCCGCACGGAGGCCCGCCGCTCGGTCGCGGGCCGCAGCAGGCGCTGGCAGTCCACCGCCTGGACGTAGCCGGAGCGCCGCACCGGCACGGCGACCGCCCCCGCGGGCGGCGGCAGCACGTCGCCCTCGGTCGTGAACGTCCCTCCGCGGATCACCGGCAGGGCGGTCTGCTCGACCACCCGCATGATCCAGTCGACCTGGAGCGAGTGCGCCAGGTGATGGGCGAAGTAGACGAGCAGGGCCAGGCTCAGGAACAGCAGCCCGATGGCCACGGAGACGGCGAACCGCGGGAACTCGTCGCTGCGCGCCCCGGCGGAGACGCCGACGGTGAACAGGCCACCGGCGCTGTAGGCGAAGGTGCCGACGAGGACGCCGAGCACGACCTGGTTCGCGCGGTCGCGCAGGAAGTTGCGCAGCAGGCGGGGCGAGAACTGCGTGGAGGAGAGCTGGAGGGCGACGACGGCGAGACCGAGCACCACCGCGATGACCGTGATCATGGTGCCGGTGATCCCGCTGAGCAGGCTCCGGGCGTCGTCGGCGGTGCCCTGGAAGGCCAGGGGCGAGGTCGCGCCGACGTCCACCTGCGACATCAGGGCCCCGAGGGCGAGCGCGACCGCGACCGACGCCGTGGGGATGACCCAGAGCGACCCGCGCACGTACTCCCGAACCGCGTCCCGTCGCATGGCAGGCCTCCGTGCCCAGCACGCTAGTGCGCCCGGCCGCCCGACGGAGCGCACCGGAGAACGGCAGGATCGGTCTCCCGTGGACACCGACGGCCGACCGGTCCGCCCCGACCCCGCAGGAGATCCCGATGCTCGACCACGACCTGCCCGCCCCGTCGCCCCGGGCCCGTGACCTGCACGACCGCATGCTCGCGTTCGTGCGCGATCGCGTCCTGCCCGCGGAGGGCGAGTACCTCGCGCAGCGCCGGGCGGCGGGTCCCGACGGCCACGAGGTGCCGCCCGTCGTCGAGGAGCTGAAGCGGCGGGCCCGGGCCGAGGGCCTGTGGAACCTCTTCCTCCCGTCGGAGTCCGGCCTGACCCAGCTGGAGTACGCGCCGATCGCCGAGCTGTCCGGGTGGAGCCTCGACCTGGCCCCGGAGGCGATCAACTGCGCCGCGCCGGACACGGGGAACATGGAGCTGCTGCACCTGCTCGGCAGCGAGCAGCAGAAGCGGGAGTGGCTCGAGCCCCTGCTGGCCGGCGAGATCCGCTCGGCGTTCGCCATGACCGAGCCCGACGTCGCCAGCAGCGACGCCACGAACATCGCCACCCGCATCCACCGCGACGGCGACGAGTACGTCATCAACGGCCGCAAGTGGTGGACCAGCGGGGCGATGGATCCCCGGTGCGCGGTCTTCGTGCTCATGGGCAAGACCGATCCGGCCGCGCCGGCGCACCGGCAGCAGACGATGGTGCTCGTGCCGCGCGACACGCCGGGCATCACCGTCGTCCGCGACTACCCCGTGCTCGGCCACCACGACCAGCACGGGCACGCCGAGGTGCTCTTCTCCCAGGTGCGGGTGCCCGTCACCAACGTCATCGGTGAGGAGGGCGGGGGCTTCGCCGCCGCCCAGGCCCGGCTCGGCCCCGGCCGCATCCACCACTGCATGCGCGCCCTCGGCGCGGCCGAGCGCGCCCTGGCGCTGCTGGTGCTGCGGGCCAAGGAGCGGGTGGCCTTCGGCAGCCGGCTCGCCGACCAGGGCGTCGTGCAGCAGCAGATCGCGGAGTCCCGGATGGAGATCGAGCAGGCCCGGCTGCTCTGCCACCGCGCCAGCCACGTCATCGACACGCAGGGCAACAAGGCCGCCAAGGACCTCGTCGCCATGGCCAAGGTGGCCGTGCCGCGCGCGGCCACCCGGGTCATCGACCGGGCCATCCAGGTGCACGGCGGCGCGGGCATGACCGACGTGACCCCGCTGGCCGCCATGTACGCCTGGCACCGCGCCATGCGCCTGTTCGACGGCCCGGACGAGGTGCACCTGCGCTCGATCGCGAAGGCGGAGCTGGCACGCACGCCCGTGCTGCCGCCCGCCTGGGGCTGACGCGTGCTGCTCGCCGACGTCGTCGCCGTCTCGGCGGCGGTCGCCGCCACCCGGGCCCGCAGCGCGAAGGCATCGGCGATCGCCGACCTCCTCCGCCGGGCCGGCTCCGGCGAGATCGAGCCGGTGTCCGCGTGGCTCTCCGGGGACGTCCGTCAGGGGCGGCTGGGGGTCGGCTGGCGCACGCTGTCGAAGGGTGCCGGCGCTCCGGCGGCGGCGCCGTCGCTCACCGTTGCCGCCGTCGACGCCGTCCTCACCGAGCTCGCCGGCACCGGCGGACCGGGTTCCGTGGCCCGCCGCGACGCGGCGCTCGCCGGGCTGCTGGGCGCGGCGACCGCCGAGGAGCAGCGGTTCCTCGTCCGGCTGCTGACCGGAGACCTGCGGCAGGGCGCGCTGGAGGGGGTCGTGCTCGACGCCGTGGCGCTGGCCGCCGGCGTGCCGGCCGCGAGCGTGCGGCGCGCGTTCATGCTGTCGGGCCGGTTGCCCGAGACCGCCGCTACCGCACTGACCGGCGGGGTGGCCGCCCTGGACGCGGTGGGGCTCGAGGTCGGCCGGCCGGTGCAGCCGATGCTGGCCAGCCCCGGCTCGTCGCTGGACGCCGCGCTCGCCGACCTCGGCAGCGACGTGACCGTGGAGTTCAAGCTCGACGGTGCCCGCATCCAGGTCCACCGCGACGGCGACGTCGTCCGGGTCTGGACCCGCAGCCTGCGCGAGATCACCGAGGGCGTGCCGGAGCTCGTCGACCGCATCCGGGCCCTCCCCTGCCGCACCGCCGTCCTCGACGGGGAGACCCTCGCCCTGGACGACGACGGCAGGCCGCGCGCCTTCCAGGACACGATGAGCCGCTTCGGCAGCCTGACGACGGACGAGACGGTCCTGCTCAGTCCCTTCCTGTTCGACGTGCTGCACCTCGACGGGCGCGACCTGCTCGACGAGCCGCTGCACGTACGGCTCGACGCCCTGGCCGGTCTTCTCGCCGACGAGGCGCACGCCCTCCTGCGCATGCCCGGCGTCCGCTCCCCCGACCCCGAGCAGGCGGGGGCGGTGCTGGCCGACGCGCTGGCCGCCGGGCACGAGGGCGTCGTCGTCAAGGCGCTGGACGCCCCCTACGCCGCGGGCCGCCGCGGCAAGGCCTGGCAGAAGGTCAAGCCGGTGCACACCCTCGACCTGGTCGTGCTCGGCGCGGAGTGGGGCTACGGCCGGCGTGCGGGGAAGCTGTCGAACATCCACCTCGGCGCCCGCGACCCAGCGGGCGGCGAGCCGGTCATGGTGGGCAAGACGTTCAAGGGCATGACCGACGAGCTGCTCGACTGGCAGACCCGCACCTTCCCCGGCCTCGCGCGCGAGCGGCCGGAGTGGGGCGTCCTCCTCCGGCCCGAGCTCGTCGTCGAGATCGCCGTCGACGGCGTGCAGCGCAGCCCGCGCTACCCCGGCGGCGTCGCGCTGCGGTTCGCCCGCGTCCTCCGGTACCGGCCGGACAAGACGCCGGCCGAGGCGGACACGATCGACGCCGTCCGCGCGCTACGCGCCGGTCGCGCGACCGACGATGCGACGGCGCTCGACCTCTGACCCGAGGTGTGTCAGCCGCCCCCTGTCTAGGGCTGCCGCGGATCTGTGGACAGGCTTCTGACCTGGGGATTCATGCTGCACCGAGCTGTCCTGAGCGGTACACTTCGAACACCTGATCGAAGGGTGTGGGAGGTCTCGTGGGCGAGCTGGAGTCGGCGCTGGACGCGCTGAGCGCCCTGGCTGCCGATGACCTGTTCGAGCATTCCGACGCCGATCTGCTCGACCGCACCCGCGCCCTGGTGCGCGCCCGCAACATGCTCGACGCCGAGCTGGCCCGCACCGTGCGCCGCGCGGAGCTGGCCCAGGCCCCGGAGCGCGACGGGCTGAAGAACATGAAGTCCTGGCTGCGCACCCACGGCCGGCTGTCCGGGTCGGCGGTCACCGCGCTGGTGACGGCCGGGCGGGTGCAGGAAGCGTTGCCGGCGGTGGCCGCCGCCTGCGCGGCCGGGCGGGTCACCGCCGACCAGGTCGAGTTGCTGGCCAAGACCTGCACCCCGCAGGCGCTGGAGCGGGCCGCCGCGGCCGGGGTCGACCGGGCCGCGATCGAGGCGGCGCTGGTCGCGGTCGCGGTCAGCGCCCCGCACCGGGACCTGCAGAAGGCCGTGGGCGCCTATCTGGCCGCGCTGGATCCCGACGGGTCCGAGCCGGACCCGACCGAGGGCCGGTCGCTGAAGCTGGTGCAGCACCCCGACGGCAGCTGGACCGGCCGGTTTGACCTCGACGCCGTGGGCGGGGAGAAGGTGGCCACCGCGCTGGAGGCGATCGCCGCGAAGGGCCGCTGCGCGGGGGACCTGCGCACCCGTGACCAGCGGCTGGGTGATGCGCTGGTCCAGCTGGCCGACCTGCAGCTGGCCGCCGGCGACCTGCCGGTGCTGCGCACGGTCAAGCCGCACGTGGGGGTGCTGATCGGCGTGGAAGACCTGGTCGACCCGGCCGAGGGGCCCGGCGCGGGCACCACGGGCCTGGGGGCGGCGATCTCCGCCGCCCGGGTGCGGATGCTGGCCTGCGACGGCAGCGTCACCCGCATCGTCATCGGCCCCGACTCGGTGCCGCTGGACCTGGGCCGCACCCAGCGGGTGGTCCCGCCGCACCTGCGCCGCGCCGTCGACGCCCGCGATCAGTGCTGCGTGTTCACCGGCTGCGAAGCCCCCGCCTGGTGGTGCGACGTCCATCACGTTCTGCATTGGGTCGATGGCGGAGAGACATGCCTGGAGAACTCGGCCCTCCTCTGCGAACGGCACCACACCAAGGTCCACCACGGCTTCACGATCGAACGAGACGACGGCGGCCGATGGCACACCTACCGCCCCGACGGCAGCGAGATCCTGCTGCACGAACCCCTCCGCGTCTGATCGGGGCCGTCGCACGTCGCGTGGCCACCCCGGGACGTGTGGCCGACGGTCCGGCCCTTGCACCCCCCACCAGTTCCTGGGGCGCCTCAAGGACTTCCTCGAGTCGACCACCGCGGCGGCGGCGCCGGCGGGCTGACGCGGGGGCCCTGGTGGCCGATGCCCTCCCGCGGGAGGCCTCGGCGTGCTTGGCTCCGCTGACCGCCGACGGAGGGAGTCCCGTGCCCGTCCAGCTGAACCACACGATCGTCGCCGCGCGGGACAAGCAGAAGTCCGCGGAGTTCCTCACCGACCTCCTGGGCCTGGCGCCGCCGACGGCCTACGGGCCCTTCGCCGTCGTCGAGCTCGACAACGGGGTCTCGCTGGACTACATCGACGATCCGGAGATCCACCAGCGCCACTACGCCTTCCTCGTCTCGGAGGAGGACTTCGACCAGATCTTCGGGCGCATCCGCGAGCGCGGCCTGCCCTACTGGGCCGATCCCTTCGAGAAGCACCCCGGCGAGATCAACACGAACGACGGCGGCCGGGGCGTCTACTGGAACGACCCCGACGGGCACAAGCTGGAGATCATCACCCGGCCCTACGGCGGGTAGCCCACCCCGCGCCCACCGCCGCGGTCACGGCGAGCGCACCGGTCGCCCACCGCCTCGGGTTCGTCCGCGCGCTACGCCGCTCGAGCGACACCGGCATCAGATCGAAGTGCAGCGCCATCGTCCCGTCGGCCGGGCGGAACACCAGGGGCCAGCCGCCCATCCCGAACGCCGAGAAGTCCATCCGGAAGGCGTAGGGGTCGCTCGGGTCGTCCGGGTGCAGGTCGAACCCCCGGTAGAGCGGGGGCACCGGTGTGAGGAACCGCAGCCGGAGCCGGTCACCGTGGACGAACACCTCCGCGCCCGGTCCCATGAAGCCGCGCATCCGGACGTCGGTCACCGGGCCGGGCAGGGCGTACCAGCCGCAGAGATCGGCCCAGATCTCCGGGTGCTGCGGGACGTCGGTGCGGATCGGCGCCTCCGCGACGCCGAGCAGGTCACCGAGCAGCCGCCCGGTCTCGGCGGGCACCCACATCGCACCCTGCCGGGTGCCGTTGCAGAACGCCATGACGCCCACGCCGTCACCCGGGGCCAGGGCGATCTCCGAGTCGAAGCCGGGCAGCAGGCCCTGGTGCTCGACGACCGGGTGCTCACCGGCGGTACCGCGCCAGAAGGCCAGCCCCATGCCCGGGATCCGGCGGTCGGGCTGGTACTGCGGGGCGAACATCATGGCCAGCGTGCCGGGCTCGAGCACCGAGCCGTGCTCGTTGGCGCCGCCGCCCAGGAGGGCCGCGAGGTACCGGCCCACGTCGCGGGGGGTCGAGTAGGCGTTGCTGGCGCCGGCCGTCACCCAGTTCCGCTGCGCGACCGGTCGGGGGCCGCGCCGCCCGAGCGTGTAGCCCGTGGCGAGGCGCGCCGCGATCCGGTCGGTCCGGACGATGTCGGTGTCGGTCATCCCGAGCGGCGCGAAGACGCGCTCGCGCAGGTACCGGTCGAACGGCAGCCCGCTCACGTCCTCGACGATCTGGCCCACCGTCGTCGGCCCGTGGTCGGTGTACCGGAACCGGGTGCCGGGCTCGGCGCCGACCCGGATCCCCCGCCCGTAGTACTCCGCCGGCGTCGGCACCGGGCGCCCCTCGGGCACGCTCTCGCCGAAGTCCCGGCGCAGCGCCCGCGAGCGGATCACCTCCTCGCCGATGCCCGAGGTGTGGGTGAGCAGGTGCCGCAGCGTCACGGGCGGCCAGCCGGGATCGGCGGGGATCAGCCGGTAGGCGCGCAGGTAGTCGCCGGCGGGCGCGTCGAGGTCGACGAGACCCCGCTCCCAGAGCTGCATCACCGCGACCGCGGTGAAGGTCTTGGTGATCGACGCGACCCGGACGACGGTGTCCTCGTCCATCGGCCGTCCCGACGCGATGTCGGCCAGGCCGTGGGCGGAGAACGAGGCGAGCGCGCCGTCGCGCACCACCCCCACCGCCAGGCCGACGGCAGGGTGCCGGTTCAGGATGCCGGCGGTCCGGGCTTCGAGGTCGAGCGGTGCGACGTCGAGCATGGCTGCTCCTCCTGTCGATCGGTGACCGGATCGGGTCGGGTCCCCCGCCGGTGCGCCGAGAGCAGCTGCCCCCGGTCGAAGTGGACGGCGCAGGCCCGCCCGTCGGGGGCCCGGCTGACGACGACACGGGCGGTCGCCATGCCGAAGCGGGAGAGGTCGAGCCGGAACACGTCGGGGTCGGCCGGGTCGTCGGGGTGCAGCGGGAACCCCCGCCGGGCGACCGGGACGGGCGTGCGGACGCGGAGCCACAACCGGTCACCTCGGACGACGACGTCGACCCCCGCGCCCGCCATGGCCCGCGCCCGCGCATCGGTGAGTGGGCCGGGCAGGCGGTACCGGCCGCAGAGGTCCCCCCAGGACTCGGGCCGCTGCGGCACGTCGCCGCGGACCGTCTCCGGCGCGATGCCGAGCTCGGCGCGCAGGAGGACGTCGGTCTCCGCGGGCAGCCAGAACATCCCGCCGCGCGTGCCGTTCGTGAACGCCATGACCGCCACCCCGTCGTCCGGTGCGACGACGATCTGCGAGTCGAAGCCCGGCACGAGACCTCCGTGCTCGACGACCGCGCGACCGCCTGCATCCCCCCGGAAGAACGCCAGCCCCATCCCCGGGATCCGGCGGTCGGGCCGGTACTGCGGGGCGAACATCGTCGCCATGGACGAGGGGGTCAGGACCGCCCCGTGAGCGTTGGCGCCGCCGCCCAGCAGGGCGGCGAGGTACCGCGCCATGTCCCGGGGGGTGGACACGGCAGCACCCGCGGCCGCCGTCACCTGCTGGAGGTCGGGCACCCGACGTACCCCGGCGCGACCCAGGGCGTAGCCGGTCGCGAGGCGCCCGACCGGGTCAGGCGGGGAGAGCCGGGTGCCGGTCATCCCGAGCGGCTCGAAGAAGTGCCGCCGGAGGTAGCGGCCGAGCGGCACCCCCGTCACGTCCTCGACGACCTGCCCGACGACCGCGAAGCCGTGCCCGGTGTAGCGCCACCGCGTGCCCGGCTCCGCCCGCAGGCGCACTCCGCGGCGGTAGTACGCGGCCAGTGGCGGCACCGGGCGGCCCGGCCGGACCATCTCCCCGAAGACGGGCCGCAGCAGGTCCCCCGGCCGGCGCACCTCGCCGATGCCGGCGGTGTGGGTGAGCAGGTGGCGCAGGGTCGCCGGCCGCCAGCGGGGGTCGGCGGCCACCAGCCGGAACGTGCGCAGGTGGTCGGCGACGGGGGCGTCGAGGCCGAGCCAGCCGCGTTCCACCAGCTGCATCGCCGCGATCGCGGTGAACGTCTTGGTGATCGAGCCGACCCGGAAGGCCGTGTCCTCGCTGACCGGCGTGCCCGACACGACGTCGGCCAGGCCGTGCGTGGAGAACGACGCGGGGGCCCCGGCGCGGACCACGCCGACCGCCAGGCCGACCGCCGCGTGACGGTTCAGGACGCGCGCGATCCGATCGTCCAGCGCGCGGTCCCCGACCGACCCCATGGGAGACGACCGTGCCCGCGCCCGTCGGTGGCCGGAGGAGTCGACCGGCCCGTCGCCGCGGGTCGCACGTCCCTCAGGGGCGCCACTCCGGCCGGTAGTCGTGGTGATCGGCGTAGGGCCGGGCCAGCAGGGCGAGCGTGAGGGCGGCGAGCTGGTGCTGGTCGTGCGGCGCGATCGGGAAGTCGGGCATGCCGTGCGGCCGGCTGCCCAGGAAGTGCAGGTCCGGCCCCATCGCGCGGCAGGCGAGCACGGTCGCGCGCTTGGCGGAGCACTCGGCCAGGATGCGTGCGGGGTCGAACCGCGCCGCGTGCTCGGCGACCAGGTGCTGGGGCAGAGCGGCGCGCAGGTCGTCGACCTGCCAGTCCTCCCGACCGCTGGCCTGTGCGGCGTCGACGGCGATCCTCTTGTCCTCGGCGATCCGGGCCAGGAGGAACTCGTCGAGATTCGGCTCCAGGTCGGGCTCCATGACGCTCATCCTGCCGCCCTGGACGCCCGGGTCGCGCGGCGTCGACGGATCCGGGGCCGACCGGCTCAGCCGGTGCGGTCCACCGCCAGCTCGCCGAGCTCCGACCAGCCGTCCTGGGGCACCGTGAAGTTCACGATCCGGGGGGTCTCCGCGAGGTGGGGCGGCAGCTCGCGTCGCGCCGCCGCGAAGTGCTCCGACGTGACGTGCGCGTTCCCGGCCGCGTCGTCGCGGAAGGCCTCGACGAGCACGTACTCGGTCGGGTCGTCGAGGCTGCGCGACCAGTCGAACCACAGGCAGCCGGGCTCGGCGCGGGTCGCCTCGGTGAAGCTCCGGCTGATCTCCGGCCAGGCGTCGGCGTCCTCCGGACGTACCCGGAACTTGGCGGTGATGAAGATCATCGTGGCTCCCCTTCGTGGCTCGCGGGTCGGCCGCCCCGGCCCGGGGCCGCCCTCGCGCGCACCCAGGTTGCCAGTTCGCGGAGGCCACCGGCCAGGGGTCGGGAGCGGGGGCGAGCGGGCCGCTGCGGACCGTGCGCGACACGCCCGACGATTTGCCTCATGCCTCAGATCGAGTAGAACGGGTAGCGACAGACAAGCGGAACGTGACCGCTGCCAGCGGGGGGCAAGTCGACTGGCGAGGAGAACACGTGCTTTCCGACCGATCCCGACCCGTGATCGAGGCGACCCTTCCCGTGGTCGCCGAGAACATCGAGGAGATCGCAAGCCGCTTCTACACCCACCTGTTCGGGGAGCACCCCGAACTGCTCGACGGCCTCTTCAACCGCGGCAACCAGGCGGAGCGGACCCAGCAGATGGCCCTGGCCGGGTCGGTGGCCGTGTTCGCCAGCTCCCTGGTGAAGGTGCCCGAGCAGCTGCCCGACCACCTCCTCTCGCGCATCGCGCACAAGCACGCCTCGCTGGGCATCACCCCGGCGCAGTACGACGTCGTCCACGACAACCTGTTCTGGGCGATCGTCGACGTGCTCGGTGACGCCGTGACCCCCGAGGTCGCCGCCGCCTGGGACGAGGTCTACTGGCTGATGGCCTACGCCCTGATCAACCAGGAGCGGGGTCTGTACAGCGCCCGCGGCGTGCGGCCGGAGACGGTCTGGCGCGAGTGGGAGGTGGCCGAGCGCCACCAGGAGACCGACGACGTCGTCACGTTCCGCATGCGCCGCACCGACGACCGGCTCGTCCGGACGTCGCTGCCCGGCCAGTACGTCACCGTCCAGGTGCCCATGCCCGACGGCGTGCGCCAGCCCCGTCAGTACAGCCTGACGAAGGCCGACGACGGCGAGCACCGCCAGTTCTCCGTCAAGCGGGTGCACGGCGGCGGCAAGCCGGACGGCGAGGTGTCGAACTTCCTCTGCGACCACGTCCACGTCGGCGACCGGCTGACCCTCTCGCTGCCCTTCGGCGACGTCGTCCTCGACGACTCCCGCCCGGTGGTGTTCGCCAGCGCCGGGATCGGCATCACGCCGATGGCCGGCATGCTGTCGCACCTCACCGCGGCGCGCTCCCGCCTGCCGATCACCCTGCTGCACGCCGATGCCGACGAGAACTCGTTCGCGCTGCGCCGCCAGGTGCTCGCCGACGTCCGTTCCCTGCCGGGTGGCACGGCGCACGTCTGGTACGAGCAGGGCGCCAACACCACGCTGCCGGTGGAGGTCCACCCGGGCGTGATGAACCTCGACGACGTCCAGCTGCCCGACGACGCGGCGTACTACCTCTGCGGCCCGCTGCCCTTCATGCAGGGCATCCGCAGCGCACTGATCGAGCGCGGGGTGCCCGCGCGCGACATCCAGTACGAGGTGTTCGGGCCCGACCTCTGGCAGGCCGATCTGGTCACCGAGGACACGCCCGGCGTCGGCCACCACGCCCTCGCCCCGCTCGGCTGAGCGCACCCCACCCATCGACTCCCACCCGGCGGCGCAGGCGGCCGGGTGGCGACGCACATTCCTGAGGAGGCGCGCGTGGACATCTCCGCGATGCGGGCCAATTTCGCCAAGGCGGCGGCGACCGGGGACGAGGCCCCGCTGTACTTCTACTCGCACCTGTTCCTGAGCCATCCCGAGACGCGCCAGATGTTCCCGGTGTCGATGGCGCACCAGCGCGACCGGCTGTTCGCGGCCCTCGGCGACGTGGTCGCCCGGGTCGACGACCTCGACGCGCTGGTGCCGATCCTCCAGCAGCTGGGGCGCGACCACCGGAAGTTCGGGACGCTCGCCGCGCACTACCCGGCGGTGGGCTCGAGCCTGCTCGCCACGCTGGAGCACTTCGACGACCAGTGGAGCCCCGAGCTCGCCAAGGACTGGACCGAGGCCTACACGCTCGTCTCCCAGGTCATGATCGCGGCGGCCGACGAGGCCGCTGAGGAGCCCGCCTGGTGGGACGCCGACGTCGTCGGGCACGACCGGCGCACGATCGACGTCGCGGTCCTGCAGGTGCGCCCGCGTGCCCGGTACGACTACCGGGCGGGCCAGTCGCTGTCGCTGGAGACCGACCTCCGGCCGCGGCTGTGGCGCTACTACTCCCCCGCGAACGCCCCGCGACCCGACGGGCTGCTCGAGCTGCACGTCAAGGCGCGCGACGGTGGCCCGGTCAGCTCGGCGCTGGTGCGCCGGGTCGGTGCGGGCGACGTCCTGCGGCTCGGCCCGCCGATGGGGCACCTCGCCCTGGAGGCCGACTCGGACCGCGACCTGCTGCTGGTCGCCGGCGGCATGGGGCTGGCCCCCATGAAGGCGCTCGTCGACCAGGTGGCCCGGCACGGGCCGGCCCGGCGGGTGGACCTGTACGTCGGGTTCCGCACCGAGGACCAGTTCTACGACGCGACCGACCTCCGGCGGCTCGAGCAGGAGAACCCCTGGCTGACCGTCACCGTCGCCGTGTCGGATGACAAGATCTCGTCGCTGGAGCACGGCGACATCGGCGACGTGGTGCTGCGCCACGGACCCTGGCTGAGCCGGGAGGTTTGCGTCGCCGGGCCTGCCCCGATGGTGGACGACACCGTCTCGCGGCTCCTGCAGCACGGGGTGCCGCAACGACGACTGCACAGCGAGGTCTTCGCCCCCAGCCGGATGGGGCCCAGTGTTGACGGAGAGGTGACCGAATGACCAGCGGACAGCACGAGACCGCGCAGGATCAGCCCCAGCCCATGCAGCACGCACAACCCATGCAGCACCCCCAGCCAGAGCAGCACCCCCAGCCCGAGCGGCGGCTGTCCCCGGCCGACCTGCACCACGTGCAGTTCAGCCGCGCGTCGATGCTCAAGCCCGGGTACGTCGACGCCGAGGTCGACCGGGTCCTGAGCCGGGTCGCCGAGGAGATGAGCCGGCTGATCGAGGAGAAGGCCGAGCTCCGCGACCAGGTGCACGCGCTCCAGGCCCAGGTGGAGGGCCACGTCGCCCAGGTGGCTCCGAGCGAGCAGGCGGTGCGGATCCTCTCCAGCGCGCAGCTGACCGCCGACAACTACGTCGCCGAGGCGGAGGAGTTCAGCCGTCAGGTGACTGCCGAGGCGCGGTCCCAGTACGAGGAGGTCACCCGGGAGGCCCGGGAGACCGCCGGCGCGATCATCCAGGCCGCCCAGGAGGCCGCCGCCAAGATGGGGCCCGCCCCGGCCACGGCCGACGGTGGCGAGCGCAGCGTCGAGGAGCTCGAGGAGCAGGTCGCCTACCTCAAGGCGTTCGGCCAGGCCTGCCGGGTCCAGCTGCGGTCGTACCTGGAGGCGCTGCTCAGCGACATCGAGAGCGAGTGGGGCCGCGCCGATCCGGCCGCCCTGCCGGCCCCGGCCCGCCCGCCGGCGCAGCGGTCCGGCCGCGGCAACCGCGGGTCCACGACCTTCGAGTCCAACCGGGTGGCCACCGACGCGGACCAGCGCGCCGACGAGCAGGCCGACGAGGACGTCGTCCAGGTGGTCGCCGTCCGCGAGTGAGTCGCCCGGCCGGGCGGCGGCGCACCGGCGCCGTCCGCCCGGTCACCGAGCAGACGCCAGGGAGATAGCGATGGCGCACCTCGTCGTCTGCTGCGACGGCACGTGGCAGAGCGTGGCCGCGCACAGCAACGTGAGCCGCCTGCACGCCGCGATCGTCCCGGCGGCCGGCGACCCGCAGCCCCTCTACGTGCGGGGCGTGGGGGTCTCCCGCAATCCCGTGGACGTGCTGCGCGGCGGGCTCACCGGCGCGGGCCTCGACCGGTCCATCACCGACGGTTACCGCTGGCTGGTGCGGCAGTTCCGCCGGGGCGACCGCATCTCCGTCTTCGGGTTCAGCCGCGGCGCCTACACCGCGCGCAGCCTCGCCGGCATGATCGGCCGGGTCGGCCTGGTCGACGGCAACGGCCTGGACGCCGGCGGGATCGACGACGCGGTGGCCCGGGCGTACGCGCGGTACCGGACCGCCCGCGCGGCACCGGACGACACGTCGTGGAGCGCCGGGCTCCGGTTCGCCTACCGGGCCGGGGACCCCGACATCCCCGTCGCGTTCATCGGCGTCTGGGACACCGTCGGCGCCCTCGGCATCCCCGCCTACGTCGGCGTCCCCGATCTCACCGGCTCGCGCAAGCGGTACGAGTTCCTCGACGTCGTGCTGAACCGGCACATCCCGCACGCCCGCCACGCCGTGGCCCTCGACGAGATGCGCGGTCCCTTCCGGCCCACCCTGTGGCGCGACGTCGCCTCGGGGCAGGACGTGCAACAGGTCTGGTTCCCGGGCGACCACAGCGACGTCGGCGGAGGGCACGCGGACAAGGGGCTCAGCGACGGCGCACTGGACTGGATGATGCGCGAGGCCACGGACGCCGTCGGCCTGGTCTTCGACCGCGGGCGGTTCCGCGGCTTCCGGCCCGACGCCGGTGGTGCGCTGCACGGTGGATGGCGGGGGCCGGCCGCCGCGGCGATGGAGGTCGTGATGCAGCCGCGGCCCCGGGCGGTGCCGCGGGTAGACCACCGGCAACCGGACCCCCGCGTCGCCGCGTCGGCGTACGAGCGCCAGCAGGCGTCCGGCTACCGCCGCACCAGGACGCTGAGCCGCCCCGGCGACGACGCCACGGTCACGGTGCCGGCCGACCAGGTGTGGACCGCCACCGGCCTCTGGCTCGAGCCCGGTCGCTACCGGATCACCGCGAGCGGTCGCTGGCAGAGCGCCGGGCACCCCAGCGGGCCGGACGGCGAGTCCTCGGGCCTGCACCACTCCGGGGGGACGCTCAGCCGGCTCGTCGGCATCGGTCAGAACGCGCTCCGCCGGCTGCTGAACAACCCCGACGCCGAGGTGCTCGGCGCCCGGCGGGAGCCGGCGCTGCCGTGGCTGTCGCTGATCGCGGCCGTCGCCAACGAGGAGACCGACGCCGCCGGGAAGACCCGCCACGAGGACCAGCACCTGCTCGTGGGGACGGGCGCGACGGCGCGGGTGGAGCGGCCCGGCTACCTGCACGCCTTCCCGAACGACGCGTGGGGCTTCTACGGCAACAACCGCGGCTCGGTCCGGCTCACCGTCACCCGGCTCTAGCGTCGATCCGCGAGGGCGGTCAGGACGTGCGTTCCAGGAGCGCCGCCAGGCTCGCAGGCATCGACCCCATGGCCTGGTGCGAGCTGTCCAGACGCTCGACGTGGTCGGCGCCGGACGACATCTGCTCCTGGGCCGCCGGCGGGATCGCGTTGTCCTGCTCGCAGATGATGTAGGTCGCGGGGTGCGTGCGCTCCGGTCCGGTGCTGGCGGCCTGCAGGCTGGAGACCGACTGGGGCACGAAGCGTCGCAGGTTGGCCGCGGCGGTCGTCGCGTCGATGTCGGCGCACAACGCCTTCCTGGCGACGTCGAGATCCTCGGTCACCGTCACGGTGCCGTCGGGGTGCGGCACGATCCAGTCAGGCAGCTGACCACCGAGGAAGTCGTCGACCGACTGCCCGCGCTGCGGCCAGAACGCGCTCAGGTAGACGACGTGCGCGACCGCCGGGTCGTCGGCGAGCTCCGTGACGACCATGCCGCCGTACGAGTGCCCCACCAGGACGACGGGTTCGCCCACGGCCGCCACGACCGAGCGCACGAGGTCCGCGTCGGCCGCGAGATCGCCGAGCGCGGCCGGCTCCGGCCCGGCACTGGGCAGCTGCTCGATCACCTCGACCCGGTGACCGTGCGACCGCATCAGGTCGGCCACCTCCTGCCAGTACCAGCCGCCGACGAAACCACCGTGCACGAGCACGTAGTTGGTCATTCCGCGACCATCCGGTACCGGAGCTGCCCGCACCAGAGCCTTAGGGAGGCGCACGGGACGGGGCGACGCCGGCCTCGCACCCTTGCGCGGCCCTACCGTGTCCCTGGCACTGTGGAACCGTTCCCACTGCACGATTCCGTCTGCACCAGGAGCCCCGCATGGCAGCGAAGCCGTTCGCGTCCTCCGCCGATCTCGGCGTCAAGGAGCAGACCCTGGAGGTGCTCGCCGACGGTGTCTACGCGCTCACGGCCGACGGCGACCCCAACGTCGGCGCCATCGAGGGCGAGGACTTCCTCGTGTGCTTCGAGGCGCTCGCCACGCCGGTCGCGGCCCGCCGCTGGCTCGCCCGCCTGCGCGAGCACACCGACAAGCCGGTCCGCTACCTGGTGCTCAGCCACTACCACGCCGTCCGCGTGCTCGGCGCGAGCGCGTTCGACGCGGAGGTCGTCGTCAGCTCGGAGCAGACGAAGGCCCTGATCGCCGAGCGGGGTCAGCAGGACTGGGAGAGCGAGTACGGCCGGATGCCGCGCCTGTTCGAGGAGCCCGACTCGATCCCCGGGCTCACCTGGCCGACCATGACGTTCCGGGACACGCTCACCATCGAGCTCGGGGGCGACCGCGGGGAGCTGGTGCTGCAGTTCCTGGGACGCGGGCACACCGAGGGCGACATCGTCGCGTGGCTGCCCAAGGAGCAGATCGTCTTCGCCGGCGACCTCGTGGAGTCCCAGGCCGCGCTCTACACCGGCGACGCGTTCCACTTCGACTGGGCGGCGGGGACGCTCGACCGGGTCAAGGCCCTCGGTGCGCGGCAGCTGATCGGCGGCCGTGGCGCGATCGCCCGCGGCCGCGAGGAAGTCGACGCGGCGGTCGAGCAGACCCGCGACTTCCTGCTGACGATGCAGCGCACCGTCGGCGCCGCCCACCGCTCCGGCGGCTCCCTGAAGGACGCGTTCCACGCCACCCATGAGGCGCTGGCCCCGACGTTCGGCCACTGGCCGATCTTCGAGCACTGCCTGCCCTTCGACGTCGCGCGGCTCTGGGACGAGCTCGACGGCATCGAGCGGCCGGTGATCTGGACGGCGCAGCGCGACCGCCAGGTCTGGGACGAGCTGCAGGGCTGACCCGGCGTGGGCATCCCGGGCCCCGCGCCGGTGCTGGTCCTCGGCTGCGGGCCGGTCGGCCAGACCACGGCGCTGCTGCTGGCCCGCTGGGGGCTGCCGGTGGTGGTGCTCGACGCGCGCCCGGCCCGGGACCTGGTCGGCAGCAAGGCGATCTGCCAGCAACGCGACGTCCTCGACGTCTGGGACGCCGTGGGTGTGGGCGCCGCGGTCGCCGCCCGCGGGGTCACCTGGACGACAGCGCGCACCTTCCACCGCGACGCCGAGGTGTTCAGCTTCTCCTTCGTCGACCGCGGCCGGTCCCCGTTCCCCCCGTTCGTGAACATCTCGCAGTCGGAGACCGAGCGGCTGCTCGACGAGCGCATCGCGGCGCAGCCGCTGATCGACGTCCGCTGGGGACACGCGATCACCGGGATCGAGCAGGACGGGGCGGGTGTCACCGTGACCTGCGCGACGCCCGACGGGTCGGTCGCCGTCGCCGGGTCCTACGCCGTGACCTGCTCCGGCTCACGGTGCGACGCGGTGCGCGGTGCGCTCGGGCTCTCGTTCGACGGCGAGAGCTTCGACGACCGCTTCCTCATCTGCGACATCCGCACCGACCTGCCCGGCTGGGAGACCGAGCGCCGCTTCTGGTTCGACCCCGAGTGGAACCCGGGCCGCCAGGTGCTCATCCATCCCTGCCCGGACTCGACCTTCCGGATCGACTGGCAGGTGCCGCCCGACTTCGACCTCGCCGCCGAGGAATCCTCCGGCGGCCTCGACCGCCGCATCCGCCAGGTGGTCGGCGACCGGCCCTACGAGATCGTGTGGAAGTCGGTCTACCGCTTCTCGTCGCGCGTGGTCGACCGGATGCGCGTGGGCCGGGTCCTCGTCGCCGGCGACGCCGCCCACCTCGTCTCCCCGTTCGGCGCCCGGGGGCTGAACTCCGGGGTGCTCGACGCCGAGAACGCCGCGTGGAAGATCGCCTTCGTGCTGCGCGGCTGGGCCCCCGAGTCGCTGCTGGAGAGCTACCACGCCGAGCGGCACGCCGCGGCCCTGGAGAACCTCGACGTCACGACCGCCACGATGCGGTTCCTCGTGCCCCGCACCGACGAGGAGGCCCGGCACCGCCGCGACGTCCTGGAGCGGGCGCGGGCCGACCCCGCGGCCCGCGCGCAGGTGGACTCCGGACGGCTGGCCGAACCCTTCTGGTACGTCGACTCGCCCCTGACCACGCCCGACGACCGCCGTCCCTTCCCGGGCCGGCCACCCAAGGGCGACGTGCCCGTCCCGGCCCCGGGGGTGCTGGTGCCCGACTGCCCGGTGACCGTGCCCGACCGCCTCGACCTCGACCGGCTGCGCCGGCTGGCCCGCGACGGCGTCACCGTGCTGCTCGGCGACGACGTCGCCCCGGGCCGAGTGTCGGTGCCGGCCGACGTCCCGGTCGCCGTGCACCGGATCCGCGACCTCGACGGCGGCGGCCTGCTCGCCGCGACGCTCGGGGCTCGGCCCGACGAGGCGTGGGTGCTGCGCCCCGACGGGCACGTCGCCGCCGTCGTCCCCGACCCCTCCGGGGTGGGTCCGGCGATCGCGCGGATGCTGGCCCGTCGCCCGGTCGGGTGAGTACGCCCTCGGTGGTCCGGGGCTCGTCATGGTGCAGATCACGCAGTTGGGAAAGCTCACACCGGTCGCATTGGTGGTCCGGCCCGGTCCCGACCGACGATCAGGAGGACGGCGCGATCCGCGCCCCTCCCCAGGTCGAAGCCAGAGAGCGAGCCGTGACGTCCTCCCCCGTGCCCGACAGCGCGAACCCCGACGTAGTCCTCATCGGTGGCGGCATCATGAGCGCCACCCTGGCCGCGCTGCTCGGCGTCGTCGCGCCGCACTGGCACGTCTCGGTCTTCGAGGCCGGGCCCGACGTGGCCGCCGAGAGCTCCGACGCCTGGAACAACGCCGGCACCGGGCACGCGGCGCTGTGCGAGCTGAACTACACGCCCGCCGGCCCCGACGGCCGGGTCGACCCCACCAAGGCCGCCACCATCAACGAGCAGTTCCAGGTGTCGCGGCAGTTCTGGTCGCACCTGGTACGCGGCGGCATGACGGGGGCGCCGAAGGAGTTCATCACCCCGGTCCCGCACATCGGCTTCGTCACCGGCGAGCAGGGCCGCCGCTACATGCGGGCCCGACACGACGCGATGGCGGCCCACCCGCTGTTCGAGGGCCTGGAGTACTCCGACGACGCCGACGAGATCGCGTCATGGCTCCCGCTGATGATGGCCGGCCGCGACCCGCGGGAGGTCGTGGCGGCCACCCGGTCCACCGCCGGCACCGACGTCAACTTCGGGTCCCTCGCCCGGCTGATGCTCGAGGACGCCGCGCAGCGGGGCACCACGGTCTTCTGCGAGCAGCGGGTCCAGCGCCTCGACCGCGACACCGACGGCCGGTGGATCGTCAGCGTCCGCGACCAGCGCACCGGGGAGCGCCGGGTCGTGCGCACCCGCTTCGTCTTCGTCGGCGCCGGGGGCGGTGCCCTGCCGCTGCTGCAGAGCGCCGGCATCCCGGAGATCGCCGGGTTCGGAGGTTTCCCGGTGAGCGGCCGGTTCCTGCGCACCAACTCCCCCGAGCTGGTGTCGGCCCACCAGGCCAAGGTCTACGGCCAGGCCGCCGTCGGCGCCCCGCCCATGTCGGTGCCGCACCTGGACCTGCGCCTGATCGACGGCGACCACTCGCTGCTCTTCGGTCCGTACGCGGGCTTCTCCCCCAAGTTCCTCAAGGCCGGCTCCCTGCTCGACCTGCCGAAGAGCGTCCGCCCGGGCAACCTCGGCCCCATGCTGGCCGCCGGCGCCGCGAACATCCCGCTCACCGCCTACCTGGTGCGGGAGCTGCTCGCTTCCCAGGACGCGCGGCACGAGACGCTCACCGACTTCGTCCCGACCGCCGAGCAGCACGACTGGGAGCTGATCACCGCCGGCCAGCGGGTCCAGGTCATCAAGAAGGACCCGCACACCGGTCGCGGCGTCCTCCAGTTCGGCACCGAGCTGGTGGTCGGCGGCCAGGGCAGCATCGCCGGCCTGCTCGGCGCCTCCCCGGGTGCGTCCACGGCCGTCTCGGCGATGCTGGCCCTCCTCGAGCGCTGCTTCCCCGACCGCATCCCGGCCTGGCGCCCGGCCCTCCAGGAGGCGATCCCCTCCTACGGCCGCCGCCTGGCCGAGGACCCCGCGCTGCTCGCCGAGGTCCGCGCCGACACGATGCAGGTCCTCGAGCTCACCGGCTGAGGCCCGGCCGGCGGGGTCAGGCCGGCGCGACCTCGTATGTGTGCCCGGCGGCCCGCAGCCGCTCGACCAGCACGTTCCCCATCGCCGTGGCCGGGGTGAGCGAGCCGGCCCGGTCGGGCAGCCGGTCGCCGTCCAGGGCGAGGGCCAGGGCGCTCTCCCCGAGCATGACCGCCGTCGCGGCGTAGCCGGGATCGCCGGATCCCCCGGCCGTGGCCCGGTAGCGCCGTCCCGACTCCGTCCCGGCGTCGACGACCATCCGGAACCAGCCGTTCACGCGGGCGTCCTCGCCGGGGCCCGAGCCCGGTGCGGGCAGCACCCGGTCCAGCAGCGCCCGGGTGGGCGGGAAGGCCATGGCCGCCAGCGCCCCGACCAGCCCCCCGGTGACGCCGGCGGCCGTGATCGCGCCGACGGGGCCGCGCCCGCAGCCCATCACCTCGCCGTAGCTGAACGACCGCCCGTACGCCCAGTCCTGCAGGGCGTTGCTGCGCCGGACGATCCGGGCGTTGTACGGCGCCATCACGAACGGCGCCGTCCACCGGCCGTCGGGCGTCCGGGCCGGTGGCCCGGCGTCCCGCGGCTGGCGGGTGTCGGGCTCGGCGGCCCGGTCGGGGCTCAGCGCGTACGGGTCGCCGACGACGCGACGCCGGGACGGGTCCTGCTGCAGCGCCTCGAGCTGGGCGCGCATCGAGTCGATCGTCCCGCCGCTGAGGCCGCCCTTGAGCGTCGCGACGAGCCGCACGTCGCGCAGCCCGCCGGCGCCGTCGGCCCGGGCCCGCTCGGCCAGCAGGAAGGCCGAGAGGTCCGAGGGGATCGAGTCGTAACCGCAGGCGTGCACGATGCGGGCGCCGCTCCCCTTCGCGACGGCGTCGACCCGGTCGATCGCGTCGCGGACGAACAGCACCTCGCCGGTGAGGTCGGCGTAGTGGGTGCCGGCGCGGGCACAGGCCTCGACGACCGGCATCCCGTACCGCGCGTACGGGCCGACGGTCGTGGCCAGGACCCGGGTGCTCGCGGCCAGCGTCGCGAGCGAGGCGGTATCGGTGGAGTCGGCCTCGAGCACCGGCCAGTCACGGGCCGCGGCGGGCAGCCCGGCCCGCACCTGCTCGCACCGCGCGCGCGACCGGCCGGCCAGCGCGATGCGGGCGTCAGCCGGCGCGTGCTCGGCCAGGTAGGCGGCGAGCAACCGGCCGACGAAGCCCGACGCCCCGTAGACCACGACATCGTATGCCCGTTCGGTGTCCGTCACCCGCCCATCCTCGCCCGGGTGTCGTTCCCCGGCCTACCGGGACCCTGGCGTTCCGGCCGGCGGGGGGTGAACACTGCGTCCATCGGGCCGGGTTCTCCGGCCCGAGAACCTGGGAGCCGCCCTGTGGCCACCGACGCGTACCTCCTCGACAACCGGGCGGCAGAGGCCGAGCTGCGCTTCGCCGCGCTCGGCGCGGTCTTCGACGAGGTCACCCTCCGGCACGTGGACGCCCTGGGCCCGGCACCCGGTTGGCGGTGCTGGGCGGTCGGCGCGGGCGGTCCCTCGATCCCCGATGCGCTCGCCGCCAGGGTGGCGCCGGGGGGCCTGGTGGTGGCGACCGATCTGGACACGCGGTGGCTCGCCGGCCGGGCCGGTGGCGATGTCGAGGTGGTCCAGCAGGACGTGGCCCGTGACGATCCGCCCGGCGCCGGGTTCGACCTGGTGCACGCGCGGCTCGTGCTCAGCCACGTCGTCGCGCGCGAGGAGGCCCTCACGCGCATGGTCTCGGCGCTGCGCCCGGGTGGTTGGCTCCTCGTCGAGGACTACGACGTCCTCCTGCTGCAGTGGCCCTCTCCCGACGAGGACGGCCCGGAGCAGCGCCTGGCGGACACGGTGAAGGGCGAGTTCCGGGCGCTGCTGCGGGAACACGGCGCCGACCCGCGGTTCGGTCGGCGCCTGCCGCGGCTGATGCGGGCGGCCGGTCTGGTCGACGTACAGGCCGACGCCTACTTCGCCGTGGCCCTGCCCACGGTGGCCGCGCTCGACCAGGCGAACGCACGCCAGATCCGCGACGAGATCGTCCAGCGCGGGCACCTGAGCGCCGAGGACGTCGACGCCTACATCGCTCTCGTCGCTGACGGCCGCCTCGATCTGACGACCCCGCCGCTCGTGTCCGCGTGGGGACGCCGCCCGCCGGAGGACTGACCGCCGCGGACGGGCTGGGGAGGCGGTCCGCTGGGTGGATCGGCGGCTGTGCGTACGAGAAGTGAGCACTGCCTGTGACATCAGTCACCGCGCCCTCTTCCCCGTGAGCCGGGTTCGTGGTCTTCTTCGGTCGGTCGCCAACGACGGCGGCCGGGAGCGTTCTGGGGGCAGGAATGTCTTTGGAGCAGGACGTGGCAGCAGCCCGCGGGGCGATCGACGCCCTGGAGCGGGCCTGCGCCGCGGTGACGGGGCACTTCAGGGACACGGTCGACTCGCGCCGGTTGCGAGTGGACATCGCTCGGCTGCGCGAGGACCTCACACTGGTGGTCGGCGTGCCGCCCCGACCGGTGCACGACCCCTACCGCGCCTCGTTCGAGGCGGCTGCCTACGACGACGGTTTCGACCAGGCGATGGACTCGCCGGGCCGCAGGGTCCGGTGACGGCCACCGCTCCACGCGGAACCGGGGCCGTCACCCCGGGCCGCGGCTCCGGGGGGCCCGCCCCGCGCCGGGCGGCGATCGCCGCCCGCACCCTGCGCACCGACCGGTGGTGGCTCCAGCCGCTGCTCACCGTCGTCGCGCTGGTGCTGTTCATCGTCTATGCGACGTTCCGGGCGTTCCAGAACGCCCACTACTTCGCCGAGCCCTACATCTCCCCCTTCTACTCGCCGTGCATCACCACGGCGTGCGAGGGCGACACCTTCCCGGAGCTCTTCACCGGGCCGACCTGGATCTCCCCGGCGCTCTACATCCTGATCTTCCCGCTGGGCATCCGGATGACCTGCTACTACTACCGGAAGGCCTACTACCGGTCCTTCTGGCTGTCCCCGCCGGCCTGCGCGGTCGCCGAGCCGCACCGGCGCTACACCGGTGAGACGCGGCTGCCCCTGCTCGGCCAGAACATCCACCGGTACGCGCTCTACGCCGCCCTGGTCATCAACGTCATCCTCTTCTACGACGCCGTGCTGGCGTTCCGGGACGAGACCGGCGCGTGGGGCCACATGGGGCTCGGCACCCTGATCCTGCTGGCCAACGCGGTGCTGCTGTTCCTCTACTCGGTGTCGTGCCACTCGTGCCGGCACATCGTCGGCGGCCGGATCAACAACTTCTCCCGGCACCCGCTGCGCTACAAGGCGTGGGGGCTGGTGTCGCGGCTCAACGGCCGGCACATGCAGTTCGCCTGGGCGTCGCTGTTCAGCGTCGCGTTCGCCGACTTCTACGTCTTCCTGCTGGCCACCGGCACGATCTCCGACCTCCGCTTCTTCTGAACATGGGGTTCCACTGATGGATCTGGAGCGGCACGACTACGACGTCGTCGTCGTCGGGGCGGGGGGTGCGGGCCTGCGGGCCGCGATCGCAGCCCACGAGGCGGGCGCGCGCACCGCCGTCGTCTGCAAGTCCCTGCTCGGCAAGGCGCACACCGTGATGGCCGAGGGCGGCATCGCCGCCGCCATGGCCAACCTCTATCCCGAGGACAACTGGCGGGTGCACTTCCGCGACACCATGCGCGGCGGGAAGATGCTCAACCACTGGCGCATGGCCCAGCTGCACGCGCAGGAGGCGCCCGACCGGGTCCGCGAGCTCGAGGACTGGGGTGCGCTGTTCGACCGTACCCCCGAGGGCCTGATCAGCCAGCGCGACTTCGGCGGTCACCGCTACGCCCGGCTCGCCCACGTCGGCGACCGCACCGGGCTCGAGCTGATCCGCACCCTGCAGCAGCGCACGGTGGCGCTCGGCATCGACGTGTACATGGAGTGCACGGTCACCCGGCTGTTGACCGAGGGTGGTGGGGCGGGCCGGGAAGGAGGCATCACCGGGGCGTTCGGCTACTGGCGCGAGTCCGGCCGGTTCGTCGCCTGGCAGGCGCCGTCGGTGGTGCTGGCCACCGGGGGCATCGGCAAGGCGTGGAAGGTGACGTCGAACTCCTGGGAGTACACCGGCGACGGCCACTCGCTGGCGCTGCAGGCCGGCGCCTCCCTGGTCAACATGGAGTTCGTCCAGTTCCACCCCACCGGGATGGTCTGGCCGCCGTCGGTGAAGGGCATCCTCGTCACCGAGAGCGTCCGCGGTGACGGCGGCATCCTGAAGAACTCGTCGGGCAACCGGTTCATGTTCGACTACATCCCCGACTTCTTCCGCAAGGAGACCGCGGAGACCGAGGACGAGGCCGACCGCTGGTACACCGACAAGAAGAACAACCGGCGCCCGCCGGAGCTCCTCCCCCGCGACGAGGTCGCCCGCGCCATCAACAGCGAGGTCAAGGCCGGTCGCGGCTCCCCGCACGGCGGCGTCTTCCTCGACATCGCCTCGCGCCGCGACGCCGACTACATCCGCAAGCGGCTGCCCTCGATGTACCACCAGTTCAAGGAGCTGGCCGACGTCGACATCACCGCCGAGCCCATGGAGGTCGGCCCCACCTGCCACTACGTGATGGGCGGTGTCGAGGTCGACCCCGACACCGAGGCGGCGCGCATCCCGGGCCTGTTCGCCGCGGGCGAGGTGGCCGGCGGCATGCACGGGTCCAACCGGCTCGGCGGCAACTCGCTGTCGGACCTGCTGGTGTTCGGGCGGCGGGCGGGGGTGGCCGCCGCCGAACACGCGTCGAAGCTGTCCGGCGCCCGGGTGGAGGTCGCCGAGGAGGCCCTCGCGGACGCGGGTCGGGCCGCGCTCGCGCCGTTCGAGCGGGACGGCGGCGAGAACCCGTACGCGGTGCAGCACGACCTGCAGCAGACGATGAACGACCTGGTGGGGATCATCCGCACGAGGTCGGAGATCGAGCAGGCGCTGGAGCGGATCGAGCAGCTCAAGGTGCGGGTCGCGAACCTCTCCGTCGAGGGCCACCGGCAGTACAACCCGGGCTGGCACCTGGCGCTGGACCTGCCGCACATGCTGCTGGTGAGCGAGTGCGTGGCCAAGGCGGCGCTCGAACGGGAGGAGAGCCGGGGCGGCCACACCCGCGACGACTTCCCGGCCGCCGACGCGGAGTGGGCGAAGATCAACCTGATCTGCGAGCGGTCCCCCGACGGTGCGGTCACCGTCCGCAGACAGCCGCTGCCCGTGATGCCGCACGACCTGGCCGAGGTCTTCGAGGAGCTGGCATGAGCTACGACGCCCGGTTCCGCGTGTGGCGCGGGGACGCGTCCGGCGGCGACCTGCAGGACTTCACCGTCGAGGTCAACGAGGGCGAGGTCGTGCTCGACATCATCCACCGGCTGCAGGCCACCCAGGCCGGGGACCTCGCCGTCCGGTGGAACTGCAAGGCCGGCAAGTGCGGCTCGTGCAGCGCCGAGATCAACGGGCGCCCGCGGCTGATGTGCCTGACCCGGATGAGCACGTTCACCGAGGCCGAGGTCATCACCGTCACCCCGCTGCGGACCTTCCCGGTCATCCGCGACCTCGTCACCGACGTCTCGTTCAACTACGAGCAGGCCGCGCGGATCCCCGCCTTCGCCCCGCAACCGCGCGACGCCGACGGCAACCACCGGATGATGCAGGTCGACGTCGAGCGCTCGCAGGAGTTCCGCAAGTGCATCGAGTGCTGGCTCTGCCAGGACACCTGCCACGTCATCCGCGACCACGAGGGCAACAAGGCGGCGTTCTCCGGCCCGCGGTTCATGATCCGGCTGGCCGAGCTCGACATGCACCCGCTCGACACCGAGGACCGCCGCGACGCCGCGCAGGACGACTTCGGCCTGGGCTACTGCAACATCACCAAGTGCTGCAGCGAGGTGTGCCCCGAGGGCATCCACCTCACCGACAACGGGATCATCCCGCTGAAGGAGCGCGTGGTGGACCGCAGGTACGACCCGCTCACGTGGCTGGGCTCGAAGATCGGCCGCCGGAAGGCGGACTGACCCGCCGGGTCAGGCGCCGGGGACGGACTCCGGTCGAGCTCGACCGGAGCCTGCCGCACCGGCGGCTGACCCGTCGTCGCGTCCACCGTCGTCGCCCACGAGCTCGTAGCGGCGACCGTAGGTCTGGACGACGGCCTCGATGGCGGCGACCACCGGGATCGACACCAGGCCGCCGAGCGGACCGAAGAGGGATGCGCCCACGATCACCGCACCGAACGCGACCGCGGGGTGGATGAACACCGTCCGCGCCGTCACGCGCGGCGCCAGGATGTAGTTCTCGATCTGCTGGTAGACCGTGCCGAAAACCAGCACCCAGACGGCGTCGCTCGGCTGGTCCGCGAGGGCGATCAGCGCCGGCAGGATGATGGCCAGATAGGTGCCGATCGTCGGGATGAACTGCGACACGAAGCCGGTCCAGATGGCCAACGGCAGCCAGTAGGGCACGCCGAGCACGGACAGCAAGATCCCCGTCACGACCGCGCTGAGCGCGGCCAGCACCAGGCGCGAGACGACGTACCCGCCGGTCTTCTCGATGGCGATGGTCCAGACCGTCGAGATCACCCGTTGCTGCCGGGGCGGGAACCGGCTGGAGACCGTGTCCCGGAGCTTGGGCCCTTCGGCGGACATGTAATAGGCGAACAGCAGCAGGGTGAAGCCCTGGAACACCGCCCCGATGGTGGCGGTGACGAAGCCGACGAGGTTGGGCGTGAGGTCCTGCGCCAGGTTCTGGATCCGATCGGGCGTCAGCTGGAGCGCGTCGGCGACGTCGCCGGCCTGGAAGTCCGTGTCGAACGTGTCGTTGGCCCAGGACACGACGCTGCGCACGACGTCGGGGGCCGACCGGATCAGCTGCCCGAGCTGATCCACCAGCAGTGCCCCGAAGACCCCGATGAACGCGATCAGGAGCGCGACCAGGCCGAACATGACCAGGCCGGTCGCCAGTCCTCGGCGCATGCCGCGTCGCTCGAGGCGATGGACGATCGGCTCCACGCTGATCGCGAAGATCCAGGCCAGGAACAGCAGCCCGAGGAAGTCGCGCAGCGACTGGAACATCCACACCGCGGCCTGGTAGGCGGCCACCGCGGCGAGCACGTAGAGCAGAGCGCGGCGCAGCCACGGGGGCGGCCGGTGTGCGGCCGCGGACGTGCCCTCCGTCATGGCGCGCCTCCCCAATCCGACGTCGTGCGTCGCGTTCTCGTCGGCGGCACGGTAGGCGATGGTCGGGGCCTCCCGCAGGGCCCTGCGGTCACCGGGCCCTCGATGACACGGCGGCAGGTGGGCACCAGGGCTCGTCCCGCACGGCATCGAGCAGGCGGTCGCGCGAGCGGGTGGCCCGGTCCAGGACCGCGGACAGGTCGCGGTGGACGAACCGTCCCTCGCGCTTGACCCACCGCCCGGCCACCAGCACGCCGTCGACCTCACGGACGCCGGAGGCCAGCACGACCGCGCCGACCGGGTCGCTGACCGGCGCCAGGCTCGGGGTGTCGGTGCGCAGCAGGAGGACGTCGGCCTGCTTGCCGGGCTCCAGGCTGCCGGTCCGGTCGTCGAGGCCGATCGCGCGGGCGCTCTCGATCGTGGCCATCGCCAGCACGTCGACGGCGGGAAGCGGGACCTCGGCGAGGGCCTCCCCCGCCGCCAGAGCCGACGCGTGGGCGGCACCCCGAGCCAGCGCGAGCGCCACCCGCATGCCACCGAACAGGTCGCCGCCGACGGAGGTGCACACGTCCGCGGACAGCCCGGTGGGGATCCCGCGCGCCCGGAGCCGCATCGTGGCCGGGTACCCGTGCCCCATGTTGGCCTCGACCTCCGGGGAGACCGACGCGCGACCACCGGCCGCGGCGATCGCGTCCAGTTCGTCGTCGGCCAGCATCGTGGCGTGGACGTAGGTCGTGTCCGGCCCGAGCAGGCCCCGGCGCGCCAGGTCGGCGACGTGCCGTCCGGCGCCCCGCAGACCGCCGCCGACGTGCACGGTCACCGGGAGGCCGAGCGCGCGGGCCAGGCCCCAGTCGGCCTCGGCGAGCTCGGGCGTCGAGAACTCCGGGCCGCGCACGGCCATGCCGAGGGTCACCCGTGCGGTGTCGTCCGAGCCGACGCCCTCCCGCAGCCGCCGGACGTCGCCGGTGTGGGGCGAGCGGTCGCCGAGGGCCTGCGCGTTGCTCGCGCCGTAGGCGAACACCGCCCGGCCGCCGGCGTCGAGCAGGGCCTGCCAGGCGGCGTCGGCGTGCTCGGGACCGTTGATGTTGTGCGACCAGTCGACGACGGTCGTGATGCCCGCGTCCAGCGCCTCCACGGCGCCGAGCAGCGTGGCCGCGTAGGTGTCCTCCGGCGCGAACAGGCCCCCGAGCCGGCCCCGCATCCGGGCGAAGTACTGCCCCAGCGTCCAGTCGACGGCGATGCCGCGGAGCGAGCTCTGCCAGAGGTGCCGGTGCGTGTCGACCAGGCCGGGCAGCACGATCCGGTCCCGGGCGTCGACGACCTCGGCGTCCGCGACCGCACCGAGCACTCCCACCGCGGCGATGACGTCGTCCTCGATCAGGACGTCACCGCGGAACGGCGCCGACCCGGGGGCCATCGTGACCACCCACCCGCCGCGCAGCAGGGTCCGGTTCGTCATGCGCTCGGCCACCTCCCGCGGCATCCGTCGAGGTCAGCATCCTGCCCCGCGCCCGGCCGTCGCGGCGGCCGGCGCGCTCGCGCCGGGGGCCGTTGACACCGTTCGTCGCCCCCTCCACCGTTGGTCGATCCACGCCGGCCAGCAGCGCCGGCAGCAGCGCGGGTCCACCCCGGCTCGAGGAGCCAGCGATGACCATCAGCCTCGTCGGCGTCCAGGGTGACCTGGCCGGCCGCAGCTTCCCGATCACCGCCCGCCCGCTCACCCTGGGCCGTGGCAGCAGCAACGACATCGTCCTCGCCGATCCGGCCGCGTCGCGCATGCACGCGGAGCTCCGTCCGGGGAAGAAGGGCTGCGTCCTGAAGGACCTCGGCAGCGGCAACGGCACGTACGTCAACGGCGAGCGGGTGACCGAGCGGACGCTCCGGCCCGGGGACCAGGTGTCGATCGGCGACGAGGTCTTCCGGTTCGAGACGTCGGACTCCCCGACCGTCCTGGTGCAGGCCCCGGTGCAGGCCGACGGCGCGGCCGCCCCACCGGTCCTCCGGGTCACGGTCGCCGGCGGCGGCCCGGTGGGCATGAGCTTCGCCCTCTTGCTCGACCACCTGCTCGGTTCGCGCGTGGCGATCACCATCCACGACGGCCGGTGGGCGGAGGACGGCGGCCGGTTCGTCTGGCAGAACCCCGAGATGGGCAACAACCGGCGCCAGCAGGTCGTCACCGTGCAGAGCCGGCAGTTCCTCAAGCTGCCGCCCGAGGTGCAGGCACGCCTGTTCCAGCCGGGCACCTACTCCGAGATGTGGCCCGCCGGCCCCGACTCCATCCAGGGCCAGGGGCCGCGCAACATCCGGATCGCCTACATCGAGGACGAGCTGCTCGCGATCCTCGACGAGAAGACCGACCACATCCGGCTGGTGCCCGAGAACTTCGACGCCACCGCCGCCCACGAGGAACTCGCCGGCGCGCACGTGCTGGCCATCTGCGAGGGCGGCCGGTCGACCACGCGCGAGCACTTCGCCGACCGCTTCGGCGCCGCCGACATGACCCTCTACGGGCTCGAGGGCCGACAGGTGCAGGACATGGTGCTGGGCCTGCGGGTGAAGTCCCGGCTCCCCGACCCCATGTCGGTCCTGCTGACGGTCAGCCAGAACCGCTTCCTGCTCAACTCGCTGCGCGGCGAGGGCTTCCTGAACATGCGGCTGACCGACCAGGAAGCCGTGGAGGCGGTCGGGATCAACCCGGTGCGGCAGGTGTTCACGCCCTGCATCCAGTCCACGCCATGCCTGCTCGAGCGCCGGCCGTCGGGCGAGTTCCACTGCGCCGGGCACAACGCGTTCTTCCTGCCCGCGCTCCTCAAGGGCTCGGCGCTGTGGGAGCGCGTGCAGGAGGGCCTGCGCATGTTCGACGTCCCCGGGGCCGACCTCTCGGCCGTGACCGGTTTCCGGCTGGACATGGTGCAGCGCCCGCGGTTCACCGCCGAGCTGCTGCCCCGGACGGCGACGACGCCCGGCACGTACGGCTTCCTGCTGGGCGACGCGGCCAACGCGATCCACTTCTGGCCCGGCCGCGGGCTCAACAGCGGCCTCGCCTCGGCCGTCTCGCTGGCCCGGTGCCTGGCCGCGAACTGGCGGGGCGTCCCGTTCCGCGACTCGGCGTTCACCCGCCACGAGGCCGTGATGGCGATGCTGCAGTACCGGCACAAGACGCGGGCGTTCCGGCAGATGGTCACCACCGACGACGCCGGGCACGCCGTCGCGATCAAGGACCTCGTCGCCCGCGGCATCGCCGAGGGCGAGCAGGGCGGGATGGACGGCGGCATGGACGGCGAGCGGGACCTCGAGCTGCTGATGCAGCGGATGCGGCAGAACCGGACCCGCCTCGAGCCGCGCCTGCCGGGCATGCCCGACGACGACACGCTGCGCGCCCACCTCGCGCAGCTGTCGCCGGCGACGCTGCACACGCTGGTGGTCAGCGAGCCCTGGGACAGCGGCAACGTCGGCGGCGAGGAGGTCGACGTCGACTGGCTGCTGCCCGAGCAGGACGCGGCCGTGGTCCCGGCGCCGCGGGAGGGCGAGCAGGTGGCCCGACCGCGCGGGTGGAAGCCGGCCGTCGTCTGACTGCGTCGTCTGACTGCGGCGGCTAGCCGCGTCGGCGCACCATCTCGGTGATCCAGGTGGGCGCGAACGGCGACGTGCAGTTCGGGGGCGTCGGGTAGTCCTCGAGCACGCGCAGGCGCTCGCCGATGTCGATCGCCCGGGCCCGGTGCTCGGCGTGCTCGATCCCGATCTGGGCCAAGCACGTGTTCATCGCCCACTGCAGGCGGTCCGGGGCGTCCTTCATCTCGGCCTCGATGACGTCGAGCAGTCCGGGGAGGTCGAGGCCCTCGGGCTTCTTCACCACCCGTTCGCTGGTCAGCGCCCAGCCGGCGCCGGCCACCGCTGGGTCGGGGTCGGCGGACCACGAGAGCCGCAGCTCCTCGGCGTGCGGGCTCTTCTTGACCACGTAGTTCACGAGCCAGTCCTGGACCTTGGGGGTCCGCGCCTCGCGCAGCATGGTGTCGAGCTCCGCGCGCTCGAACGCCGTGGGGCGGCAGATCAGGAGCGCGAGCAGCCTCGCCGCGGAGTCCCCGGTCGCCCACAGCTCGCGCGCGAGGTCCTGCTGGATCTTCAGCCGCTTGCCGATCGCGCGGAGGGCGCCGAGGTTCACGCCGTGGTCGTCGCCGTGCCGGGCGTTCACCTCGCGGATGCGGGGGTCCTCGAGCCCGGCCAGCTCCGCCATGAGCTCGTCCACCGTGCCCTCGGCCGCTGCGGTGCGGGTCATCGCGGTCTCCTGTCGGTCGGCTGCGGGTCCCCCAGTCCTACCGGACGTCGGCCTCCACGGCGTCGAACGCCTTGCGGGCCGCGATCAGCACCGGGTCCCACACCGGCGAGAACGGCGGGGCGTAGGAGAGGTCGAGGGAGAGGATCTCGTCGACGCTCATCTCGTTCCAGATGCAGATCGCCAGGGCGTCGATCCGCTTCGCCGAGGCCTGCTTGCCCACGATCTGGGCGCCCAGCAGCCGGCCGCTGCGCCGCTCGGCGATCATCTTGACCCGGATCGGCCGGGACCCCGGGAAGTAGCCGGCCCGCGTCGTCGAGTCGACGACGGCGGTGACGAAGGAGTAGCCAGCCCGCTCGGCCTCGCGCGAGGACAGCCCGGTGCGCGCGGCCTCCGTGTCGCAGATCTTGGTGATCGCCGTGCCGATCACCCCGGGGAACGTCGCGTACCCGCCGCCGATGTTGATGCCCGCCACGCGCCCCTGCTTGTTCGCGTGCGTGCCGAGGGCGACCACCATGCGCTGCCCGGACAGGCGGTGCAGCGACTCGACGCAGTCGCCGGCCGCCCACACACCGTCGACCTGCGTGCGCTGCCGCGTGTCGACCGCGACGCCCCCCGACGTGCCGAGCGGGATGCCGGCCTCCGTCGCCAGGCGCACGTCCGGCCGGACCCCGAGCCCGAGGACGACGAGGTCGGCCGGCAGCTCCCGGCCGGAGGCGGTGACCACGGCGCAGGCGCGGCCGTCGGCGCCGACCTCCACGGCGGCGACGCCGTCGGAGAGCACCAGGTGGATCCCCTCCCCCCGCACGGCGTCGGCGATGAACTCGCCGATGTCGGGGTCGAACGTGCCGACCGGCGTGGCGGACAGGTCGACCACCGTCACGTCGAAGCCACGGGTGCGACACGCCTCCGCCAGCTCCAGACCGATGTAGCCCCCACCGACGACGACGACCCGCTGGACGCGCCCGCTGTCGAGCTCGGCCCGCAGCGCCACGCCGTCGTCGAGCACCTGGACGCCGTAGACACCGGCGGCGTCGATGCCCGGCACCGGCGGGCGCATGGGCACGCTGCCGGTCGCGTAGACCAGGTCGTCGAACGGCTCGTCCCCCTCGCGACCGCCGTCGAGCTCCCGCCACCGCACCGTGCGGCGGTCCAGGTCGATGCCCACCACCTCGGTGTGCATGCGGACGTCGATGCCGGCCGCCCGGTGCTGGTCGGGGGTGCGGGCGACGAGGGCCTGCTCGCTGGCGACCGCGCCGCCGATCCAGTACGGGATGCCGCACGCCGAGTAGGACGTGGCGCGGCCCCGCTCGAACATCACGACGTCGAGGTCGCTCCGCCGCTTCTTGGCCTGCGAGGCGGCGCTGCCCCCGGCGGCGTCGCCTCCGATCACCACCAGGCGCTGGGTCATCCTCCGACGCTAGGGCAGCGCGCCACCCAGGGAAACGGCCGGACGCGCGGTCACACCGTGACGACGACCTTGCCGCGGGCCCGCCCGTCGGTCATGTACTGGACCGCGGCGCCCGCCTCGGCGAGCGGGAAGGCGCGGTCGACCACCGGGGTCACCGTCCCGGCGGTGATGAGGTCGGTGAGCTCGGCGAGGTCGGCCGCATTCTCCGACGCGACGAACATGCGCAGGTGCTGCCGGACGAACGGGGACAGCAGGACGCCCCGGAGCTGGCGCCCGACGCCGAGGAGCCGTCCGCCGCCCTCGCCGCCGACGAAGACCAGCGTGCCGGTGGGCGTGAGGAGCCGCCGCAGCGTGCGCACCGACCGGCTGCCGCCGATGTCGACGACGACGTCGTAGCGCCGGCCCGCCGCCGTGACGTCGCCCTGGGTGTAGTCGACGACGTGGTCGGCCCCGAGCGAGCGCACCAGGTCAAGCTTGCCGGTGCTGGAGACGCCGGTGACCTCGGCGCCGTAGGCCTTGGCGATCTGCACGGCGAAGGAGCCGACCCCGCCGGACGCGCCGAGCACCAGCACCGTCTGGCCGGCCTGCACGCGACCGTGGTCGCGCACCGCCTGCAGCGCGGTCGTGGCCGAGACCCCGATGACGGCGGCCTGCTCGACCGGGAGCGCCGCGGGGCGGGCCACGAGCTTGGCGGCACGGGCGGTGGCGAACTCGGCGAAGGTCCCGTTGCCGATGCCGAGCACCTCGTCACCGACGCGCAGCGTGGACACCCCGGACCCGACCGCCTCGACGCGGCCGGCGACCTCGCGCCCCCGCACCGGGTTCCTCGGGGCGCGGAGGCCGGTGAGCCGGACCGCGTAGGGCACGCCGGCCATGAGGTGCCAGACGCCGCGGTCGACCCCGGCCGCGTGCACCCGGAGCAAGACCTCGTCGGGCCCGGGGGTCGGTCGCGCGACCTGCGCGAGGTGCAGCACGTCGCCCGTCTCGCCGTACCTGTCCTGCACCGCCGCGGTCATCGTCGACTCACCGTGGCCGGGCGGGCGGGTCGGGGCGGGCTGGCTGGCGGTCATCGGGGTGCTCCTCGCATCGGGTGGCTTACGTTGTAAGTCCTACGCTTACAACGTAAGCTCGTCAAGAGGCTTGCGCCCCGCGGCTCAGGAGAGGAGGTGGCGGATGGTGCCCCCGAACGGACGACTGCCGCTGAGCCGGGAGCGCGTCCTGGCCGCCGGCCTCGCCCTCGCCGACGCCCACGGGCTCGAGTCGCTGACCATGCGCCGGCTGGGCGAGGCCCTGCACGTCGAGGCGATGTCCCTCTACAAGCACGTCGCGAACAAGGGCGACCTCCTCGACGGCATGACCGACCTGGTCTTCGCCGAGATCGCCCTGCCGCCCGACGGCGCCGCGTGGCGGCCGGCCATGCGCGACCGCGCGATCTCGGCCCGGGCCGCGCTCCGCCGGCATCCGTGGGCGACGGCACTGGTCTCGTCGCGCACCTCCCCCGGCCCCGCGACGCTGCGCCACCACGACACGGTGCTGCGCACGCTGCGCACCGGCGGCTTCTCCGTGCCGCTGGCCGCGCACGCGTTCTCCGCGATCGACAGCTACGTCTACGGCTTCGCGCTGCAGGAGGCGACGCTCCCCTTCGACACCGCCGAAGAGGCAGCGGAGGTCGCGCAGACCATGTTCGCCCGCATGGCCGCCGACCGGTACCCGCACCTCACCGAGCTCACCGTCACGCACGTGCTGCAGCCGGGCTACGACTACGGCGCTGAGTTCGAGTACGGCCTGGACCTGATCCTCGACGGGCTCGAGCGGGCTCTCGCCGCCACCTGAGCGCCCCGTGCGAGGATCGCGCCTCGTGCGACTCCTCGGGCGGGGCGGGATGCCCCGCGAGGTCGGGGTCCTCGCCGTCATCGCCTTCGTGGTCGCGCTCGGCTTCGGCATCGTCGCCCCGGCCATCCCGCTGTTCGCGCGCGCCTTCGGCGTCGGGACGACGGCGGTCGGGCTGGCCGTCAGCGCCTTCGCCTTCTTCCGCTTCGTGTCGGCCTTCAGCGGCGGCACCCTGGTCGAACGCTTCGGCGAGCGGGGGGTGCTGACCGCCGGGCTGCTGATCGTCGCGGTCACCACGGGCCTGGCCGGTCTGGCCGGCTCCTTCCCCGTGTTCCTCGGCCTCCGGGCGGCCGGCGGGGTGGGCAGCGCGATGTTCACCGTCGCCGCGCTGTCGCTGCTGCTGCGGGTGGCGCCGCCCTCGCACCGGGGCCGCGCGGCGGCCACCTGGCAGGGCGGCTTCATCCTCGGCGGCATCGCCGGCCCCGCGGCCGGCGGCCTGCTCGCCGAGCTGTCCCCGCGGCTGCCGTTCTTCCTCTACGCCGGGTTCCTGCTCGTGGCCGGCGCGGTGGCCGTCGCGCTGCTCCGCTCGGTACCGACGGCGAGGAACCCGGACGAGCCGCCGGTGCACACCGGTCCCGACCTGGACGCCGGGCCCGTCTCCCTCCGCGCGGCCTTTCGGTCCCGGGCCTACATCGCCGCCCTGGTCGCCAACCTCGGCGTCGGGTGGGTGCTGTTCGGCGTGCGCAACTCGCTGGTCCCGCTGTACGTGACCGAGGAGCTGGGGCGCACCGTCGCGTGGGCCGGCGCCGGGCTGCTGGCCGGGTCACTCGCCCAGGCGCTGGGGCTGCTCCGGTCGGGCCGGCTGGTGGACGGGTGGGGCCGGCGGCCCTCGCTGGTGCTCGGCTCGACGGTGGCCACCGCATCGATCGTGATCCTGGTGCTCCCCCCGGCGATCGGGGCGTTCCTGCTGTCGATGGCGCTGTTCGGCCTCGCGGCGTCGCTGCTGGCCAGCGCCCCGGCGGCGCTCGTCGGCGACATCAGCCCGGCCCGCGGCGGGCGGGTGGTCGCGGTGTTCCAGATGGCCGCCGACCTCGGTGCCATCGCCGGCCCGCTGATCGCCGGCTGGCTCACCGACGTGGCGTCGTTCCAGGTGGCGTTCGCCGTCACCGCGGCCGTGCTGGGGGCCGGCGTCGTCGCGGCGCTGGCCGTGCCGCGCGCCGGCGCCCCCTCGTGAGCGGCCGGAAACCCTAAGCTCCCCGGCCGTGCACATCTCGGTCCTCGGCCCGATCGAGGTGCGTCGGGCCGATGGGCCGGTCGATCTCGGCGTGCGCAAGCAGCGCGCGCTGCTGGCCGCGCTCGTGCTCGCCGGGGGTCGCGCGGTGTCCGCCCCGGCGCTGGTCGACCAGCTGTGGGGCGACGACGCCCCGCCCGGGGCGCTCGGCACGCTGCAGTCCTACGTCTCCGGCCTCCGTCGCGCCGTCGAGCCGGCCCGCGAGTCCCGGTCCACCGGCGGCGTCGTCGCGACGACGGACGCCGGCTACGTCCTCGACGTGGCACCGGACGCCCTCGACGCGGTGACCTTCGAGCGGGCCGTCGCGGCCGCCCGGCTCGCCCTCGGGCCCGCGGCCCACGACCTCCTCGTCCGTGCGGAACCGCCGGATCTCGATCGGGCGCGACGGGAGCTCGCCGCCGCCCGGGCGGCCTGGCGGGGCACGCCCTACGCCGAGCTCGGGGACGCTCCCCGGGCGGTCGCCGAGCGCGCGCGGCTCACCGAGCTGCGGCTGGTCGCCGACGAACTCGAGGCCGTCGTCCGCCTGCGCGACGGCGACCACGCGGCGCTGGCCGCCGACCTCGAGCGGGCGACCGGCGAGCACCCCCTCCGCGAGCGCCTGTGGGCGCTGCGGGTCCTCGCCCTGGCCCGCGCCGGGCGCCAGGCCGACGCGCTGGCCGCGGCGCGCGAGGTGCGCGGCGTCCTCGCCGAGGAGCTGGGCGTCGACCCCGGCCCGGAGCTCCGGCAGGTCGAGGAGGCGGTCCTCCGGCAGGACCCGGTGCTCACGTGGAGCCCCGCCGCCAGGCCCGTCCCGCACGAGCCGCCTGCCGCTGCGGTGGCTGCGTGGCCACTGGTCGGCCGGGACCGGGAGCTGGCCCGGCTGACCGGTCTGCTCGACGCCGGCACGCCCGCGTTCGCGTCGCTCGTCGGCGACCCCGGGATCGGCAAGTCGC
Organism: Blastococcus jejuensis; assembly: GCF_039534705.1. Lineage (NCBI taxonomy): Bacteria > Bacillati > Actinomycetota > Actinomycetes > Geodermatophilales > Geodermatophilaceae > Blastococcus > Blastococcus jejuensis. The sequence continues at coordinate 285,983 of NZ_BAAAVV010000004.1, forward strand.
GGCTGGCCGGTGAGCTGGGCCGCGTCGCCGCCGACCGCGGGGCGCTGGTGCTCACCGGACGGTGCTCCCAGGACGAGGGTGCCCCGCCGCTGTGGCCGTGGACGACGGTGCTCGGGCAGCTGCCCGGAGCGCCGGGGGACCCGATCGCCGACGGCGGGACCGACGGCGACCCCCAGGCGAGCCGCTTCCGCACCTGGGACGCCATCTGCCGGCGGGTGCTCGCCGCGACCGTCGAACGCCCGGTCCTGCTCGTCCTCGACGACCTGCACTGGTCCGACGCCTCCTCGCTCCGCGTGCTGCGCCACCTGGTCACGACGGCGGAGTCCGGCCGGCTCGCCGTCGTCGTCACGTGGCGGCGGCACCCCGAACCCACCGGTCCGCTGGCCGAGGTCGCCGAGGCCCTCGCCCGGCGGCACGCGGTGCGGATCGAGCTCGGTGGGCTCGGCGCCGGCGAGGCGGCCGACCTGGTCACTGCCGTCGCCGGCGCCGAGGTCACCCCCGACGACCGCGCGCTGCTGTTCCGCCGCACCGACGGCAACCCGTTCTTCCTCGTCGAGTACGCCCGGCTCGTGCAGGACACCGGCTCCCCGGTCGCGGAGGACGAGCTGCCGGCCGCGATCTCCGACGTCCTCTCCCGCCGCCTGGCCGGTCTTCCGGAGCGCACGCTCACCGCCGTGCGCGCCGCCTCCGTCCTCGGCCGGGAGGTCCCGCTCCCCCTGCTCGCCGCGGTGCTCGGCGAGGGCGAGGACGCCGTGCTCGACGCCCTGGACCCGGCGCTCGCCGCGGGCCTGGTCACCGAGGACGGCCCCGACCGGTTCCGGTTCGCGCACGCGCTGGTGCGGGACGCCGCCTACGGCACCCTGACCCTGTCGCGGCGCGCGCGGCTGCACGCCCGCGCCGCAGCGGCGTGGCAGGACACCGGTTCCGGCCCGCAGGTGGCCGGTGAGAGCGCGCGGCACTGGCTGGCGGCCGGGCCGTCGGCCGCGGCGAGGGCCTGGCCGGCCGCCGCGGCCGCCGCCGAGCAGGCCCTGCGGGTGTACGCGCACGAGGAGGCCCGGGACCTGCTCCGGGCCGCGCTCGACGCGCAGGCGCTGGACGCCACCGCGGGCTGGCAGCAGCGCTACGACGTGCTGATGACGCTGGCGCGGGCGTGCCGGCTCGCCGCCGACTGGGAGGGCCTCAGCGCCGCCACCGACGAGGCGGTGGCCGCCGCCGAGGCAGCCGGCGACGTCGAGCGCGCGGCGATGGCCGCCCGGGGCGTGACCGACGGCGCGGTGTGGCAGGCGCGGTCGCACGGCGTGGTGCACGAGCCGGCGGTCGCCGCCCTGCGCCGCGCGCTCGCCGGGCTGCCGGAGGGCGACGGCGACCTGCGCTGCCGGGCGATGCTGGCGCTGGCCTCCGAGCTGTACTACGCCTCGGCCCCGCAGGAGCGCCGGGCGCTGGTGGACGAGGCGCTGGCGATGGCCCGGCGGATCGGGGACCCCGCCCTCCTCCAGCACGCGCTGGTCACGGCCTTCGTCGCGACCTGGTGGCCCTCGAGCGCGTCGTCGCGGCTGGCCCTGGTCGAGGAGGCGGCCGCCCGGGCGCGAGCGGCCGGTGACGCCCCGGCCGAGGCGACCGCCGAGACCCTGCGGGCGGCGGTCCTCGGCGAGCTGGGCCGCATCCCCGAGATGTGGGTGGCCATCCGCGCGGCCCGCAGCCGGGCCACCCCGCTGCGCATGGCGTACCTGATGCTCGTGCTGGACGCGATGGAGGCGCCCTGGCTGGCCATGTCGGGGCGCAGCGAGGAGGCCGACCAGGTGCTCGACCACCTGGCGCGGCTGTTCGAGCAGACGGCGCTGCCGCAGGGCGCCGACGGGTACAGCGGCGCGCTCGTGACCGTCCGGCTCTACCAGGGGCGGCTGGCCGAGGTGCTGCCGCGGCTGGACGAGCTCGTCGGCCGCTCGAAGCTCCCGGTCGCGCCGGTGGTCGCCGCGCTGCTGCTGCGCCTGGGGCTGACCGAGGAGGCGCGCGCCCTGGTGCCGCTGATCGACGTCGAGGAGCCCGAGACCTGGTTCTCGATGCTGGTCTGGTGCACCGCGGGCGAGGTGGCGCTGCAGGTGGGCGACCCGGAGCTGGGGGCCGCGGTCTACGCCCGGGCCGCGCCCTACTCCGGTGGGCTGTGCGTGGGCGGGTCCGGCGCGCCGCTCGGACCGATCGACGCGTTCCTCGCCTTCGCCGCGGCGGCCGCCGGTGACCCGGCGGCGGCATCGGTCCACGCCGACCGGGCGCTCGACCAGTGCGCGGCATGGGGCGTCCCGCTGGTCGCGCAGTGGCTGCGCGACCAGCGGGACCGCCACGGCTTCTGAGGATCAGCCGCCGAACGCCCGGCGGTGCGCCCGGGCGAACCGGCCGCGGGTCAGCCACCAGGCCACCTTGAACCCCTGTCCGGCCACCGCGAACGCGCGCTCGCGGACGTCGGCCGGCAGGCCGAGGCACACCCAGGGCACCACGAAGGCCACCTCGGCGGGCTTCGTCGGCTTGGAGAAGGACCGCCGGTCGACGTCGTCCCAGTCGGCCTGGGTCAGGTGCCGCTGGAGCAGCACCATCGCCTCGGTCTCCTCGTGCTCCAGGTGCCGGCCGAGCGCGTCCCGCGCGGCCGCCGTCCGGACGGCGAGTGCGCCGCGGTCGTCGGCCGTGCCGCCCTCGGCCATCCGGGCGAACCCGCGGGCGCAGGCCTCGAGCAGCGGGTCGATCTCGGCGTGCTCGGCCTCCATCGCCTCGAGGGTGGCCCGCCCGGCCGCGTCGCCGGCGGCGTCCACGCGCTCCAGCAGCAGGGGCCACAGGCCGGCGTCCTCACCGCTGTGGTGCTCGTGCAGCCAGGCGGCGAAGCCGGTCCATCGCTGGGCCAGGGCCCGCCAGGTGGCTGCGTCGTCCACGGGGACGGCGGGCACCCGGGCCGCGAAGGCGGCCAGGTCACGCCGGAAGGCGTGGTGCAGCACGTACATCATGATCATGTCGACCGGGCCCTCGGGGGCGGCAGCCTGACCGGGCAGCCGGACCTGCGGCACGGACGGGACGGTGCGGGTCATCGCGGTTCTCCTTCTGGTGGGGGTTTCCGGCGGTCAGCGGGCGCCGACGGGCTCGGGCAGCTCGAGCGGGGTGCGGTCGTCGATCGCGGCCAGCGCGGGCGGCTCGACGTCCAGGTGCGGCAGCAGGCGGTCCAGCCAGCCGGGCAGCCACCAGTTCCAGCGGCCGAGCAGCGCCATCGTGGCCGGCACCAGGACCATGCGGACGACGGTGGCGTCGACCAGAGTCGCGACGGCGAGGCCGGCGCCGACCTGCTTGAGGATCAGGTCGCCCTCGGTGGCGAAGCCGAGGAAGACGGCGACCATGATCGCGGCGGCGGCGGTGATGAGCCGGCCGGTCGAGGCCAGCCCGGCGACGACGCTCGCGTGCGGATCGCCGGTGCGGCGCCACTCCTCGCGCACCCGGCCGAGCAGGAACACCTCGTAGTCCATCGAGAGCCCGAAGGCCACCGCGAACATCAGGATCGGCACCCAGCTCGAGATGGGCACGGTCTGGTCCAGGCCGAACAGCTCCCGGCCCCAGCCCCACGAGAACACGGCGACCATCACGCCGTAGGCGGCGCCGATGCTGAGCAGGTTCATCACCGCGGCCTTGAGCGCCACGACCGGCGACCGGAAGGCCAGGGTCAGCAGCAGCACCGAGACGCCGACGACGAAGGCGATGACCACCCAGATCCGCTCGTCGAGCAGGTCGGTGATGTCGGCCAGGACCGGCGTCTGCCCGGTGACGTACACGCCGTCGGGGAGGACGTCGGCGCGCAGGTGGGCGAGCAGTTCCGTCGTCGCCTCGTCGGCGGGCTCGGTGGTCGGCTCCAGCACGAGGACGGCGGCACCGCCGGTCGGCGACACGACCGGCTCCCCCACCCCGGCGACGCCGGGCACGGCGGCCAGGTCGGCCCGCAGGTCGGCGAGCCGGTCGGCCGGGACGGCGTCGAGGTCGACGGCGACCAGGAACGGACCGTTGGCGCCCGGCCCGAAGGCGTCCGCGATCAGGTCGTGGGCCTGGCGCGTGGTCGACTCCACCGGCTGGGCGCTGACGTCGGCCGGCCACAGCCGCAGGTCGGTGACCGGGGCGGCGAGGGCGAGCAGGAGCAGCAGCGCGCCGAGCGCCCACGGCAGGGGGCGGCGTCCGACGCGCTCGGCCCAGCGGGCAGCGAGCGGCGTGCCCGAGGCAGTCTCGGCGTGCCGGCGCACCTTCCGCGGCAGGACGCGGGGACCGGCCAGCCCGAGGACGGCCGGGACGACGGTGAGCGCGGCGGCCATGACGCTGATGACGCCGATCGCGGTGGCCAGGCCGAACGTCGCGTAGGTCTGCAGCCCGGCGAGGCCCAGGCCCATCAGGGAGACCAGGACGGTGCTCCCGGCGAACACCACGGACCGCCCGGCGGTCGCCGTCGACCGTGCGGCGGCCTCCCGGACGGAGAGCCCGGCACGCAGCCCCTCGACGTGCCGGGTGACCAGCAGCAGGGCGTAGTCGATGCCGACGCCGAGGGCGACCATCGTGGCCACCGTCGGGGCCGAGGTGCTGACGTCGATGACGGCCGCGAGCAGCAGGACGCCCGCCGAGCCGACACCCAGCCCGAGCAGGGCGACCAGGATCGGCAGCCCCGCGGCGACCACGGAGCCGAAGGTCAGCACGAGCAGCAGGAGCGCGACGACCACGCCGATGACCTCGCCGGCGCCGCCGGGTGCGAGGCCGGCGCTGTCGGGCACCTCGCCGCCGAAGGCGACCTGCAGGCCGGCGTCGACGGCCGGTGCGGCGGCGTCCTCCAGGGGCGCGAGGTCGCCGAAGATGGCGGCGTCGGTGACCGGCACGTCGTACCGGACCTCGATCAGCACGGTGGCGCCGTCCTCGGAGACGCGGGGCGGGAACACCTCGAGCACGTGCGGCAGGTCCGCCAGCCGGTCGCGCAGCCCGGCCACCTCGTCGGCGGCCACGGCGTCGCCGTCCGGGTCGTGGACGACCACCCGGTCCACGGCGCCGGACGCGGCGGGGAACTCTTCGCGCAGCAGGTCGGTGCCGGCCTGCGACGCGGTGCCGGGCACGTTCCAGTCGTCCTGCGGGGTGCCCCCGGCCGCCCCGGCCAGTCCGGTGGCGAGGGCCGCGACGACCACCCAGATGGCGAGGGTCCGCCAGGGGTGCGCCGCGGCGGCGCCTCCCAGCCGGTACAGCATGCGGGTCATCGGGACTTCCTCCTCGTCGGTTCCCGGCCGCGACGGCGGCCGGTCGAGGGAAGGGTCGCGAGGAGCACTGGACGTCGGCTGGACGCGGCTTGGGGTCGACTGGACCCCGGCTGGAGGACCGCTAGGTTTCCTGCGGAGGTGGTCGGCGATGGATGCAGACGTGCTGGTCGTGGGCGCGGGACCGGCGGGGCTGGCGGTGGCCGCGTGTCTCCTTCGGCGGGGCGTGGAACCGCTGGTGGTCGACCGTGGCGAGGGGGTCGGCGACTCCTGGGCGCGGCGGTACGAGCGGCTGCACCTGCACACGCCGCGCATCCAGTCGGCCCTGCCGGGCCTCCCGATCCCGCGCAGCTTCGGGCGGTGGGTGGCCAAGGACGACATGGCGGAGTACCTGCGGCGCTACGCCGCGCACGCGGGCGTCGTCCCCCGGTTCGGCACGGAGGTGCGCCGGCTGGAGCGCACCGGCGACTCGTGGACGGCGGTCACCGCCGACGACGGCAAGATCCGGGTGCGCCAGGTGGTGGTCGCCAGCGGCTACAACTGCACCCCCGTCGAGCCGGCCTGGCCGGGCCAGGAGGGCTTCGAGGGCTTCGGCGGCGAGGTGCTGCACGCCTCGCGCTACTCCTCGCCGGTGCCGTTCCGGGGCCGCGACGTGCTCGTGGTCGGGGCCGGGAACACCGGCGCCGAGATCGCGGCGGACCTCGCGGAGAGCGGGGCGGGGCGGGTCTGGCTGTCGGTGCGGACGCCGCCCAACGTCGTCCCCCGGTCCCTGGGGCCGGTGCCGATCACCCTGATGTCGATCACGATGGAGCACTCCCCCGCCTGGCTCGTCGACCCGGTCAACCGGTTCCTCCAGCGGCGCGTGCTCGGTGACCTCACCCGGTACGGGCTGCCGGCCGCGCACGCCGGTGTCGTCGCCCAGGCCCGGGCCACCGGGGTGACGCCGACCATCGACGTCGGCCTGGTGCAGGAGCTGAAGGCCGGCCGGGTCACCCCGGTGGCGGCGGTGGAGCGGTTCGACGGCGATGCGGTCGTGCTGGCCGACGGCGAGCGGCTGACCCCCTCCGCCGTGATCGCCGCGACCGGCTACACGACCGGGCTCCAGCCGGTGCTCGGCCACCTCGGGGTGCTCGACGGGCAGGGCCGCCCGCGGGTGAACGGGCGCCGGCCGGCAGCCCCCGGGCTGCGGTTCGTCGGGCTGTCGAACCCGCTCAAGGGACTGCTGTTCCAGATCAACCTCGACGCCCGCGCCGTGGCGCGCGACGTGGCGAAGGAGCTCCGGCCGGACCGATGAACTCGGCGCCGTCCAGGAGTCGACACCCCGTCAGCCTCCGCCTCCCTGGGAGCCCACGATGACCACCACGATCAGCACCCACAGCCTGACGGCGCCCGGCGCCACCGTCACCTACGACGTCCGCGGCGAGCTCGGCACCGGCGTCCCGCTGCTGCTCTTCGGCTCCCCCATGGGCGCGGAGGGCTTCGCCACGCTGGCCGGCCACTTCCCCGACCGTCCGGTCGTCACCTACGACCCCCGTGGCACCGGCCGCAGCCAGCGGAGCGACGGTTCCGGCGAGCTCGCACCGGACGCGCACGCGGGCGATCTCCAGCGGATCGTCGATGCGCTCGGCGGCGGGCCGGTGGACGTGTTCGCCACGAGCGGCGGCGCGGTCAACGCCCTGGCGTGGGTGGCGCAGCGCGGCGGCCAGGTGCGGACGCTGGTGGCCCACGAGCCGCCGCTGGCCACGGTGCTGCCCGACCGCCCGGCGCTCACCGCGGCGATCGAGGAGATGCACGAGACCTACCAGCTCCGCGGGACGGGGCCGGCGATGGCGATGTTCATCCTCCTCGTGAGCCACGACGGGGAGCTGCCCGACGGCTACCGGTTCCCGGAGGTCGACCCGGCCCAGTTCGGCCTGCCGGCGGAGGACGACGGCTCGCGGGACGACGCGCTGCTGGGGCAGAACCTGCGCGGCTGCACCGGCTACCGGCCCGACGTCGCCGCCCTGCGCGCCACGGAGGCGCGCCTAGTGCTGGCCCGGGGCGCGGCGTCCGGCCAGACGATGGCAGCGCGCGGCGCGGACGCCGTCGCCGAGCTCACCGGGGCCGAGCTGGTCCTCTTCCCCGGCGATCACGGCGGGTTCATGGGCGGCGAGTACGGGATGCAGGGCGAGCCGGAGGCCTTCGCCCAGAAGCTGCGCGAGGTGCTCGGCTAGCCGCACTGCTAGCCGCCCGGGGTGGGCCAGCCCTTCGCGCCGATGTACCAGACCGCTGAGGTCAGGACGGCGGCCATGAGCAGCGTGAAGAGGAGACCGCCGGCCACCGGGAGGAACCAGCCGGGCGCGCGCCTGGACCGGACGGCGACGACCTTGGTCGCGATCGCGCCGATCACCGCGCACCCCAGGACGCCGTGCACGACGACGCGCGCCGGCACGGGGGTGCCGTCGTGGAACTTCCCGCTCTCCAGGCCCAGCGTCCACAGGCAGTGGTAGGAGACGAAGACCGACAGCCCGAGCGCGATGATCCCGGTCGTGCGATGCGCCGTCCCCAGCCAGGAGGGCGCCCGGATGCCCAGCTTCCCGTAGATCCCGAGCGCGCCGATGACCTGGACGACGGCGAGCACCCCGATCGCCGTCGACACTACGACCTTCATCTCGATGACGGTGCCGTAGCCGAGCGTGGTGGTGCCGCTGGTCGTGGGCTCGTGGATCTTGCCGAACACCCCGACGAGCAGCGCGACCACCGCTCCCGCGGTGAACCCCGCCAGCGGGACGGCCATGCTCTTGGTCGGGGGGCCCGTTCGTGCGGCGATCTCGGCCACCGGCCCAGGATGCTCGGCGCGCTCGTGCTTGGGAATGACCCGGGGCGTCCCTGCTTGCTTGGCTGCTACTGGGGGTTCACACGGCGACCCTCGCGCCGCCTGGCGGCGCCGATCGCACAGGTCACCTCGACTTGATCGCGGCCAAGAGCGGACGAAGGTCGCTTGCCCGCGCCTGGACCCAGTGGGACCGTGAACCCGCCCCATCCGGACGACGGAGGGCCACGATGTGACCGCAGCGCAGCTCGATCTCTACGACGTGGCGTGGTTGGCCGGCGGGCGCCGGCGTGCGACGCAGACCGCCGTGGCCGCCCTGGCCGAACGCCACCGGGTGCGGGTGGCCGACCCGACAGGGGACCTGCAGGCCGTCGGCGGCGGGGCCACGCATCCGGTCGAGGCGGCCGTGCTCGACGGGCTCGGCGCACATGGCCACCGGGGTGTCGAGACGATCGTCTTCCTCGTCCGGGAAGACCCTCGGCTAGACGCGGTCGAGCAGGGGTTGCTCCGCCGCGGCCTGCTCGGCCGGCGTGCGCCACTGTCCCGTCTCGTCCGCCGGCGGCGCCCCCCGTCCACCACGCGCGAAGGTCGCCGGGTCCTGCGGGAGCTCCGGCGACCGGGCAGCACAGCGATCCCCGGCAGCGCCGCCGCGCGGGAGGTCGCCCTGAACGGCTTGGTGCGCGTTCCGGCCGGGCTTCCCGCTGCGCTCGCCGAGCGCCCGATGTCGCGCTGGTCGTACACCCGCCGGGACCCCGTCGAGTCGGACCTGGCCCGCATCTATGCCGTGGCCCCGGACGGCCCCTACAGCTAGCCGCGGTCCTGTCAGGCGCCCTTGGGCCGGCGGATCACCGAGCCGAGGAACGTCAGCGGGTCGAACGTCCGGTCCACCACGCGCTCCATCAGGGCGCCCGGAGGTAGAGCGAAGTGCCGACGTGAACACGGCGCATCACCCGTCCGGGACGCCGAAGCGGCGCTCGAACATCGCGAACTCTTTTTCCGAGGGACCCGGGTTTTGTCGTACCCCCTCCGTAGATTCGCTCATGTGTTCGAGGGCGATGGTTTCGGGGTCGGGCTGACGGTGCAGCAGCTCGACGTGCCCGGCGTGCCGGGGCCGGGGGCGTGGGTGCCGCCGGGGGATCGGGACTGGCATCCGACCCGCCTGTCGGAGTTGATGCCGGTCGCGACGCGCAGCGAGGCCGGGCTGGCCCTGGAGATGCGCCGCACGAACGTCCTCGACTCGCGGTTGTGGGCCCATCGGGTCGATCTGGCCGTCCAGCTGGCGGTGCACCGGCGGGCCGACCGCGACCGCCCCGCCGGCCGGCCGGGGGCGGCGGTGCCGGGCTGGGCCCAGTCGTCGTGGGTGCTGGAGGGCTACTCGGAGTTCCTGGTCGACGAGGTCGCCGCGATCAACAACTTCTCCCGCGGTGAGGCGACCCGGTTCCTGGCGGTCGCGCTCACCCTCGGCCACCGGCTGGCCGACACCTGGGCGGCGCTGGCCGACGGGGAGCTGACCTGGTCGCGGGCCCGGGCGATCGCCGAGGAGGTCAACCGGTGCGGGCCGGACGTGGACCCGCACGTGGTGGCCACCGTCGAGGCCGTGGTGCTGCCCGAGGCCGCCGAGTTGTCGGTCGGTGCACTGCGCGCCCGGGTGCGCACCGAGTTCATCCGCCGCGACGCCGAGGCCGCCGACAAGCGCCGCAAGGAAGCACTCAAGACCGCCGACGTGTTCCTGCGCCGCACCGGCGACGAGGGCATGTCCGAGGTGGTCACCCGGCTGCCGCACGAGGCGGCCGCGGCGATGCTCGACGCGATCGACTCCGCCGCCCGCACCGCCAAGGCCGCCGGTGACCAGCGGCCGATCGGGCTGATCCGCGCCGAGGTGCAGGCCAACCTCACCCTGCGGCCCTGGGACACCTCCCGGCCGGCGGTCACCGCCCGGCTGACCATCCTGGCCACACTCAACGCGCTGCTGCCCGACCCGGCCGTGCCCGGCGGCGGCGGGACACCGACCGGGGTGGGGCTGGTCGACGGGGAGCCGGTCACCGCCGCCCACCTGCGCGCCCTGCTCGCCGCCCTGGACGCGATCGGCCCCGGCGGGCTGCGCGCCCCACCCGAAGGCTCCCTGCAGCTGGACCTGATCGGCGGCGGCGGCAACCTGCTGGCCACCCTCACCCGCCCCGAACTGGAAGCCGCCGCGCGCCGCGGCTGCCCCGAGCACGGCGGCGCCGCGGCGGACTGCCGCTGCCCGCTGACCGGCCCACCCCCGGCCACCGACGCGTACGAGGCGACCGCCGCGCAGCGCCGGTTCCTGACCTCCCGCGACCGCGGCTGCCGGCATCCGGGCTGCCGCGCCCGCGCCGGCTGGGCCGACCTGGACCACGTGCTCCCACACGGTGAGGGCGGGGCCACCGACTGCGACAACCTGTGCTGCCTGTGCCGCCGCCACCACCGGCTCAAGACCTTCGCGCCGGGCTGGGCCTTCGCCCTCGACGACGACGGCAACTACCTGGTCACCACCCCCACCGGCGTCACCCGCATCAGCCGCCCACCGGGCAGCTACCTGCTCGAACCCTACGAATTCGGACTGGACCTCCCCGACGCCCTCATCATCGACGTCCCGCCCTTCTGAGCCGTCCCCGCGCGGGGGCGTCCCAACTACTGGACGGGGGCGTCCGGCGGGGGCAGCTGGTGGGTGAGCTGCGCGTCGACCGATGCGACGCCCTCGACGCCCCGCAGGGCGTCGAGGGCGTCGTCGGGCGCCGATCCGGTGACGATGCCGAGCGAGCCCAGCACCTGCTCCACCTCCATGCCGCTGGCGCGGAGGTGCTCGACGACACCGTCCAGGCTGTCGCGGTGGTCGTCGCCCACGGTCACGCTGACGTGCGTCATGGCGCGACGCTACTGCTGCGGGGGCGCGTCCTGGGGGGCCAGGCACAGCCCGCTGCCCACGTCGACCGACGGCTGCAGCAGGCGCTGGCTCTCCTGCATCAGCGTGGCCCACAGCTCCAGTCCGCGGCGGCCGGTGGCCTGGGCCCACAGCGCCGCGACGCCGGCGACGTGCGGGGTCGCCATGCTCGTGCCGCTGATCGCCTTGTACCGGGTGGGCAGCGGCCAGGACGACAGCACCTGGAACCCGGGCCCGGCGATGTCCACCTGGCCCCCGCGCGCGGGGAGGCTGCGGGCCGAGAAGTAGGCCATCTCCAGGCGCTGCTCGAGCGCTCCGACGGCCATGATCTCCGGGCTGTTGGCCGGGGCGCCGACGAAGCCGACGTTGCCCGTCCGCCGGTCGGCGTTGTTGCCCGCTGCCGCGATGATCAGCGACCCCTTCTCCAGGGCCCGCGCGCCCGCGGCCGAGTACGGCGGATGGGCCTTCATGACGTTGGCCCCGAGCGACATCGAGATCACCGGGCAGCCGTTGGACACCGCCCAGTCGATGCCGGCGAGGATGCCGCCGTCGGTGCCGCTGCCGGAGTTGCTCAGCACCTTGCCGACGAAGATGTCGGCCTCGTAGGCGATGCCGTAGCGCGGGCCGGTCGACGGCGTGCGGGGCCCGCACGACGTGCCGATGCAGTGCGTGCCGTGCCCGTGCCCGTCCTGCGCCTGCTCACCCGGGACGAACGACTGCGCCGTCATGGTCCGGCCGGCGAAGTCGGGGTGGGTCAGGTCGAAGCCGGTGTCGAGGACGGCGACGCCGATCCCCTTGCCCGACAGCGGCGAGGAGTCGGCCTTGGTCGCCTGGATCCCCCAGGTGGCCTGCGCGGTGTCCTGGAACAGGGGCGCCGCGGCGGGGGCCGCCATGGCCGCGCCGTCGTGGTCGTGGGCGTGCAGCACCCGCTCGGCCAGGTCGTCGACCCCGTCGCGGTAGGCGCGGGTGTACTCGAGCACGTCCTGCAGCACGTGGTGCACCAGTTCCGGCGACACCGACAGGATCCGCCGTCCGGGGGCGTCCGCCGCCTGCAGCATGGCCACCTGGCTCGGGTCGGCCGCGACGACGGCGATCCCGAGGTTGGCGAACATGGTCGCCTGCGACTCCTGCATCGCCTCGGGCGGCAGCCCGCCGGAGGCGAAGTCGCGGGTGTCGGCGACGCTGGAGATGCCCGCCCGCCCCCAGTCGACCTGGCCGTCGTCCTCGTCCCTGGCGAAGACGACGATCTGCCGGCCGGTGGTCTCCGGCAGCGAGATGGCGGCGACGGCGCTGTCGGGCAGGAGTCCGGAATCTGCCGAGAAGCGTGGATCTATCACTGTTCCCCCTCATGGCGGGGGCCGCGACGCCGCGACCCGGCCCGCACTGTGTCTGGCCGGTACGACATCTCCGGCACGGGGAAGAGTTCTCGGGACTGCCTGCGGATGCCAGAACGCCTTGCACCGGTCACCGGTCGCGCCCCCCGGACCGGCACTCCGTCACCCTCCGGTCAGGGACGACAGCGCCGCGGGGTCAGGCGGCGGCGTTCGGGTCGGGTCCGGCGTCTCCCCCGGCGGCCACGACCGCGAGGCGCGGGAGGTAGGTCTCCCACCCGCCCCGGTGCTGCTCGCGCAGTTCCTCGCCGGGCAGGCCGTGGTGCCGGAGCACCACGCGCGTCCCGCCGTCCTCCTCGGTGAGCGTCACCTCGACCCGCGTCGTCCCCGGCGCGACCGCGAACCGGTCGGTCCACCCCCAGGTGAACACCACCCGGTGCGGCGGGTCCACCTCGAGGAACTCCCCCTGCGCCTCGACGCCGTCGCGGATGCCCACCCGGTAGGAGCCACCCGGCACCGCGTCGAGGGTCGCCGACGTGCCCATCCACCGCACGTAGCGCGCGGGGTCGGTGAAGTACGGGAACACGGTCTCCGGCCGGGCGGCGATGTGCACAGACACCTCCAGGACGTCCGGCTCCGTCATGGGCGCTCCCGTTCCTCTGCTTCGGCGAGGGCCTTGAGCCGGCCCAGGCTCCCCCGCCAGTGCTCCTCGACGACGGCGCGCAACGAGCCCAGGGCAGCATGGTCGGCGCGGTAGATGCGGCTCGTGCCGGTGCGGCGTTCCTGCACGAAGCCGGCGGTGCGCAGCACGGTCAGGTGCTGGCTGATCGCCGACCAGGAGACGTCGAACTCGGCGGCGATCTCCCCGGCGGTCAGTTCCCGGTCCCAGACGAGCTCGAGGATGCGCAGCCGGCGGGGCGAGGCGATCACCTGCAGCGGCTCCATCTCGCCCCCCGATCGGCCCACGGTCTTGACGCCGTTGTTTTAGACGGATCTAAAATAGCAGGCATGTTCCGATTGCTCGTCGCATGACCGTCGACGTCCGGCCGGAGGTCCGCATCCGCCGGCCGCGTGCCGAGGTGGCCGCCTTCATGTTCGACCCGCGCAACGACCTGGCCTGGACCGGCGGCATCACCGGCAGTCGCCCGGCCCAGCCCGGCCCGCTGGTCACCGGCGCCGTCGTCGAGCGCACCGCACGGTTCCTCGGCCGGGAGTTCACCTACGGCTACGTGGTCACCGCCGACGAGCCCGACCGGCTCGTCGAGATGAAGGTCGACCGCCCGTTCCCGATGCTGGTCCGCTACGAGCTCGCCGACGCCGACGCCGACGCCGACGCCGACGGCGGGTCGACCGTCGCCGCGATCCACGCGGCGGGGTCCCCGGGCAGGTTCTTCGGCTGGGCGACCCCGCTGATGCGGTGGCAGGTGCGGCGCAGCATCGCCGCGGACCTCGACCGGCTGCGCGCCTGCCTGGAGCAGCCGGGCTCGACCGGGAGGCCCGCCTAATCTGTCGGGGATGTCCCAGCCCGTCGCGGGGCGGCGGTCGCGCACCCGCCCCGGCGTCCCCGCGGCACGGCAGGCGCTCGCCCTGCTGCAGGCCCTGGCCCGGCAGCCGGTCCCCGTCCCGGCGGCGGCCCTCGCCCGCGACCTGGGCCTCCCCCGCTCCACGACCTACCACCTGCTGGCCGAGCTGGTCGACGCCGGCTTCGTCGTCCACCTGCCCGAGGAGCGGCGGTACGGCCTCGGCGTCGGCGCGTTCGAGATCGGCAGCGCCTACCTCCGCCAGGAGCCCCTCGCCCGGCTCGGCCGGCCCGTCCTGGCGCGGCTCGTGGAGCGGGTCGGCCACTCGGCCCACCTGGCCGTGCTGCACGGTCGCGAGGTCCTCTACGTGGTCGAGCAACGCGCCCCGGGCCGCCCTCCGCTGGTGACCGACGTCGGCGTCCGGCTGCCGGCGCAGCTCACCGCGAGCGGCCGCGCGATGCTGGCCGACCTGCCCCCCGCCCAGGTGCGCGCGCTCTTCCCCGGCAGCGAGGCGTTCGTCGACCGGCACGGCTCCGGCCCGCAGCGGCTGTCGGAGCTGCGCCGGCTGCTCGCCGAGGTCCGGCGGGCGGGCTCGGCCGGTGAGGACGGCGAGGTGACCCCGGGGTTCGCCTCGGTCGCGGCCGCCGTGCACGACCACGCCGCGCGCCCGGTCGCCGCCGTCGCCGTCACCTTCCCGGCCGAGGACCCGCTGGACCGCGCCGCCGTCGCCGGCCGGGTGGTCCAGGCGGCCACGGAACTGACCCGCCGCCTCAGCGGCCACCCGCCCGACCGCACCTGACTGTCTGGGATCCCGGACACGAGCAGGCGACAGGGGGTATCCGCAGCCGTCGCCGCCGTGTGCGATGGGTCCATGAGCACCGAGCAGGTCGTCGTCGGCGTCGGTCCGGTCAGCCCGGACGACGTCGTCCGGGTCGCCCGCGGCGGATGTGGGGTCCGACTGGGCGACGACGCGGTCGCCGAGATCACCCGCAGCCGCGCCGTCGTCGACGCGCACGCCGAGGACGACGAACCGCACTACGGCATCTCCACCGGGTTCGGTGCCCTGGCCACCCGGCACATCCCGGTCGAGCGGCGCGCCCAGCTGCAGCGCAGCCTGATCCGGTCGCACGCCGCCGGCTCCGGCCCCGAGGTCGAGCCCGAGGTCGTGCGGGCGCTGATGCTGCTCCGCCTCTCCACGCTGGCCACCGGCCGCACCGGCATCCGGCCCGAGACCGCCCAGGCCTACGCCGCGCTGCTCGACGCCGGCCTGACCCCGGTGGTGCACGAGTACGGCTCGCTGGGCTGCTCGGGTGACCTCGCCCCGCTGTCGTCGATCGCGCTGGCGCTGATGGGCGAGGGTCAGGTGCGCGACCCCGGCGGCGTGCTGCGACCCGCGGCCGAGGCGCTGGCCGCGGCCGGCCTGGAACCGGTGCAGCTCGCCGAGAAGGAGGGCCTCGCGCTGGTCAACGGCACCGACGGGATGCTCGGCATGCTCGTCCTGGCCCTGGCCGACCTGCGCCGGCTGCTCACCACCGCCGACGTCGCCGCCGCGATGAGCGTCGAGGCGCTGCTGGGCACCGACGCGGTGTTCGCCGCCGACCTGCACGCCCTGCGCCCGCACCCCGGCCAGTCCGCCTCGGCGGCGAACCTGCGCGCGCTGCTCGACGGCAGCGGGGTCATGGCCAGCCATCGCGGGCCCCAGTGCACCCGCGTCCAGGACGCCTACTCGCTGCGCTGCGCCCCGCAGGTGCACGGCGCCGCCCGTGACACCGTCGAGCACGCCGCCACGGTGGCCGGCCGCGAGCTGGCGGCGGCGATCGACAACCCCGTGATCACGCTCGACGGGCGGGTGGAGTCCAACGGCAACTTCCACGGCGCCCCGGTCGGCTACGTGCTCGACTTCCTCGCCATCGCCGTGGCCGACGTCGCCGCGATGAGCGAGCGCCGCACCGACCGCTTCCTCGACGCGGGTCGCAGCAACGGGCTGCCGCCCTTCCTCGCGCACGACGCGGGCGTCGACTCCGGGCACATGATCGCCCAGTACACCGCCGCCGGGATCGTCAGCGAGCTCAAGCGGCTGGCCGTGCCCGCCAGCGTCGACACCATCCCCTCCTCCGCCATGCAGGAGGACCACGTCTCGATGGGCTGGCACGCCGCCCGCAAGCTGCGCCGCGCGGTCGACGGCCTGACCCGGGTGCTCGCCGTCGAGATCCTGACGGCCGCCCGCGCGCTGGACCTGCGCGCCCCGCTGGAACCGGCGCGCGCCACCGGCGCGGTCCGGGACGCCGTCCGCGAGGCCGGTGTCGGCGGTCCCGGCCCCGACCGGCACCTCGCCCCCGAGATCGAGGCCGTCGTCCGCCTGGTGGACGACGGCGCACTGCTCACCGCCACCGCGCTGCGTCTTCACTGACCCGCCCGCCCCACCCTCAGGAGGACCCCATGGACGGCGCCCGACCGGTCCGCGCACCCCGCGGCACGACCCTGACCGCCCGCAGCTGGCAGACCGAGGCGCCGCTGCGGATGCTGCAGAACAACCTGGACCCCGAGGTCGCCGAGCGGCCCGACGACCTGGTCGTCTACGGCGGCACCGGTCGCGCGGCCCGGGACTGGCGCAGCTTCGACGCCATGGTCCGCACGCTGACCACGCTGAAGGACGACGAGACGATGCTCGTCCAGTCGGGCCGGCCGGTGGGCGTGCTGCAGACGCACGAGTGGGCGCCGCGCGTGCTGATCGCCAACTCCAACCTGGTCGGCGACTGGGCCACCTGGCCCGAGTTCCGCCGGCTCGAGCACCTCGGCCTCACGATGTACGGCCAGATGACCGCCGGCTCGTGGATCTACATCGGCACCCAGGGCATCCTGCAGGGCACCTACGAGACGTTCGCCGCCGTCGCCGCCAAGAGGTTCGGCGGCACCCTGGCCGGCACGCTGACCCTCACCGGTGGCTGCGGCGGCATGGGCGGCGCCCAGCCGCTGGCGGTCACCCTCAACGGGGGCGTCTGCCTGATCGTCGACGTCGACGCCGCCCGCCTGCGCCGCCGGGTGGAGCACCGCTACCTCGACGAGGTGGCGAACGACCTCGACGACGCCGTCGAGCGGTGCCTCGCCGCCAAGCGGGACCGGCGGGCGCTGTCGGTGGGGCTGGTCGGCAACGCGGCCACGGTGTTCCCCGAGCTGCTGCGACGCGGCGTCGAGATCGACATCGTCACCGACCAGACCTCCGCCCACGACCCGCTGAGCTACCTGCCCGAGGGCATCGACCCCGACGACTGGCACGACTACGCCGAGGCCAAGCCCGAGGAGTTCACCGACCGCGCGCGGGCCTCGATGGCCAAGCACGTCGAGGCGATGGTCGGCTTCCTGGACGCCGGCGCCGAGGTGTTCGACTACGGCAACTCCATCCGCGACGAGGCGCGGCAGGGCGGGTACGAGCGGGCGTTCGCCTTCCCCGGCTTCGTGCCCGCCTACATCCGGCCGCTGTTCTGCGAGGGCAAGGGCCCGTTCCGCTGGGCCGCGCTCTCCGGTGACCCGAAGGACATCGCGGCCACCGACCGGGCGGTGCTCGACCTGTTCCCCGACGACGACCACCTGCAGCGGTGGATCCGCGCGGCCCAGGAGAAGGTCGCGTTCCAGGGGCTGCCGGCCCGCATCTGCTGGCTCGGCTACGGCGAGCGCGACCTCGCCGGGCTTCGGTTCAACGAGATGGTGGCCTCCGGCGAGATCAGCGCGCCCATCGTGATCGGCCGCGACCACCTCGACTCCGGCTCGGTCGCCTCCCCGTACCGGGAGACCGAGGGCATGGCCGACGGCTCGGACGCGATCGCCGACTGGCCGCTGCTCAACGCGATGGTCAACACCGCCTCCGGCGCCACCTGGGTGTCGATCCACCACGGCGGCGGCGTCGGCATCGGCCGCTCCATCCACGCCGGGCAGGTCAGCGTCGCCGACGGCACCGAGCTCGCGGCCCGCAAGCTCGAGCGGGTGCTGCGCAACGACCCCGGCATGGGGGTGATCCGGCACGTCGACGCCGGGTACGACCTCGCCGCCGACGTTGCCGCCGAGCGCGGCATCCGCGTGCCGATGGCCGAGGGGGTGTGAGCGCGGCGTGAGCTCGTTCGAGTCGATGTGGGACGACCTGGCGCCGATCGGCCGGGACCCGCACTCCGGCGGTTACCGGCGGTTCGCCTGGACGTCGGAGGACGGTGCCCTGCGCGAGTGGTTCGCCGGTGAGTCGCGGCGCCGGGGCATGGACGTGGTCGCCGACCGCGCCGGCAACCTCTGGGCGTGGACGGCGGACCCCGACACCCACGGCCCGGGCCTCGTCCTCGGCAGCCACCTCGACTCGGTGCCCGACGGCGGCGCGTTCGACGGCCCGCTCGGGATCGTCTCGGCGTTCGCGGCGCTGGACCTGCTGCGGGAGCGCGGCGTCGCCCTCGCCCGGCCGGTCGCCGTCGCCTGCTTCGCCGACGAGGAGGGCGCCCGCTTCGGGGTCGCCTGCGCCGGCTCCCGGCTGCTGACCGGCGTCCTCGACCCCGACCGGGCACGGGCGCTGACCGACGACGGCGGCACGACGATGGCCGAGGCCATGGCCGCCGCGCGCGCCGACCCGCGCCACCTCAGCCGCGACGACGAGACGCTGCGGCGGATCGGTACGTTCGTCGAGCTGCACGTCGAGCAGGGCCGCGCGCTGGCCGACGTCCCGGGCGAGGCGGGCGCCGTCGGCGTGGCGTCGGCGATCTGGCCGCACGGCCGATGGCGCCTCGACCTGCACGGACGCGCCGACCACGCCGGCACCACCCGGCTGGCCGACCGCGACGACCCGATGCTCGCCCTCGCCGCCGCCACCCTCGAGGCGCGCGCCGCCGCCGAACGGCACGGCGCGCTCGCCACCGTCGGCAAGGTGCGCGTGCACCCGAACGGGGTCAACGCGATCCCCTCGGCGGTGACCGCCTGGCTCGACGCCCGCGGGCCGTTCGAGGGCGACGTCCGCCGGGTCGTCGCGGCGGTCGGGACGGCGTCCGGGACCGCGCCGGTCGAGGAGTCGTGGACTCCGCATACTCCGTTCGACGTCCGCCTGCGCGACCGGCTGGCCGCCGCCCTGGGCGGCGCTCCCGTGCTGCCCACCGGCGCCGGGCACGACGCCGGGATCCTGGCGGCGGCGGGCATCCCGGCGGCGATGCTGTTCGTCCGCAACCCCACGGGGGTCTCGCACTCCCCTGCCGAGCACGCCGAGCTCCCTGACTGCCTGGCCGGTGTGAGCGCCCTCGCCCGCGTGGTCGAGGAACTCGCGTGCTGAGCGCCTACTGGTGCGAGCACGCCTGGCTGGACGAGGGCCCGATGGCAGGGGTGCGGGTCGTCGTCGACGGCGACCGGATCACCGCCGTGGAACGGGCCCCGGCACCCGTTCCCGGCGACACCCGACTGGACGGCGTCGTCCTCCCCGGCATGGCGAACGCGCACGCGCACGCCTTCCACCGGGCGCTGCGCGGGCGCACCCACGACCGGGGCGGCACGTTCTGGACCTGGCGGGAGCGGATGTACGCCGTCGCCGCCCGGCTGGACCCCGACAGCTACCTCGCGCTGGCCCGCGCCACCTACGCGGAGATGGCGCTGGCCGGGATCACCTGCGTCGGCGAGTTCCACTACCTCCACCACCCGGCCGGGGGCGGGCGGTACGACGACCCGAACGCGATGTCGGAGGCGCTCATCCAGGCGGCCACCGACGCCGGCGTCCGCCTGACCCTGCTCGACGCCTGCTACCTCGCCGGCGGCCTCGAGGGCACCGGCCACCTGCCGCTGGAGCCCACCCAGCGGCGGTTCTCCGACGGCGACGCCGACGCCTGGGCCGCCCGGGTCGCCTTGCTCCCCGAACGCCCCGGCCTGCGCATCGGCGCGGCCGTGCACTCGGTGCGCGCGGTCCCGGCGCAGGCGCTGGCCACGATCGTCCGGGCCGCCTCCGGGCGGCCGCTGCACGTGCACCTCTCCGAGCAGCCCGCCGAGAACGAGGCCTGCGCGGCCTTCTACGGCGTCACCCCCACCCGCCTGCTCGCCGACCACGGCGTGCTCGGGCCGGCCACCACCGCGGTGCACGCCACCCACCTGACCGGCGACGAGATCGCGGCGCTCGGCGCGAGCGGCACGGCGGTCTGCGCCTGCCCGAGCACCGAGGCCGACCTGGCCGACGGCGTGGGCGCCTTCCGGTGGCTGCGCGACGCCGGCTCCCCGCTCTGCCTGGGCACCGACCAGCAGGCCGCGACCGACCTGCTCGGCGAGGCCCGGATGGTCGAGACGTCGGAGCGGCTGATCACCGGGGAGCGCGGTCGCTTCCGGCCGGCCGAGCTGGTCGAGGCGCTCACCGCCGCCGGGCACAGCGCGCTGGGCTGGCCGGACGCCGGGCGGATCGCGCCCGGGCAGCGGGCCGACCTCGTCGCCGCCGCCACCGACAGCTCGCGCACCGCAGGATGCGCGCCCGAGCAGCTGGTCATGTGCGCGACGGCGGCCGACGTGCACACCGTCGTCGCCGGGGGCCGGGTGGTCGTCGCGGAGGGGCGGCACGTGCTCGGCGACGACGGCCGGCTGCTCGCCGACGCGATCGCACCGCTGTGGGAGGGCGCATGACCACGCTGGTCACGGGGATCGCGGAGCTGGTCACCAACGATCCGGGCCTCGGCGTCGTCACCGACGCGGCGCTCGTGGTGGACGACGGCAGGGTCGCCTGGGTGGGTCCCGCCCGCGGGGCTCCGGACGCGGACCGGCGGGTCGACGTCGGCGGCCGCGCGGTGATCCCCGGTTTCGTCGACAGCCACGCGCACCTGGTCTTCGCCGGTGACCGCGCCGCGGAGTTCGAGGCCCGCATGGCCGGCGTCCCGTACGACGGCGGGGGCATCGCCTCGACGGTGGCCGCCACCCGGGCCGCCTCCGACGACGACCTGCGCACCCGGCTGCGGGCGCTCGTGGCCGAGATGCGCGCCCAGGGCACCACGACCGTCGAGATCAAGAGCGGCTACGGGCTGACGGTCGACGACGAGGCCCGCTCCCTGCGGCTGGCCCGCGAGGTGACGCCGGAGACCACCTTCCTGGGCGCGCACGTGGTGCCCCCGGAGCGCGACCGGGCCGACTACCTGGCGCTGGTGACCGGCCCGATGCTGGCCGCCTGCGCGCCGCACGCCCGGTGGGTGGACGTCTTCTGCGAGCCGGCGTCGGCGCACGCCTTCGACGGCGACGAGGCCCGCGCCGTGCTGGAGGCGGGTCGCGCGGCCGGCCTGGGGCTTCGGGTGCACGCCAACCAGCTCTCGGCCGGTCCCGGTGTGCGGCTGGCGGTGGAGCTCGGCGCCGCGAGCGCCGACCACTGCACGCACCTCACCGACGCCGACGTCGACGCGCTGGCCGGCGGGACCACCGTCGCGACCCTGCTGCCCGGCGTCGAGTTCTCCACCCGCTCGCCCTACCCCGACGCCCGGCGACTGCTCGCGGCCGGCGTGACCGTCGCGCTGGCCACCGACTGCAACCCGGGGAGCTGCTTCACCTCGTCGATGGCCTTCTGCCTCGCGCTCGCCGTCCGCGAGATGCGGATGACGCCGGCCGAGGCGCTGTGGTCGGCCACCGCCGGAGGCGCGGCCGCGCTGCGCCGGACCGACATCGGGCACCTCGCGCCCGGCGCGCGGGCCGACCTGGCCGTGATCGACGCGCCGTCCTGGCGGCATCTCGCCTACCGGCCCGGCGTGCCGCTCGTCCGGACGCTGGAGGTCTGAGGGCGGCGGTCCGAGGGCGGCGGCCACAATGGTCTCCCGTGTCCCAGGCCCCCGCCGAGTTCTCCCCCGCCCGCCTGCGCCGCGCGCGCGTGGCCGTCGGCGCCTGCTTCTTTGTCAACGCCGTCTTCTACGCCAACCTGGTGCCGCGGCTCCCGGAGGTGAAGGCGGAGCTCGGGCTCTCCAACTCCTCGCTCGGCGCGGCGCTGGCCATGCTCCCGCTCGGCGCGCTGCTGGCCGGGTTGTCATCGGCGGTGCTCATGCGGCGGTTCGGGTCGGCGCGGGTGGCGTCCTACGGCCTCATCGTCCTGGGCCTGGCGGTGTGGGCGGTCTCGGTGGCGCCGAACTGGCCGGTCCTCGCCGCCGCTCTCCTCGTCGCCGGGGCCATGGACGCGATCGTCGACGTCGCCCAGAACGCCCACGGGCTGCGCGTCCAGCGGCTGTACCGGCGCTCGATCCTCAACGCCTTCCACGGCATCTGGAGCATCGGCGCGGTCGCCGGCGGGCTGGCGGGCTCGGTCGCGGCCGGGTTCGGCGTGCCGCTGGTCGTCCACCTCGGCGTGGCCGCGGTCGTCTTCGGGGGCGCGGCGCTGGTCAGCTACCGCGCGCTGCTGCCCGGTTCCGACGCCGCCGACCGGGAGCCGGAGCCCACACCCGAGACGGCCCCGACGCCGGGCCGCAGCGCCCGCCGCGCCGCGGTCCCGGCGCTCGCCGCGCTCGGGCTGCTGGCCGTGTGCGGCGCCGTCGTCGAGGACGCCGGCGCCTCGTGGAGCGCGCTCTACCTGCGCACGGAGCTCGCGGCCGGGGCGGCGACGGCGGGGCTGGGCTTCGTGGCCCTGCAGGCGGCGATGACGGTCGGCCGGCTGACCGGCGACCGCGTCGTCGACCGGTTCGGGCAGCGCCGGGTCGTCGAGGTCGGCGGTGTGCTGATCGCGGCCGGCATGGGGCTGGCGCTGGCGGTCCCGTCGGTGGCGACGACGCTCGTCGGGTTCGCCCTGGCCGGGCTGGGCGTGGCGACGCTGGTGCCCGCCGTATACCACGCGGCCGACGAGCTGCCCGGCCTCGCGCACGGCTCGGGGCTGACGGTGATCAACTGGCTGCTGCGGGTCGGGTTCCTGCTGTCCCCGCCGGTGATCGGCGTCCTGGCCGATGCCACGAGCCTGCGGGTCGCCCTGCTGCTCGTCGTCCTGGCCGGCCTCGGCGCCCTGCTCCTGGGCCGCTCGCTGCGGGGCCGGATCGCCGAGACCTGATCCCGAGCTTTCTGCACCGAAAGCTCCGCCGCGCGGTCGAGCTTTCGGTACAGAAAGCTCAAGGGGGTTGATCCCGCAGAAGAGCACGTCGAGACCGGGCGCGATCACGTCGGGCAGGGGCTTGTCCATCAGGCGCTAGCGTGCGGCATGGCGATCGACCCGCGCGGAGCGGACCTCAAGCGCTACCTCCAGGACGACCCCGGCGGCCCGGTGGTGATGCTCAACCTGCTGCGGTACGCCGAGGGCGGACGCGAGTTCTACGCGCAGTACGCCGAGGCGCTGCACCGCACGTTCCTGCCGCGCTACGGCGCGGAGGTGCTCTATGCCGGCGACGGGTCCACCGCCCTGGTCGCCGAGGACGGCCAGGCCTGGGACGCGGTGCTCCTGGTTCGGTACCCCTCCCGCGAGGCGTTCAGCCGCATGGTCGCCGACCCGGAGTACCAGCAGGTGACCGGCCTGCGTACTCGCGGGCTCACCGAGGCGGTGCTGCAGGCGACGGTGCCGTGGGGGTGACACCCCGGGGGCGCGGGGTCGACGTCCGTCCGTTCCCTTCGAACCGACGTCTGGTCACCGCGGCCGTCCGCGCCGGGCGGCGCATCATGCCGATGCACGGGCTGGTCGACGTCGACGTCACCGAGGCCCGGCGCCTGCTCGCGGGGCACGAGCCACCGCTGTCGATGACCGCCTTCGTCGTGGCCTCCGTGGCGCGGGCCGCCGCGGCCCACCCCGAGGTGCACGCCTACCGCGACTGGCGGGGCCGGCTGGTCCGGCACCGGCACGTCGACGTGCAGACCCTCGTCGAGGTCGAGACCCGGCAGGGCCCCTTCGGGCTGGTCCAGGTCGTGCGGGACGCCGACATCAGGAGCGCCCGGAGCATCAGCGCCGAACTGCGGGCGGTGAAGGACAGCCCGGAGCGCGCCACGACGGGGGCGAGCCTGCGCCGGCTGGTGCCCCTCGCCGGCCACGTGCCGGGTCTGTTCCGCGCGATGTACGCGGTGATGCGGCGCTCCGTCCGGGTGCACCGGGCGACCGGGACGGTCCAGGTGACCGCGGTCGGCATGTTCGGCGGCGGCGGTGGGTTCGCCCTCTCGCCCCCGACGCTGGCCTCGCTGACGGTCGTGGTCGGCGGGCTCAGCCGCCGCCCACGGGTGGTCGGTGAGGACGTCGGGATCCGCGACGTCCTCGACCTGACCGTCACGATCGACCACGACGTCGTCGACGGCGCCCCGGCGGCCCGGTTCGTCGCCGACCTGCGCCGGCGGATGGAGGACCCCGCCGCGGTCGCCGGGGCGATCAGAGGCTGACGGCCACCGTCGCGGCCAGCTCCCGGACCTGCTCCAGGTCCGCCGGGCCCGGCGGGCCGGTGAGGCTCAGCGGCGCCGCCACCTGCTTCCAGCGCAGCGCCGTCGTGATCCGCTCGATGCTCCGGAGCGCCCCGGCCGTGTCGTCGCCGCCGTGCACGTAGACGCCGAAGGGCAGGCCGACGGTCGCGTCGTGGCACGGGTAGTAGACGGTGTCGAAGAAGTGCTTGAGCGCCCCCGACATGTACCCGATGTTCGCCGTCGTCCCGAGGAGCACGCCGTCGGCGGCGAGCAGGTCGGCCGGGCCGGCCGACAGCGCCGGCCGCAGCACGAGCTCGACCCCCTCGACCATGGCCACGCCCTCCTTGACCGCCTCCAGGACCGTCTGCAGATTCGGCGACGGGGTGTGGTGGACGACCAGGAGGGACGGCATCAGATCAGCCCGTGCGCGTGCACCGCTTCGGCCACCTCGAGGAAGCCGGCGACGTTCGCGCCCAGCACCAGGTCGCCGGGCGCGCCGTACTCCTCGGCCGTCTCGTGGCAGCGGGTATGGATGCCCCGCATGATCTCCTCGAGCTTGGCCTCGCTGTGCTCGAAGCTCCACCGGTCGCGCGAGGCGTTCTGCTGCATCTCCAGCGCGGAGGTCGCCACGCCGCCGGCGTTGGCCGCCTTGCCGGGGGCGAAGGCGATGCCGGCCTCCCGGAAGACGTCGACGGCGTCGGGGGTCGAGGGCATGTTGGCGCCCTCGACGACGTACCGGCAGCCGTTGCGCGCCAGCGTCCGCGCCGCGTCGACGTCGAGCTCGTTCTGCGTCGCGCTGGGCATGGCGACGTCGCAGGGCACGTCCCAGATGCTGCCGCCCTCGACGAACTCGGCGCCGGCGACCCGGTCGGCGTACTCGCTGATCCGCGCCCGCTCGACCTCCTTCACCTGCTTGAGGACGTCGAGGTCGATGCCCTTCTCGTCGACCACGTAGCCGTCGGAGTCCGAGACCGCCACCACCGTGCCGCCGAGCTGGTGCACCTTGTCGACCCCGTGGACGGCGACGTTGCCCGAGCCGCTGATCACGACCCTCTTGCCGTCGAGGGAGTCGCCGCGGACCTCCATCATCGCCTGCGCGAAGAACGCGGCGCCGTACCCGGTGGCCTCGGTGCGCACGAGGGCGCCGCCCCAGCCGAGGCCCTTGCCGGTCAGCACCCCGGACTCGTACCGGTTGGTGATGCGCTTGTACTGGCCGAAGAGGTAGCCGATCTCCCGCGCGCCCACGCCGATGTCACCGGCCGGGACGTCGGTGTACTCGCCGAGGTGCCGGTAGAGCTCGGTCATGAACGACTGGCAGAACCGCATGACCTCGGCGTCCGAGCGGCCCTTGGGGTCGAAGTCCGACCCGCCCTTGCCACCACCGATCGGCATCCCGGTCAGCGCGTTCTTGAAGATCTGCTCGAAGCCCAGGAACTTGACGATGCCGAGGTTCACCGACGGGTGGAACCGCAGCCCGCCCTTGTACGGGCCCAGAGCGGAGTTGAACTCCACCCGGAAGCCGCGGTTGATGTGCACCTCGCCGCTGTCGTCCTGCCACGGCACGCGGAAGATGATCTGCCGCTCGGGCTCGCAGATCCGCTCGATGGTCTTCATCTCCGCGTACTCGCTGTGCCGGGCGAGCACGACCGCCAGCGACTCGAGGACCTCGCGGACGGCCTGGTGGAACTCCTTCTCCCCCGGATTGCGCCGCAGCACCTCGTCGTAGATCCGTTCCACCACCGCCGACACGTCCGTGCCCACTGTTCCCCGTCCCTCCGCTCGACGATCCCGGCGGCGTCGTCCGCCGGTGCGTCCCCCGGGGGGAGACGCTACGAGCCGGGGGCGCGGGCCGGCCGGGGACCCACCATCGAGGCATGATCACCCGCGATCACCGGTATCCGCGCCGCGGCAGGGTAGAGTTCTCCCCGGTCGCTGTTGTGCCTCTGCTTCGTTCTCGAACGTCCGCAGTCGTCTCTGCCCTGACGTTCCTCTCGGTCCTGCCGGTCGGTGCGGCGGCCCGAAGACCGGCACTAGCCGGTCCGGACACCCCCTGCACGGAATGAGAAACAGCATGGCTCAGGGCACTGTGAAGTGGTTCAACGCGGAGAAGGGCTTCGGGTTCATCGCCCAGGACGGCGGCGGCGCCGACGTCTTCTGCCACTACTCCGCCATCGCGTCCGACGGCTACCGCTCCCTCGACGAGGGCCAGCAGGTCGAGTTCGACATCACGCAGGGCCAGAAGGGCCCGCAGGCGGAGAACGTCCGCCCGCTCTGATCGAGCAGTGATACGGGAGGGCCGCGGCGCACCAGCGCCGCGGCCCTCCTGCGTTCGTGTGACAGGGGGCGAGCAGGATCCCTACGAGGTGCACGGCCTCGTGACCGCCTGGACGATCCGGCCCTGGAACGTCGTCATCGGCTGAGCGCGGGCTACGGGCCCTCGGCCGCCAGCCGCAGCAGCGCCCGGACGGCCGGCGTGGACGCGGTCTTCCCGGCCTCGAGGAAGGCGCGCTGCACGACTGCGTCGAGGCGGTGCCGCGACATCGGGTCGTCGCCCATGGCCTCCTGCTCGGCCGGGCCGGGCGAGAAGACGACGGTCCGCGTCCCGGCCTCCTCGAGCGCGCGCACCTCGCGGCGGAGCAGCCGGGCGGCGTGCCGGCGGGAGGCCGCGAAGAACCCCAGCCCGTTGCCCGGGCCGCTCATCGGGGACACGATGATGACCAGGTCCAGGCCGCGTCCGCGCAGGATCGCGGCATTGGTGGGCGAGTGCGCGCCGCCGTCGACGTAGGTGTGGCCGCCGATCTCCACCGGGGTGAAGTAGCCCGGCACCGCGCACGAGGCCGCGACGGCCAGGTGCACCGGCGCGGGCGGGGAGCCCGGCCGGCCGAACACGATCCGGCGCCCGTCGCGACGCCGGACGGCGCAGACCCACAGGTCGCGATCGGGCCAGGCGGAGCGCTCCAGCTCCCGGAGCGCGGCGAGCTGCTCCACGATGTCGTGCCGCCCCGGCGCGAGCAGCGCCAACCCGGCGGCCAGCGGGCGGAACTGCCACGGGCGGATCAGCGCCCGCGCCACCATGTGCCGCCCCGGCGGCCGCGGCAGGCGCCGCAGGACCTGCAGGGGCCGCAGCGGGTCCAGCTCCGGGATCGGGACCTCGGCCATCTGACGCAGCAGGTCGTCATCGCCGCTGAGGGGAGCCTTGACCGTCCAGGCGGCCAGGTCCTGCGCCGAGACACCGAACCGCAGCAGCGTGCCGGTGATCGACCCGGCGGACGTGCCGACGATCACCTCGGCGGTGCGCGGGTCGAACCCGAAGTCGTGCTCGAGCACGGCGAGGACGCCGGAGTGGTAGGCCTGCCCGCGGACCCCGCCGGCCCCGAGCACGAGCCCCACCCGGGTCACGGGACCTCCCGCTGGTCCGGCGAGGCCGGGCTGGTCGAGACGAGCACCGGCCGCCCGGCGGCGATGCGCTCGACCCGCCGTCGCCGGGCGTGCGGGAGGACCACCCCGGCCGGGTGGCGGTGCGCCGGGCCGTGCGCGCGCACCGTCGTCTCCCGCTCCCACCGGGCGGTGTCGCTGCGCGCCATCGCGATCACACCGGCGGTGAGGACGACGAAGCCGAGGACGCTGAGCAGGAACCAGAGCACGCCCGCCACCTCTCGTCCGCTGGGACCCGTCGTCGGCGTCGATCATGCCGCCGGGGGGACCGTCGCGCCCGGTCACCTGGCCCCCTCCTGACGGGACCATCGGCCTCTTCCGGGGACCAGCGGCACCCGCGACGCCCGACGAGCGAACCTGGCACGAGGGTACGAACGACCCTCGGGCCGGCACGTGATCGCGAGCAGGGTCTGGGCAGGGAGCGAGTTCCGCGCATCCGGCCGGACCTCCCGTTCGTCCCGCCGGCCGACGACGGCCGCAGAACAGGAGCTCGACGTGAGGTTCACCCGATCATCGACCGCCCTCGCCGTGGTGGGGGTCCTGCTGCTCGTCGCGGCGGCCCTCGTGCGGTTCGTGCTCGTCCCGTCGATGAGCAAGCTGCCCAGCGACTTCGAGAGCAGCCAGGACTTCGAGGGCACCTACACCGGCCTGAACCCCGCCGCGCTCGCCGGATCGGCCGCCGGCGACGTCCTCCTCCAGGACGTCCCGGTGACGGCGACCCGCAGCTACGCCACCGACTCGGTCGAGGGCGACACCGCCGTCGTGGTCCGGACGATCGAGCGGAGCATCGGCGGGCAGGCCGACCCGCCCACGGAGACGCGCTACGCCGTCGACCGGGTGGACTTCGGGTCCGTCGACGCGCCGTCGGGCGCCGAGGACGTCGTCGCCAGTGACGGCCTGATCTTCACGCTGCCGCTGGACCCGGAGACCGACGGCGACTACCAGCTGTGGGACCAGACGACCGCGGCCGCCTACCCGCTGGAGTACGAGGGCTCGTCGGAGCTCGAGGGCCGGACGGTCTACGAGTACCGCTCGCAGGCCGACGGCGAGATCGCCGACCCCGCCGCGCTGGGTCTGCCGACGTCGCTGCCGAAGGCCACGCTGGCCGCGCTGGCCCCCGCGCTGGCCGACCTGCTGCCCCCGGAGCTGCTCGCCCAGCTGCCGGCGATCCTCCCGCAGCTGCCCGACGACATCCCGATCAGCTGGACGTCCGCGACGACCTCGACCGTCTTCGCCGACGCGGAGCTGGGCGCGCCGCTGCGGGCCGGCAGCGAGCAGCAGCTGACCGCCGAGTTGAACGTGGGCGTGCCGCTCCAGGTGCCCTTCTCGACCATCACGCTCACCACGACGGACGAGTCGACGCAGGCCCAGGCCGCCGACACGGCCGAAGACGCCTCGCGGCTGAACCTGTTCGGCACGATCCTCCCGATCGGGCTGGCGATCCTGGGGCTGCTGTTCCTGATCGCCGCCGCGCTGCTCGCCCGGCGGGCATCCCCCGGCGGGGCGACGCCGGTCAGGGCGAGGGACACCGGCACACCTGTCGGCGTCTGAGCACGACGCACGACCGCACGCACGACGGCGCCGGGGCCCGCGGGCTCCGGCGCCGTCGGCGTCCGTCCAGGCGGTGGGGTTCAGGTGGTGGCCCGGTCCTCGGCCCGGCGGCCGTACCAGCCGATGAGCACCAGCGCGGCCGAGATGAGGACGACGTTCTTGACCACGAACTCGCCGTCGGCGGTGAGCGCCAGGAAGCCGCTCCCCCACATCAGGTCCGACGCGGTGACGAAGGTGAGGAACGTGCCGGCGAGGTGCCCGGCCAGCACGAGCAGCACCAGCCGAGGGAGCCGGCCCACCACCAGCGCGAGGCCCAGGGCGACCTCGACCGCCCCGAGGGCGGGCACCGAGATGGCGGGATCGACGAAGGGCAGCGTCTGCGCGAGCAGCTCCTCCACCGGGCTGGTACCCGCCAGCTTCAGCGCGCCGAACCAGACGAAGACCAGCGCCAGCGCCAGGCGCAAGGCGGTCGGCGCGTACCGCGCGTTGAGCGCCACCGCGCGGTCCACGACGGCGGCGCCGGGCCGGCGCGGTGGGCGCCGCTCCCCCGCGACCAGCGTCTTCTCGCTGCGCGGCGCCGGCACCGCCGGTCGCTCCATCGTGGCCGTCGACCGCCGCTGCTCGACCATGGTTCTCTCCTCCGGATCGGAAGGCCGCGCCCGGTGCGCGGCCGTTCGCGGGGAGGAGGGGACGTCGGCCCGATCGGATACGTCACACCGACGGCGGCCGGTCGCGGCGCAGGGGTACACAGGGACGGTGACCGCGAGCGCACCGCCGACCACCTCCGCCGGGCCCGACGGCCGCAGCGGCACGCCCGCGCGTCCCGGTCCGTTCCGCTGGCTCTGGTACGCCCTCGGCGGCGGCCTGCCCCGGCGGTTCAGCCCGTGGGTGCTGCACGACACCTCGACCCGCACCTGGGCGCTACGGCACGTGCTGCGCTCGTTCGTGCAGCTCGCCGTACCTATCGCGCTGGTGCTCGTCCTGGTCCCCGGCCCGTTCTGGATCCGCGGGATGGCCGCGCTCGGCGGCATCCTGCTCGCCCTCTTCTTCTCGATCGCCTACATGACCGAGACGACCGAGAGCCGCGTCAAGCGGGCCGGGTACCCGGCCGGGACGGCACAGGCCGCGCGCGACGAGCAGGCACGGGAACGCGAGCTGCTCGACGGCGGGCGCCGCCGGGAGGCGGCCGCCCGGCGGGCCGCGCGCTACCGCGCCCGCCAGGGCCGCTAGCCCCCGCCCCGCGCAGGTCGCTCCCCCACCGCCCGCGCAGGTCGCTCCCCCTCCGCCCGCGCAGGTCGCTCCCCCTCCGCCCGCCCGTACCGCAGCAGCACGACCCCGTTGCCGAACCGGCGGGTCTCCTCCAGCCGCAGGTCGAGCCCCGCGCCCTCGGCGAACAGCCGGCGACCCCTGCCCAGGACCACCGGCTGCACGTAGAGCCGGTACTCGTCGACCAGCCCGAGCCGCTCGAAGGAGGCCGCCAGGTCGGCGCCGCCCAGGGCCACGTCGCCGCGCGCGGTGAGCTCGCGGACCTCCTCGGGCACGACCTCCCGGACGATCCGCGCGTTCCAGTCGGCCCGCTCGAGCGTGCGTGAGTAGACGACCTTCGGCATGTCCCGCCAGATGCGGGCGAACTCCCGCTCCGGCGCGCTGCTGGCGGGGTCCTGGTCCGCGGTCGGCCAGAACGCGGCCATCAGCTCGTGCATCACCCGGCCGTCGAGGAAGGCGCTCATCGTCGCCAGCTCCTCGTTGAAGTGGGTGTGCAACTCCTCGTCGACGCGGTGCCAGGAGAGGTCGCCGCCGGGCCCCTCGAAGAACCCGTCGACCGACACCGACAGGGCCACGATCACCCGTCCCATGGGCTCTCCCTCGTCAGCTCCCTTTGCGTCACGTCTGCCCCGCTGACCACGACGCACGCACGGATGTCCCCCGATCCTGGCAGCCGGCGGGGCATCGTGACGACACCATGTGCCGACTCCTGGGCTGGGCCAGCCGCGTGCCCACGACGCTGCTCGACCTGGTCGGCGAGCAGGACCTCGACGTCCTCACCGAGCTCTCGCGCAAGCACGCCGACGGCTGGGGCGTCGCGCGGGCGACCGGGAACGGCGTCACGGTGCACAAGCGACCCGACGCGGCGTGGGACAGCCGCGCGTTCCGGCTCTGGGCCCGGGGCCACGCGACGGATCTGGGGGTGGCGCACCTGCGCCGGGCCACGATGGGGCTGGACGTCGGGATCGAGAACACGCACCCGTTCACCGACGGGCGGCTGGCCTTCGCGCACAACGGCTCCGTGCTGACGGCGTCCTCGCTCGACCGGCTGGTCACCCCCGAGGTCGCCCGCCTGCGCCGCGGCACCACCGACAGCGAGCGCTACTTCCTCGCCCTGCTGACCCGCGTGCGGTCCGGTGCGACGCCGCGGGAGGCGCTGCGCGACACCGTCGAGGAGATCGCCGCGACGTCGTCCTTCACGAGCCTGAACTGCCTGCTCCTGACGCCGGAGGAGCTGCTCGCCGTCTGCCGCTTCGATCCCACCGTGTCGCAGGAGGACGAGGGTCCGGAGTACTACGACCTCCGGTACCGGGTCACCGACGACGCCGTGGTGGTGTCGTCCACCGGCTGGGGCAGCGGATGGCACGACCTCGCCAACGGCGAGATGCTCGTGGCTCGCCGGGGCACCCTGGAGTCGACCGTGATCCCCCGCCCCGGGCTCGTCGCCGCAGGTCGCTGACCAGCGCGCGGTCAGCACCGCGCGGCCCCGCTCGGCGGGGCCTGACCGGTCACCGGCTCCGGTACAGCCGGGTCGTGATCGGCAGGAAGACGGCCGCCAGCACCGCGGCGACCGCGAGCGACACGAGGATCGCGCCGCCGTCGGGGTCGCCGTCCATGAGCGACCGCGACGCCGTCGACAGGATCGAGATCGGGTTGACGTCGACGAACGCCTGCAGCGGGCCGGGCAGCGTGCTCGGGTCGACGAAGACGTTGGACAGGAACGTCAGCGGGAAGATGCCCATGAACCCGGCGTTCATGACCGCGTTCGGCGACCGCAGCAGCAGCCCGAGCACCGAGAACACCCAGGAGAGCCCGAACGAGAACACGACCACCAGCGCCAGCGCCGCGAGCGCGCCGCCGACCCCCGCGTCGGGCCGGTACCCGAGCGCGACGCCCACGACGATGATCACCGTGCCGGCGATGACGTACCGCACGCTGTCGCCCAGCAGCGAGCCGAGCAGCGGAGCCGGCCGCCAGATCGGCAGCGAGCGGAACCGGTCGACGACGCCCTTGGTCAGGTCGGTGTTCAGCGAGACGCCCGAGTAGACGGTCGTGAACAGGACCGACATCACCAGCAGGCCGGGCAGCGTGTAGTCGAGGTAGGCGCTGGTCGAGCCGGCGATGGCGCCGCCGAACAGGTACGTGAACATCAGCAGGAACATCACCGGCGTCACCGTGACGTCGAGCAGCTGCTCCGGCACGTGCTTGACCTTGAGCATGCCGCGCCAGCCGAACGTCAGCGCCGTGGACAAGGGCCCGGGCCGCGGTGGCCGCGCCGTGGTGGAGATGGCCCGGCGGACGGCGGCGGTGTCGGCGCCCTCCATGGTCGGGACGGCGGCGCTCATGATGACTGCTCCTCCAGGGTCGTCTCGTCGAAGGACGTGGCCTCGTCGGCCGTGTGCCCGGTCAGGGCCAGGAAGACCTCGTCCAGGCTGGGCTGCCCGAGGGAGAACTCCGCGATGCCGATGCCGGCCCGGGACAGCTCGGCGACACCGGTCGCCGCGCGGTCGGCGTCCGAGCAGGACACCGACAGGGCCGCGGGATCGGCCTCGAGGACGACGGTGCCGACGGCGCGCTCCAGGACGCCGGCCGCGCCGGGACGGAGGCCGGCGTCGAGCAGGCGGACGTGCAGCTGCCCGCTGCCGACCGAGGCCTTGAGCTGGGCCGGCGTGCCCTCGGCGATGACCCGCCCGTGGTCGATGACGGCGATCCCGTCGGCCAGCTGGTCGGCCTCCTCCAGGTACTGGGTGCAGAGCAGGATCGTCGTACCGCCGGCGACCAGGGCCCGGCAGATCTCCCAGACCTGGCCGCGCGACCGCGGATCGAGACCGGTCGTCGGCTCGTCGAGGAACATCAGCCGCGGGGTGACCACGATGCTGGCGGCGATGTCCAGCCGCCGGCGCATGCCCCCGGAGTAGTGCTTGACCAGCCGCCCGGAGGCGTCCCTGATCCCGAATGCCTCGAGCAGCTCGTCGGCCCGGGCCTTCGCGCCGACCCGGGGCAGCCCGAGGAGCCGGCCGAGCAGGATCAGGTTCTCCCGGCCGGTGAGCTCCTCGTCGACGGAGGCCAGCTGGCCGGTGAGGCTGACCTGGGCCCGCACGGCGTCGCCCTCGGTGCGGACGTCGTGGCCGAGCACGCGCGCGGTGCCGGCGTCGGGCGGGATCAGGGTGGCCAGCATGCGGATGGTCGTCGTCTTCCCCGCCCCGTTCGGGCCGAGCACGCCGTAGATGGCCCCCTCGGGCACGGCGAGGTCGACGCCCGCGACGGCGCGGGTCGCCCCGAACGACTTCTCCAGCCCGGTGGCCTCGATGGCCAGTGGTGCACCTGCGGTGGTCATGGGACTCCTCAGCTCCGGTTCTCCGGAATGCTCTCTCCCCCTACTGACAGAGCGTGCTCCCGGAACTGAGCGGAGGCGACCGACTTTCCGGAGTTCGGCAGCACCCCGGCCGATCCGGTCCCGTTCCCCCGACGCGGGTGCGACAGTGCTCGGCCATCACCGGTTCCCGGAAGGTGGCGGTCATGGCGTCTCGTCGCACCGACCTCGTCACGGGCGCGCTCGCCGGCTACGCCGCCAGCCGGACGATGGACGCGGCCACTACCGCCTTCTACGCGCGGCAGGACGAGGCGTCCAAGCGCCGCGAGCAGGATCTGGCTCCCGGCGGCACGCTGCGACAGCTGGGCCAGCAGCTCGCCGCCGCCGTCGGCCGGGACGTCGACGACGCCGCCGCGGCCCGGATCGGCGTGGCCGTGCACCGCAGTCTCGGTGTCGGCTACGGGGTCCTCGCCGCGGCCCTGGTGCGCCGCGGCTGGAGCCCGTGGGCGGCCGGGCTGACCGTCGGCGCCGGCGCGTTCCTCGTCGTGGACGAGGGCACCTCGCTCTCCCAGGCGGCCGACTACCCGCTGGTCAGCCATCTGCGGGGCGTGGTCGGGCACGCGACGTACGCGCTCGCCGCGGGGGCGCTGCTCGCCGCCCGCGGTCCGGCCGGCGTCAGACGGTGAACGTGACCCCCTGGGCGAGGGGGAGCTCACCGGAGTAGTTGATCGTGTTCGTCGCCCGGCGCATGTAGCTCTTCCACGCGTCCGAGCCGGACTCGCGGCCGCCCCCGGTCTCCTTCTCGCCGCCGAAGGCCCCGCCGATCTCGGCGCCCGACGTCCCGATGTTCACGTTGACGATCCCGCAGTCGGAACCGTCCGCGGCGAGGAAGCGCTCGGCCTCGGCGTGGTCGCCGGTGAAGATGCTCGACGACAGCCCCTGGGGCACGTCGTTGTTCAGCGCGATCGCCTCGTCCAGCGTCCGATAGGGCAGCACGTAGAGGATCGGCGCGAACGTCTCCCGGCGGACGACGTCGGTCTGACCCGGCATCCGGACGACGGCCGGCTCGACGTAGTACGCATCGGGCGCCTCGTCGGCGTGGCGCCGTCCCCCGCCGACGACGACCTCGCCGCCCTGCGCCCGGGCCTCCTCGAGCGCCGCCTGCATCGCCTCGAACGCCCGCCGGCCGATCAGCGGGCCGACGAGCGTCCCCTCCCCCACCGGCGAGCCGATCGGCAGCCGCCGGTACGCGGCCGCCACCCGCTCGGTGACCTCGTCGATCACGTCCTCGTGCGCGAGCACCCGGCGCATCGTCGTGCAGCGCTGGCCGGCCGTGCCGGCCGCGGAGAAGACGATGCCCCGGGTGGTCAGGTCGAGATCGGCCGACGGCGTGACGACGGCGGCGTTGTTGCCGCCGAGCTCGAGCAGCGAGCGGCCGAACCGGTCGGCCACCCGCGGCCCGACCGCGCGGCCCATGCGGGTCGACCCGGTCGCGCTCAGCAGGGCGATGCCCCGGTGCTCGACCAGCGCCTCACCGATCTCCGGACCGCCCACCAGCACCTGGCTCAGTCCCCCGGGCGCGCCGGTCTCCGCGGCGGCCCGGTCGAGCAGCGCGGCGGACGCCAGCGCCGACAGCGGCGCGAGCTCCGACGGCTTCCAGACGACGGGGTCACCGCAGACCAGGGCGAGAGCGGTGTTCCACGACCAGACGGCCACCGGGAAGTTGAACGCGCTGATCACGCCGACCACGCCGAGCGGGTGCCAGGTCTCCATCAGCCGATGCCCGGGGCGCTCGGAGCTGATCGTCTTGCCGTAGAGCTGCCGCGAGAGGCCGACGGCGAACTCGCAGATGTCGATCATCTCCTGGACCTCGCCCGCGGCCTCCGAGCTGATCTTGCCGACCTCGAGGCTGACCAGCGTGGCGAGGTCGGCCTTGTGCTCGCGGAGCAGCTCGCCGAGGCGGCGGACGAGGGCGCCGCGGACGGGCGCGGGCACGGTGCGCCAGGTGCGGAACGCCTCCCCCGCCCGCGTCACGACGTCGTCGACCTCGGCGGCGTCCTGCCAGCGGACGGAGCCGATCGGCCGGCCGTTGACCGGCGAGGTGACCGGCCGGTCGCCGGCGATCGCGTCGAGGTCGACCCCGCAGCGGCGCAGGGCCTGCTCGGCGGAGGAACGGAGCTCGTCGGCGCTGGGGAGAGTCACCCCCCGGACGCTAGCGGCCCGCCGCCGGCGCGGCGCTCAGCCGGGTCGGCGACCGAGGAGGGCGGCCAGCCGGGCGTAGGGGTCTGCGGACGGCGGCGCCGGAACGGGGGCGGCGAAGGCCTCGCTGCCCGCGCGCAGCCCGGCCGGCAGGAGCCGTTCGGCGATCCGCAGCGCCGCCTCGGCGAGCCGCGCGTCGAGCGGTTCGCGGCGGCCGAGGGCGACCGCGAGATCGTGGGTGTGGGCCACGACCTCCAGGAGGAATCCGGAGAGGGCGACCGGGGCCGGAACCTGTCCCCAGGGCACGGCGACGTCGTCGGGCGCGGCGGTCGCCCACGCACCGCGGGCCTTGCGGACGGCCGCCGGGAAGGCGACCGCCCAGCGGTCACGGCGCCCGGGACGCGGGGCCCGACCGCCGCGGGCCACCTGCTCGGCCCGTCGCACCGTCGTCAGCAGATGGTCGAGCAGGTCGGCGACCTGCCACTCGACGCAGGGCGTCGGGCGGGCCAGGTCGTCGGGCCCCACGCTGGTCACGACCTCCTCGGCCTGCGCGAGCGCCGCCTCGAACAGGTCCTCCAGGGCCGCGGGAGAGTCCGGCACCGGAACCGGTACCGGTGCCCCCGGCAGCCGGAAGAGCCGCCGGGTGTTGCCCTCGAGCAGCGCGCGGAACGTGTCGGCGGGCAGTTCACGGGCCAGCCGCAGCAGGCCCTGGTTGTAGTTCTCGATCAGCTCGATGTTCGGGGGCTCGCGCACGAAGTGGGTGGGCCCGTCGACGGCGGCGTCCGACCCGAACAGCACCCGCTCGGGGCCGACCTCGTCCAGCAGCCGCAGCACCTCGTCGGAGCTGCACCACGAGGTCTCCAGGTACAGGTTGTCCAGCTCCTGGGCGTGCCGCGCCGCCCGCCGGCGTCCTTCGGGCAGGCCGAGGAAGGTGTGGTACAGCACGAACGGGACCTGCGGGAACCGCTCCGCGAGCTTCCGGATCAGGTCGGGATCCGACGGGCCGGGGGCGGTGTGCACGCACACCGGCGCGCCGGCCTCGGCCGCCACCGCGAGGTAGGGGTCGAGCCCGGGCGCGTCCGCCGGGTACTCGTCGTACGAGGGGTGCAGCTTGAGCCCCACCGCGCCGTCGCTCAGGCGGCGGCGCACCTCGGCCACGCTCGGGCCGCCCGGGCTCACCCAGACCAGTTTGGTCAACCAGGACAGACCCTCGGTCACCCGGTCGACGAACCGGTTGTCCTGCCACGAGACGAGCGCGTGCGTCATCCCGCCGGAGGCCAGGGCGGCGCGCAGGCTGTCCAGGCCCATCGACTCCAGACCGGGCGCGCGCACGTGGACGTGCGAGTCGACCGGGTCCAGGCCGATCCAGAGGCGGTAGTCGGCGCCGGCGTTGTTGTCCCAGTGCTCACCCTCCGCCGTCACGGCGCAGTCGAACAGCAGGTGGTCGCCGGTGTCGGGCACCTCGGCGGTCCACGAGCCGTCGTCCTCCCGGTCCAGGGCGATGTCCCGGTAGGGCTCGTCGGTGCCGTCGAAGCCCAGGTGGAGGTGCAGCGGGCGATCGGTCGTGGCGAGGGGGCCGCGGTAGCGCACCCGGCCGGACGGGGCGCGCTCACCCACCGGCGAGACCCAGGTCAGGGGCAGGTCGTCCGTCGGCGGAGTCGTCGGGGAGGTCGTCGGAGAAGTCACAGCGTCAGGGTCCACCCGGGGCCACCGTTGTCGTCCCAGACCTCGGTGTCGTCCTCCGGCCGCGGGCTGCCGGAGCGCACGAGGTGGACGACGTAGCGGACGTCGAATCCCCGGGGTCCCCAGACCAGTCCGCGGAACACGTGCGGCAGCGGCTGCGCCCGGACGAACTCGTGGATGGGAGCCGGCTCGGCGGGCGCCCCGGCGGCCGGGTCGCCGAAGCCGAGACCGTCGAGCGCGGCCACCGTGTAGTTCGGCGCGGCCAGGTCCGGCAGGCCCGGCGAGACCCCCCACGCGATCCCGACGTGCGTCCAGTCGCCGGTCGGC
This sequence comes from Blastococcus jejuensis, assembly GCF_039534705.1. NCBI lineage: Bacteria > Bacillati > Actinomycetota > Actinomycetes > Geodermatophilales > Geodermatophilaceae > Blastococcus > Blastococcus jejuensis. The sequence goes on from NZ_BAAAVV010000004.1 coordinate 323,894, forward strand.
TCCTCGTAGCTGATCTCCCGGGCGACGATCTCCTCGGTGAACACCGGCGAGGTCCGCGACTGCGCACCCTGGACGACGAAGAAGAAGTGGTGCAGCGAGTAGTCAGTGCGGCCGTCGAGCCGCCGGGGTGCCTCGATCACCGCGGTGCGCAACCCCGGGGCGGCGTCGCTCGGCGTCAGCACCCGGGTGTCGGCCTCCTCCCAGTCCGGCTCGGCGCCGAGCGGGGTGCAGACGACGTGGATCTGCACCATGTCGATCCCGGGCGCGGGGTCGACCCAGGTGCGGCGCAGGGCGAAGCACTCCTCGCTCATCGGACCCCGGGGCCCGGTCACAGGGTGTGCACCCAGTGGCTGCCGTTCGCGGGGGCGCGGCCGTCGGGGCCCAGCCAGAACTCGTCCTTCTCCTCCGGCGGCCACATGTGCCCGACGTGGAACTGCTGGACCAGCGTGGCCCCGCGCGGGCCGTACATGCGCGACTGCCACCGGTGCGGCCGCTCCATGTGCTGCAGCATCCAGTACTTGTCGTGGTGGAAGCGCTCCTTGTCCTGGTACGCGTAGTACTTGGTGGCGAGGTAGTCGGAGTCCCCGGGGAATCGCGGGTCCTCCATCGGGCTGTAGACGGGCGCCGACCAGTCGCCGACCGACCAGTAGATGCAGACGTTGGTCGTCCAGCCGTGGTGGTCGACGTACTCCAGGTCGCGGTAGACGATGTCCTCGCTGAACAGGTCCGTTGTCCAGCGGTGGCCGTTCTGGAAGACCTCGAACCAGTAGTGGAAGCGGTACTCCGGGGTCGACCAGCCGTTCTCCATGTCCCAGACCTCGCGGGGCATGCGCAGCACCTTGAGCCGGGTGCGCGGGAAGCCGCCGCGGTCCTCGAGGACCCGCGACTCGTGCTCCCACGACCAGTCCGGCACCTGCTCGGGCGGCGTGCAGGCGTAGTGGATGACGACCTGCTCGACGCCGGCCTCCTGGTCGGTCCAGCCCTTCGGGTAGTACCAGGTCACGGCTGCCACCCGCTTCCGGCGGCGCCGTCCCCGGGCCGGATGACCTCGTAGGTGCGGATGCTGGGCGTGCCCATCAGCAGCTCGGGCAGCGCGCGGTAGAACTCCTGCGTCACGTCCTGGTCGAGGTAACGCTGCATGGCCTCGGCGCTGTCCCAGCTCGAGACGGCGAGCACCTGGTCGCCGCTGCGCAGCGCCTGCGCGAAGAGCGCGCCAGGGGCGGAGGCGACCACCCGGTCGTTCTGCGTGACGAGGAGATCGGCGAGGCGGTCGACGGCGCCGGGACGCGCCTTCGCCTCGAGGATCCGGAAGACGGCCATATCGACCTCCTGGTCGCGCGCGCAGGGGCGCCGGTGGCCCCACCGTAGGAGTGGAGGAACCGGCGCGCACGTCGCCGCCGTCGTCACATCGCCCGCCGACGTCGAGGCCGCGGGGCCGCGCGGGCTCAGGCCATGCCCGAGGCCGCCAGCGGGTCGTAGCCCGGCGTGGTCAGCAACGCCTGCAGCTGCCTCCGGCGCACACCTACATTGCTTCCCTCGATGACCGGGTAGGACAGGGCATCCATCAGGTGGCGGACGATCGGGAACTCCTCGTCGTAGGCGGTGACGCCGACGATCCCGAGCAGCTCGGTGATGACGTCGACGCCCGTCCGGGAGCCGAATACCTTGGCGTGCAGCGCGAGTTCGGGCCCGCTGGGATGCATCGACATCACGGCGTCCAGTGCCCGCCAGGACAGCAGCCGGACCGCCTCGATCCGGCCCTTGGCGTCGGCGAGGACGTCGGAGACGGCCTGGTACTCGATGATCGGCACGGGGCCGCCGCGCGTCTCGGTCAGGGCGAAGCGGTAGGCGACGTCGAAGGCCTGGCGCATCGCAGCGACGGCGAAGATGCCGATCGAGGCACCGCTCGGGAAGAACGCGTTCCGGGTGAGCTGGACGCCCTGCCCCTCCTCTCCGAGCAGGTTCGCCCGCGGGACGCGCACGTCCCTCAGCCGCACGCGCGTCGTCAGCGCGCCCTTCAGCCCGGGCAGGTCGTAGTACTCCTCGACCTCGATCCGACCGGCGAGGTGCTCCCGCTCGGCGACGATCAGCGAGATGCCGCCCGGCGTCCGGCAGACGATCGTCATTACGTCCGGGCCGTCGCCGTCCCAGCCGCACAGGTGCGACGCCCAGGCCTTGCGCCCGTTGATGACCCACTCGTCGCCGTCGGGCTCCGCCGTGGTGCGCACCCCCAACCCGGGCCCCTCGGCGGCGAAGTTCGCGCTGCCCTCGGGTTCGCTGTAGGCCATGGTGGCCAGCGGCGCCCCGGAGTCGGCCAGGAACGGCGCGACGAAGCGCTCGATCTGCTGCGGGGTGCCGACCTCGTAGACGGGCATGAGCGCGATCAACGGTCCGGCCATCGAGATGACGAAGTCGGGGCTCTCCGCCGCCCACTCCTCGACGAAGATCGCGGCGTCGACGCCGCTGCTCGCCCGACCACCGAACGGCGTGGGGATGAATCCCTTCAAGAAGCCGGCGGCGACTGCCCGCTCGAAGGTCGGCCGGAACAGAAGGGCCCGGGCCAGCGGGCCCTGCTCGGCCCGCACGGCGACGGCGAGATCCCGCAGGTGATCCCGGGCGAACCCGCGGGCGGCCGCCTTGAGCTGCTCCTGCTCGGGGGTGAGGGTGAAGGACACGGTCATCGTCGGAACTCCTCGCGGACGCCTCGGTGGTCGACGCGAGGATCGCGGCGCGAGCAGCCGAGGGCCAGACAGCGCGTGCACGACGTCTCGGCATTCCGTGCACGGGCATGCGTCAGGTCGTGGCCACCCCGTCCCGGACGTCCGAGGGACGGGTGCCGAAGCGGCGCCGGAACGCGCGGGTGAACGTGGTCGGGTCGTCGAAGCCGTGGGCGGCCGCGACCTCGGCCACGGTCGCGGTCGCGGTCGTGCCACGGTCGGCGAGCACCCTCGCGCAGCGGTCCAGGCGCAGCCCTCGCACGGTGGCCGCGAAGGTGTCGTCGCCGTCGACGAAGAGGTTGTGCAGGGTCCGCGGCGAGATGGCGAATCGGCGGCAGACGCTCGTCACCGACAGCGCGCTGTCGGTGAGGTGTTCCTCGACGTGCCGCAGCACGGCGGCCCGCAGGACCGCGCGGGGAGTCGCCGACGGCGCGGCCGGCGCGGTCGCGGCCAGCACGGCGGAGGCGAACGACTGCTCCAGCTCGTGTGACGACGAGGGTCCGGCCGCGTCGCCGACGTCCCACAGCGCGCGCATCAGCGCGGTGACCACTCCCCCGACGCCGTGGCCGTCGACCGGCACACCGAGGCGGGGCGCGACGCCGGACGGTCGGGAGCCGAGCAGCCGGTGCGGCAGGCGGAAGGACAGCATCCGCCAGTCGTCGTCGAAGTCGAAGTAGTAGGGCTGGGTCGTGTCCACGAGGACGAACTGTCCCGGGCGGACGACGGTGTCCGCCCGGCCGATGCGGGTGCGGCACCGCCCGGCCAGCTGCAGGTTCACGAAGTAGAAGGCGTCGTCGGTGGCCGCGACCTCGCGCGGGCCGTGGCTGGTCGTCTGCGCCTGCGAGGCGATCCGGGCACGGTTGATCCCGACCAGCGGCCGCGTCTCGACCCGCCAGGCGAAACCCGGCCCGCCGTTCTTGCGGCCTGGCGTCAGCGGGACGAACGCCTGGCAGATGACCTCGCGCCAGTAGTCGAACTGATCGGGCTCGGGCAGCCGCGAGACGTCCCAGACGGGCATGGCGCATTCTGTCCCGGCCGGACCGGTCGCGGTCGTCGCGCCGACACCACAGTCCTCGCAGCCAGGGAGCAGGACCATGAACATCTCCGCGGTCGTCGACCCGGTTACCTACGAGGCGGGACCGCCGTTCGAGCTGCTCCACCAGATGCGGTCGTCGTCGGCGGTGGCGTGGGTGGACGAGCCGGCGCTGCACGGGCAGCCGGCCGGTCCGGGGTTCTGGCTCGTGCTCCGGCACGCCGAGGTCGAACGCGTGCTGCGCGACCCGGCGACGTTCTCGTCCTGGCTCGGCGCCACGCAGATCCGCGACGCCCAGGACCTCGACTGGGTCCGCCGGATGATGCTGAACATGGACCCGCCGGACCACTCCCGGCTGCGGCGGATGCTCTCGCGGTCGTTCACCCCGCGGGCGGTCGCCGCGCTGACCGCCGGAATCGAGGCGACGGCCGCCGGGCTGGTGGACCGGATGATCGGCGGGGCGAGCGAGGAGCGCTGCGACTTCGCCAAGGACGTCGCGGCCGACCTGCCCCTGCTCACGCTGGCCGACGTGCTCGGCGTGCCGGCCGAGGACCGGTGGCTGATGTACGACTGGTCGAACCGGGTGATCGGCTGGCAGGACCCCGACTACGCGGTGTCCGCGGCGTTCGACGGCACCGGGGGGACGGCGATGGCGCGGCGGGCCCTCGAGCTGCGCCCGCAGCCCGACGCCGACGGTCGGATGCCCGATCCCCGCACCCGCGCCGGCATGCCCGACCTCTACGCCTACGCCCGCCTGCTCGCCGAGGAGAAGCGGCGCACGCCCGGCGACGACGTGATGTCGATCCTGCTGGCGCAGTCGGGCGAGGACGGGCAGGTCAGCGACGCCGAGTTCGAGAACATGTTCTGGCTGTTCGCCGTCGCCGGCAACGAGACGCTGCGCAACGGCCTGCCCGGCGGGCTGATCGCGCTGCTGCAGCACCCCGACCAGCTGGCGGCCCTGCGGGCAGACCCTGCGCTGCTGCCCGGCGCGGTCGACGAGATGCTCCGCTGGTGGACGCCGGTGATGGTGTTCCGGCGCACCGCGACCACCGACGTCGAGCTGTCCGGTACCCCCATCCGGGCCGGCGACAAGGTCGTCGTCTCGTTCACCTCGGCCAACCGCGACGAGCGGGTGTTCGACGGGCCCGACCGGTTCGACGTCCGCCGCTCCCCCAACCCGCACCTGAGCTTCGGGCACGGGCCGCACTTCTGCCTCGGCGCCCAGCTCGCCCGGGCGCAGATGCGCGCGCTGTTCGCGGAGCTCCTGCGGCGCACCCGCACGCTGGAACTCGACGGCGAACCGGTGTTCCTGCGCTCGAACTTCCAGCGCGGGGTGAAGCGGCTGCCCGTCCGCTGGACCGCCGTGGGCGCACCGGATGTGCCGGGGCGGGGAACGGACTAGGCTGGGAGAACGCAGCGGATCGCATCCGCTCACCTGGTGGCCCCGGACCCGGCGACCGCACCGTCCTGGGGAGCCGGTCATGTCCACGCATTCCACCCCCACCACCGACGCCGTACCCGGCGCGGTCCGGCACGAGTGGCGCCTTCCCTCCACCGACGTCTCGGTCCGGTCGCTGCGCCACGGCCTGCGGGTCTTCCTGGACGACACGGGCCTGGCCCCCGACGACCTGAGCGACCTGCTCCTGGCGGCCTGCGAGGCCGCGACCAACGCGATCGAGCACGCGCAGCAGCCGAGCGAGCCCTTCTTCGACGTGCTCTTCGAGGTCGAGGACGGCCAGGTGACGATCGTCGTCCGCGACCACGGGACCTGGCGCGACGGTCCGACCGGCCCGTACCGCGGCCGCGGTCTCCAGATGATGTCTGCGCTCGCCGACACCACGGTCACCTCGCTCCCGCACGGAACGACGGTCACCATGCGCTCCGCCGTCGCCGCTGTCGGTACAGGGGGCTGAGCGGATGTGGCCTCGAACCGCGTGACGGAGATCGTCGCGGCCGTCGAGGCCCGGTGCCCGGACGGCCGGGGGCAGCCGGCCGCGCTGGTCGCCCTGTGCGCGGAATGGCTGCCCGTGACCGGCGCGGGACTGGCGCTGATGACGGCCGACGGGCCGGCCGGCACCGTCGCCGTCTCGGACGGGCCGGCGGGTGAGCTGGAGGAACTGCAGTTCTCCCTCGGCGAGGGCCCCTGTGTCGACGCGTCCCGAACCGGCCGGCCGGTGCTGCAGCCGGACGTGGCGCGCACGGCGCCCGGCCGGTGGCCGGCCTTCGCGGGCGGGGCCCACGCCGCCGGCCTGCGTGCCGTCTTCGCGTTCCCCCTGCGGGTCGGCGCCATCCGGGTCGGCGTCCTGGACCTGTACCGGGACACCGTCGGTGTCCTGTCCCCCGAGGAGCTGACCGACGCACTCGCCTTCGCCGATGCGGCCACTCTGATCGTGCTGGGGTTGCCTGCCGGGGACGGCGGCGAGCACGGCCCGCGCGACCCGGTGGCGGTGCTGGACGACCGGGCCGAGGTGCACCAGGCCACCGGGGTCGTGTCGGTCGATGCCGGGGTGACCCTGGAGGAGGCACTGATGCTGCTGCGGGCGAGGGCCTACGCCGAACATCGCCCGATCCGGGACCTCGCCCGGGACGTCTTGCGCGGGGTGGTCCACTTCCGCACGAAGGACGACGATCGGTGACGACGGCACGCGATCGACCGGAAGGGAGGGAACGCATGGCACGCGAGCAGCGCCTCGCGGAGGTGTTCGTGGAGCTGGCCGACACGCTCGTCGACGGATTCGACGTCGTCGACTTCCTGCAGGTCCTGACCGAACGGTGCGTCGAGCTCGTCGACACCGATGCCGCCGGCCTCATGCTGGACGACCAGCGCGGGAACCTCCAGGTCGTCGCCTACACCGACGAGTCGGCACGCCTGCTCGAGCTCTTCGAGCTGCAGCGGGAGGAGGGCCCCTGCCTGGACTGCTTCGCCAGCGGGGAGACCATCGCCAACGTCGACCTGGCCGACGCGGCGGGCCGGTGGCCGACGTTCGCCGAGGCCGCCCGGGAGGTGGGCTACACGGTGTCGCACGCCCTGCCGATGCGGCTGCGGGGTCAGGTGATCGGCGCGCTCAACCTGTTCACGATCGCGCCGACACCGCTCAGCGACGACCACCTCGCCGTCGTGCAGGGGCTCGCCGACGTCGCGACCATCGGCCTGCTGAACGAACGGGCCATCCGCGACCAGGTCGTGCTGTCCGAGCAGCTGCAGACCGCGCTGCACAGCCGCATCGTCATCGAGCAGGCCAAGGGCATCCTCTCCGCGCAGGGCCGGACCGACGTGGCGGCGGCCTTCCGGCTGATGCGCACCCATGCGCGCCGGTCCGGCGAGCCCCTGACCGCGGTCGCGACCGCCGTGATCGACGGCTCTCTGGACGCCGAGCGGCTGCACCGGGCGAGCGGCTCGACCGCCTGACCCGCCGCGGGACCAGGTGTACCGGGCTAGGCCGTCGTGGCCGGCGGCCAGGTCTTGGCGACCATCGTCAGGACGTCGTACGTCGCCACCGGATTGCCCTCGGCGTTGACGACGACGGCGTCCCAGCGCACCTCGCCGTGGTCGGCCCCACCGCGCGGGCTGATCTGCTTGGCCGTGAGCGTGACCGTGAGCTCCTCCCCCGGCTTGACCGGGGTCAGGAACCGGAGGTTGTCGACGCCGTAGTTGGCCAGGACCGGGCCCGGGTCGGGGTCGACGAACAGCCCCGCCGCCCACGACACGATGAGGTACCCGTGGGCCACGCGGCCGCCGAACAGCGGGTTGGCCGCGGCGGCCGCCTCGTCCATGTGCGCGTAGAACGTGTCGCCGGTGAACTCGGCGAAGTGCTCGATGTCGGCCAGCGTCACCGCGCGCGGCCCGGCGGTGACCGAGTCGCCGATGCGCAGCTCGGCGAGCGACTTGCGGAACGGGTGGACGCCGTCGTCGGTGCGTCGGGCGCCGGTCACCCAGCGCCCGCCGATCGCGGTCAGCATGTCGGGCGACCCCTGCACGGCGGTGCGCTGCATGTGGTGCAGCACGCCGCGGATGCCCCCGAGCTCCTCGCCACCGCCGGCCCGGCCGGGACCGCCGTGCACCAGCACCGGCAGCGGCGAGCCGTGGCCGGTGTTCTCCTTGGCGTCGTCGCGGTCGAGCACCAGGATGCGGCCGTGCGCGTGCGCGGCGCCGAGCACGAACTCCCGCGCCACCGCCTCGTCGTGCGTGACGATCGAGCCGACCAGGCTGCCCTGCCCCCGCGCGGCGAGCTCGACGGCGTGCGCCACGCCGTCGTACGGCAGCACGGTGCTGACCGGGCCGAACGCCTCGACGTCGTGCGGCTCGGAAGCGGACAGGTCGTCGCAGCGCAGCAGCATCGGCGGCAGGAACGCGCCGCGGTCCTTGTCCGCGCCGACGATCTCGACCTCCTCCGGGGTGACCAGCTCGGCGACCCCGCGCAGGGCCTTGACCGCGCGCAGCACCTCCTGCCGCTGGTCGATGCTGGCCAGCGCGCCCATGCGCACGCCCTCGGCACCCGGCGCCCCGACGACGACCTCGGCGAGCTTCGCGCGGGTGGCCTCGACGACGTCGTCCGCGAGCTCCCGCGGCACGAGCGCGCGGCGGATCGCGGTGCACTTCTGGCCGGCCTTCACGGTCATCTCGGTGACCAACTGCTTCACGAACAGCTCGAACTCGGGCGTGTCCGGCGTGGCGTCCGGGCCGAGCACCGCGCAGTTGAGCGAGTCGGCCTCGGCGCTGAACCGCACCGAGTTGGCCACCACCGACGGCGTGCTGCGCAGCTTGCGCGCGGTGGACGCCGAGCCGGTGAAGAAGACGAGGTCCTGGCCGCCGAGCTGGTCGAGCACCCCCGACGCGCTCCCGGCCAGCAGCTGCACCGAGCCCTCCGGCAGCAGCCCGGACTCGACGATCCGCCGGAACACGGCCTCGGTGAGGTAGGCGGTCTGGCTGGCCGGCTTGACGATCGACGGCACCCCGGCGAGGAAGGCCGGCGCCAGCTTCTCCAGGAACCCCCACACCGGGAAGTTGAAGGCGTTGATCTGCACGGCCACCCCGCGCAGCGGCGTCCAGATGTGCTGGCCGGCGAAGGTGCCGCGCTTGCCCAGCGGCTCGACCGCGCCGTCGAGGACGGTGACGTCGTCGGGGAGCTCGCGCTTGGCCTTGCTGGCGTAGGAGAGGACGGTGCCGAAGCCGCCGTCGATGTCGACGGCGCTGTCGCGGTCGGTGGCGCCGGTGCGGCGGCTGATCGCGTAGAACTCGTCCTTGTCGGCCATCAGCTTCAGCGCCAGCTGCTTGAGCAGGCCGGCGCGCTGGTGGAACGTCAGCTCGCGCAGCGCCGGGCCGCCCACGCTGCGGGCGTGGTCGAGCATCGCCGGCACGTCGAGGCCGGTGCTGCTCACCCGGGCGACGGTCTCGCCGGTCACAGCGTCGGCGACGCGCGCGCCCTCGTCCGAGGCGGCGAACCACCGGCCGGCGACGTAGCTCTCGAGCAGCGGTGCGGAGGTCATCAGAACCCCTTCCGAGCTTTCTGTACCGAAAGCTCAAGCGTGCGGCGGAGCTTTCGGTACCGAAAGCTCCGATCGGTCAGGTGCGCAGGCCGGAGAACGTGATGGCGACGACGGCGTCGGCGAGGTCGGCGGCCGACAGGTCGCCGCCCGGGCGGTACCACTCGGTGAGCGAGTTGACCGTGCCGAACAGCAGCCGGGACAGGACGGCGGGGTCGACGTCGGCGCGGACGTCGCCCTCGTGCTCGGCGGCGCGGACCAGCCCGGTGACGATCCGGTCGAACTCGCGGCGGCGGTGCAGCGCCGTCCGCTCGATCTCGGTGTTGCCGCGCAGCCGCAGGAGCAGGGTCACGAAGGGCAGCTCGGCGGCGAGCACGCGCACCGAGCCGCGGACGACGTACTCGAGGCGGTCGATCGCCGGTCCGGTGGTCGCGCCGGTCTCCTGGGTGACGGCGAACAGTGCGTCCAGTGCCCGGTCGAGCGCCAGCCGCAGCAGCTCGCCCTTGCTCGGCACGTGGTGGTACAGCGCCGACTTGGTCACCCCGAGCCGGGTCGCGACCTCGTCCATGCTGGTCGCCTCGTAGCCGCGCTCGTTGAACACGGCGACCGCGCCGGCGAGCAGCGTGTCCAGCGAGTGGCCGGGGCGGCCGCGCCGCCCCGGGCTCCGCTCGGTGTCGACCGTCATGTCAGCAGGCTCATCGCGTGCGCAGGTCGTGCAGCCGCTGGAGCTTGCCCATCGAGCGGGCGAGGGTCTCCGGGTCGACGACGGAGACGGCGACGCTGACGCCGACGGTGTCCTTGATCCGCTTGGACACCTCCTTGGCCGCGGCCGTGCGGCGCTCGGGCGGGCAGTCCGGGCGGGCCTCCACCTGCACGGTGAGGTGGTCCATCCGCTCCCGGGTCGCCAGTTCGAGGGTGAAGTGCGGTGACAGCCCCTCGGTCTGCAGCACGATCTCCTCGATCTGGGTCGGGAAGACGTTGACCCCGCGCAGGATGATCATGTCGTCGGTGCGGCCGGTGACCTTCTCCATCCGGCGCATCCCGGGTCGGGCGGTGCCGGGGAGCAGCCGGGTCAGGTCGCGGGTGCGGTACCGGATGACCGGCATGGCCTCCTTGGTGAGCGAGGTGAAGACCAGCTCCCCCTGCTCGCCCTCCGGCAGCACCTCGCCGGTGACGGGGTCGATGATCTCCGGGTAGAAGTAGTCCTCCCAGATGTGCAGGCCGTCCTTGGTCTCCACGCACTCCTGGGCCACGCCCGGCCCCATGACCTCCGAGAGCCCGTAGATGTCGATCGCCTCGATGTCGAGGCGATCCTCCATCTCCCGGCGCATCTGCTCGGTCCACGGTTCGGCGCCGAAGATGCCGATCTCCAGCGAGGTCGACCGCGGGTCGATGCCCTGCTTCTCGATCTCGTCGAGCAGGGCGAGCATGTACGACGGCGTCACCATGATCACGCGGGGTCCGAAGTCCTGGATCAGCTGCACCTGGCGGGTGGTCATGCCGCCGGAGATCGGGATGACCGTGCAGCCGAGCTTCTCCGCGCCGTAGTGCGCGCCGAGGCCACCGGTGAACAGGCCGTACCCGTAGGCGTTGTGCAGCTTGTCCCCCGGGCGCCCGCCCGCGGCGCGGATGGACCGGGCCATCGCCGTCGCCCAGACGTCGATGTCGCCCTCGGTGTAGCCGACGACGGTGGGCCGGCCGGTGGTGCCGCTCGACGCGTGGATGCGGCGGACCTGCTCCTGCGGGACGGCGAACATGCCGAACGGGTAGTTGTCGCGCAGGTCGGCCTTGGCCGTCGTCGGGAACTTCGCGAGGTCGGCGAGCTCCCGGCAGTCGTCGGGGTGGACGCCGGCGGCGTCGAACGCCTGCCGGTAGTGCGGCACGTTGGCGTAGGCGTGCCGCAGCGTCCACTGCAGCCGCTCGAGCTGCAGGGCGCGCAGCTCGTCGACGCCCATCCGCTCGGCGGGGTCGAGCGTGGCGGGGTCGGGCGCCGAGCCCAGCCGCCGGGTCGTCTCCGTGGTCGATCGCATCCGCTGCGCCTCCGTGGGACAGGTGCCGTCCGGCGGCCATTTACAGACCACCCGGTCAGTAACCAACCGTGGAACCGGGCGACCTGTCAAGCGGGGATCGGTGAACTCGTCGAACGATGCACTTGTGCCGGATGGAGACCTGGGGCACACTAATTACCGACCGCCCGGTCAGTAATCCCCCGACCTCGAGGTGACGCGCATGACCGCCACGCTGGACCGCCCCGTCGACGAGGACGAACTGCAGGCACAGTTCGACGCGACCATCGCCGCCGAGCACCGGATCGAGCCGCGGGACTGGATGCCCGAGGGCTACCGCAAGACGCTGATCCGGCAGATCGCCCAGCACGCGCACTCGGAGATCATCGGGATGCAGCCCGAGGGCGACTGGTTGCTCGCCGCCCCCAGCCTGCGCCGCAAGGCGATCCTGCTGGCCAAGGTGCAGGACGAGGCCGGCCACGGCATGTACCTGTACTCCGCGGCCGAGACCCTCGGCGCCGACCGTGCCGACCTCACCGACAAGCTGATCGAGGGCAAGCAGAAGTACAGCTCGATCTTCAACTACCGGACGCTCAGCTACGCCGACGTCGGCGTCATCGGCTGGTTCGTCGACGGCGCGGCGATCTGCAACCAGGTGCCGCTGTGCCGCTCCTCCTACGGGCCCTACGCCCGGGCGATGATCCGCATCTGCAAGGAGGAGTCGTTCCACCAGCGGCAGGGCTACGAGCTGCTGATGACGATGATGCGCGGCACCCCCGAGCAGCGGGCGATGGTGCAGGACGCGGTGGACCGGTGGTGGTGGCCGTCGCTGATGATGTTCGGCCCGCCCGACGACGACAGCCCCAACTCGGCGCAGTCGATGGCGTGGGGCATCAAGCGGCACAGCAACGACGAGCTGCGCCAGCGCTACGTCGACATGTCGGTGCCCCAGGCCGAGGTGCTCGGCGTGACCCTGCCCGACCCCGACCTCTCCTACGACCCGGAGACCGGCCACTACCGGTTCGGCCAGATCGACTGGGACGAGTTCAAGCGCGTGGTCGGTGGGGACGGTCCGGCCAACAAGGAGCGCATCGCCCGCCGGCGCGCGGCCCGCGACGACAACGCGTGGGTGACCGAGGCGGCCACGGCCTACGCCGCGAAGCACTCGGGGGTGGCGGCGTGACCGACCTGACCAGCGAGGGCGGGCACGGCGCCGTCCCCACCGGGCCGGAGGTGCCGGTCGAGCCGAAGCGGGCGACGGCGCGCCGCGACTGGCCGCTGTACGAGGTGTTCGTGCGCGGCAAGCGCGGCCTCAACCACGTGCACGTCGGGTCGCTGCACGCGCCCGACGCCGAGATGGCCGTGCACGCCGCGCGTGACCTCTACACCCGGCGCAACGAGGGCGTGAGCATCTGGGTGATCAAGGCCGCCGACATCACCGCGTCCAGCCCCGACGAGAAGGACCCGATGTTCGCCCCCAGCGGCGACAAGGTCTACCGGCACCCCACGTTCTACGACATCCCCGAGAACGTCCCCCACATGTAACGGACGGGATCTGCACACTCGCCCGCTCCGGTCACCCGAAGCGGGCCGGTGTGCAGATCTCGCCGGGAACCGGAGCACGCATGGCGCACGAAGAGACCGTCTACGACGCGCTCGGCAACGCCCAGGAGGACCACGGGCACTGGGCGTTCGGCACCGGCTTCGACGAGCCGCTGGCCGGCGTCGACACGACCGTCCCCGACGGCATCGACCCGGCCGAGCTCGGCGAGTACTGCCTCATGCTCGGCGACGACGCCCTCGTGCTCGCCCAGCGGCTGACGCAGTGGATCACCGCCTCGCCCGAGCTCGAGGAGGAGGTCGCCGTCGCCAACGTCGCCCTCGACCTGCTCGGCCAGGCCCGGCTGCTGCTGGCGCGCGCCGGCTCGGTCGGCGTGCTCGGCCGGAGCCGCGAGCGGGCCACCGAGTCGATCCCCGACGAGGACGCGCTGGCCTACTTCCGCGACGCCGACGAGTTCCGCTGCACGGCCCTGGTGGCCGCGCCCAACGGTGACTTCGCCCAGACGATGGCCCGCCTGCTGGTCGCGGCCACCGTGCGCCTGGCCGTGTTCGCCCGGCTGCGCGACTCCCGCGACCCGGTGCTGGCCGCGATCGCCGCCAAGGGCGTCAACGAGCTGGCCTACCACCGCGACCACGCCGCGCGGTGGGTGCTGCGCCTCGGTGACGGCACCGACGAGTCGCACCGCCGCGCGCAGGCCGGCGTGGCGGCGGTCTGGCCGCTGCTGGACGACGTCTTCACCGCCACCGACCTCGAGCGGCGACTCACCGACGCCGGTGTCGCCGTCGACCCGTCGACGGTCCGCGACGAGGTGCACGGCGTCCTCACCGAGGTGCTCGAGCGGGCGACGCTGACCGTTCCGGCGTGGCCGGCCGACGCCGCGCCCCGGGGGCGGCTCGGCGAGCACGGCCCGGAGCTGGCCGAGCTCCTCGAAACGCTGCAGTCGCTGGCCCGCCAGCACCCGGCGGCGACGTGGTGAGCGCGCCGGTGACGGTCGACCCGTGGGAGGTCGCGGCCGCGGTCACCGACCCCGAGCTGCCGATGGTGACCCTCGCCGACCTCGGCGTCCTGCGCGACGTCCGGATCGAGGACGACGGCGCCGTCGTCGTCGAGATCACCCCCACCTACACCGGCTGCCCGGCCATGGGCGTCATGCGCGCCGACCTGGTGCTGGCCCTGCACCGGGCGGGGTTCGACGACGTCGACGTCCGCACCGTCCTCTCCCCGGCCTGGTCCACCGACTGGATCAGCGAGGCCGGTCGCGCCAAGCTCGCGGCGGGCGGCATCGCCCCGCCCGGGAAGGCGCCGGTCCGCGCCACCGGCCCGGTCCCCCTGCAGCTGGGCCCCACCCGGCGGACCGCCGCCTGCCCGCTGTGCGGCTCCAGCGACACCGAGGAGCTCTCCGAGTTCGGCGCCACCGCCTGCAAGGCCCTGCGCCGCTGCCGTACCTGCCGCGAGCCGTTCGAACACGTCAAGGAGATCTGAACCAGTGACGACGACCGACGCCCCGGTGAGCGCCCGACGCCGCCCGCAGTTCCACCCGCTGACCGTCGCGAAGATCGAGCAGCTCACCGACGACGCCGTCGCCGTCACCTTCGACGTCCCCGACGAGCTCGTCGAGGACTACCGGTTCAAGCCCGGCCAGGCGCTCACGCTGCGCCGGATCGACGGCGACCGGGACGAGCGCCGCTCGTACTCGATCTGCGCCCCGATGGGTGCCGCGCCGCGGGTCGGCGTCCGGGAGGTGCCCGGCGGCTTCTTCTCCTCCTTCCTGGTCCACCAGGTCAAGCCGGGCGACACCATCGAGGTCCTGCCGCCGTCGGGCACGTTCACCGCCGACCTGTCGGTGCCCGGCGAGCACGTCTTCGTCGTCGCCGGGTCCGGGATCACGCCGGCCATCTCGCTGGCCGCCACCGTGCTGCGCGACGGGGAGTCGACGGTCACCGTCTTCTACGGCAACCGGCGCACCAACACGGTCATGTTCGCCGACGAGCTGGCCGACCTGAAGGACCGCTACGGCGCCCGCCTCGAGCTGGTGCACGTGCTGTCCCGGGAGCAGCGGGACGCCGAGCTGACCAGCGGCCGCCTCGACGGCGCCCGCCTGCGGGCCCTGGTCGAGAACCTGGTCGACACCCCGAACGTCGACCACTGGTGGCTGTGCGGGCCGCACGGGATGGTCGACGACGCCCGCGCCCTGCTCGCCGAGCTCGGCGTGCCGGCGGAGAAGGTGCACCAGGAGCTGTTCTACGTCGACGACATCCCGCCGGAGCCGGTGCGCGGCGACGAGGAGACCGTGACCGGGCCGGCCAGCCAGGTCACCGTCGTCCTCGACGGCCGCTCGACGACGATGGCGCTCCCCCGCGACGTCGCCGTCCTCGACTCCGCGCAGAAGGTGCGCGGCGACCTGCCCTTCGCCTGCAAGGGCGGCGTCTGCGGCACGTGCCGGGCGCGGGTGACCGAGGGCGAGGTCACCATGCGCCGCAACTACGCGCTGGAGGCCCGGGAGGTCGACGCCGGGTACGTGCTGACCTGCCAGACCGTGCCGGTGTCGGAGACGGTCACCATCGACTACGACGCCTGACGACGTGCGGGCGATCCCGGTCGGCACGGCGGCGGTCCTCGAGGTCCAGGTGACGGCCGACATGACCGTCGACTTCGCCGAGCTCGGCCGCGTGCACCCGGTCTACGCGACCTACACGATGGCCAAGCACTTCGAGGAGGCCGGCCGCAAGGTGCTGCTGCCCCACCTCGAGGACGGCGAGGAGGGCCTGGGCAGCTCGGTGTCGGTCGAGCACCTCGCGCCGAGCTGGGTCGGTGACCGCCTCCGGATCGAGGCCCGCTGCGTCGAGGTGCGCGGCAACCGGCTGACCTGCGAGGTCACCGCCACCGACGACGACGGGCGCGAGGTCGGCCGGGGCACGACCGGTCAGGTGGTGCTCCCCCGCGACGTCCTCGACGGCCTCCTCGACTCCGCGAACCGCCGCTAGCTCACTCGACGTCCACGGCGTACTTGCCCACCGTGCCGTCGCTGAAGTCCGCCAGCGCCCGGGGCGCCTCGGCCAGGGGATACCGGCGCGTGATCGGCACGGTCACCCGCCCGCCGGCGACATCACCGGCCAGCCGGTCGAGGGTCTCCCCGCCGGCGTCGGCCACGATCGAGACCGCGGCCGGGTGCTGCTCCGGCCCGAACAGCAGGGTCGAGGCCAGGCAGCCGCCGGGCGCCAGCAGGTCGACGAGGGCCCGGGGGTCCCCGGCGAGGTGCAGCACGCCGTCCACGCCGCCGGGGGCCAGCGATCGGCATGCCGCCACCACGTCCGCGCCGTAGTCCAGCGCCCGCTCCGCCCCCAGCCCGAGCACGAACTCCGTCTCCGCGCCCGGCCGGGCCGTCGCGAGCACCCGCACGCCCGACGCGACGGCGTACTGCAGGGCGATCGCGCCGACCCCGCCCGTGGCCCCGGAGATCAGCAGGGTCTGCCCGGACTGCAGCCCGAGGGCTCTCAGCGCGGTGAGCGCCGCCGAGCCCGCCAGCCCGAGGGCGCCCGCGACGGCACGGTCCAGCCCGCCCGGCATCCTCGTCACGCCGTACCGGGCGTCGACGGTCACGTACTCCGCGAAGGCGCCGTCGCTGCCGACGAAGGCCGGGAGGGCCACGCCGAACACCTCGTCCCCGGCGGTGAAGCCGTCGACGTCGGCGCCGACGGCCTCCACGGTGCCGGCGAAGTCCTTGCCGGGCACGATCGGGAAGCGGTACTCCATGTACTGCTGGACCCAGCCGGCGAGCACCGCCACGTCGAACCCGTTCACCGACGACGCGGAGACCCGCACCAGCAGTTCACCGGGCGCCGGGTCCCGCTCGGGCAGGTCGGTCAGGGTGGGGGTTTCCCCGAGTTCGCGGACGGCGATGGCGCGCATGTCCCACCTCGCAGAGCTCTCCCCCCGCGCGGCGGACCGTACCGGCAGCAGCGCACCGTCCCCAGATGCGTTGGGCCCTGCGCCGGCCCTCAGCGCGCCGGCAGCACCTGGCCGGTGACCTCGCCCAGGGAGATCCGGCCGCCTCCGGCGCCGGGCGCGGTGGCGCTGATCGTCACGACGTCGCCGTCCTCCAGGAAGGCGCGGGTCGAACCGTCGGCGAGGGTCAGCGGCTGCGTGCCGTTCCAGGACAGCTCCAGCAGCGAGCCGCGCTGGTCCCTCCCCGGCCCGCTGACCGTGCCGGAGGCGTAGAGGTCACCGGTCCGCAGCGAGGCCCCGTTCACGGTCAGGTGGGCGAGCTGCTGCGCGGGGGTCCAGTACATCTGGTCGAAGGGCGGGCGGCTGACCACCTCGCCGTTGAGCCGCACCTCCAGGTCGAGGTCCAGCCCCCACGGCTCGCCGTCCTGGAGGTAGCCCTGCAGCTCGTGCTCGCGGGCCGGCGGCGCCACCCGGGCCGCCTCGAGCGCGGCCAGGGGCACGACCCAGGGCGAGACCGACGTCAGGAACGACTTGCCGAGGAACGGGCCCAGCGGCACGTACTCCCACGCCTGCAGGTCACGGGCCGACCAGTCGTTCACCAGGCAGACCCCGAACACGTGCTCGGCGAACGCCGCCTGCGGCACCGCGGTGCCCAGCTCGGACGGCGTGCCGACGACGAACCCCACCTCGGCCTCGATGTCGAGCCGGATCGACGGGCCGAAGGTCGGGGCGGCGTCCTGCGGTGCCTTGCGCTGCCCGGACGGCCGCACGACCGGGGTGCCCGAGACGCGCACGGTGCCGGCGCGGCCGTGGTAGCCGATCGGCAGGTGCGTCCAGTTGGGGGTGAGCGCGTCGCCGTCCGGGCGGAAGATGCGGCCGACGTTCTCCGCGTGGTGGCGCGAGCTGTAGAAGTCGACGTAGTCGGCCACCTCGAACGGCAGGTGCAGCGTCACGTCGTCCAGCCGGTGCAGGTACTCCTCGACGGTGGCGCGGTGCGCCGCGTCGCTCAGCCGGCCGGTGAGGTCGGCCCGCAGCTGCGCCCAGGCGGCCGGCCCGCGGGCCATGAACGCGTTGAGGGAGCCGGTGGCGTGCACGTCGTCGCCGGTCAGCGCGGCCACGTCGAGCACCGCGTCGCCGATCCGCACGCCGGTGCGCGGGTGCGTGCCGGGCGTCGAGAAGATCCCGTAGGGCAGGTTGTCGATGCCGAAACCCGTCACGCCGAGGGTCCCCGGCCCGACCAGCTCCAGGCGTACTTCCCGTCGTCGACGGCCGCGCCGCCCTCGCCCAGCCCGAGCGGGCGGAACGTGTCGACCATGACGGCGAGCTCGTCGAAGAACTCCGCCCCCAGCGAGCGCTCGACGGCCCCGGGCTGCGGGCCGTGCGAGTGGCCGCCGGGGTGCAGCGAGATCGAGCCCTTGCCGATGCCGGAGCCCTTGCGCGCCTCGTAGTCGCCGTCGACGTAGAACATGACCTCGTCGGAGTCGACGTTGGAGTGGTAGTAGGGCACCGGGACGGCCAGCGGGTGGTAGTCGACCTTCCGCGGCACGAAGTTGCAGACGACGAAGTTCTGCCCCTCGAACACCTGGTGCACCGGCGGGGGCTGGTGCACCCGGCCGGTGATCGGCTCGAAGTCGGCGATGTTGAACGCGTAGGGGTAGAGGCACCCGTCCCAGCCGACCACGTCGAAGGGGTGCTCGGGTACGACGTGCACCGACCCGGCCAGCCCGCCGGGGCCGTCGCCGCGGTGCTTGACGTACACCTCGACGTCGCTGCCCTCCGCCAGCAGCGGCTCGGCCGGCCCGCGCAGGTCGCGCTCGCAGTACGGCGCGTGCTCGAGCAGCTGCCCATACCGCGACAGGTAGCGCTTGGGCGGGGCGATGTGGGAGTTGGCCTCGATCGCGTAGGTGCGCAGCGGCTGGTCGCCGGTCGGGATCCACCGGTGGGTGGTGGCCCGCGGCAGGATCACGTAGTCGCCCTGCGCGACGGTCAGCGCGCCGAAGACGGTCTCCACGGTGGCCGCGCCGCGCTCGACGTAGACGCACTCGTCGCCGGTGGCGTTGCGGTAGTAGGGCGAGGTCAGGCTGCTCACCGCGTAGGAGATGCGGACGTCGGCGTTGCCGAGGACGAGCCGCCGGCCGGTGACCGCGTCGGTCGCCTTGTGCTCCTCACCCGGGAAGAGATCGTGCAGCTTCAGGTGCCGCGGCATCAGCGGCGCGTTCGGCGTCAGCGTCTGGTCGGGCAGCTCCCAGGGGCGGGCGTCGACCATCGCCGACGGGATGCCCCGGTGGTAGAGCAGCGAGGAGTCCGACGAGAAGCCCTCCTCCCCCATCAGCTCCTCGGAGTACAGCCCGCCGTCGGGACGGCGGAACTGCGTGTGCCGCTTGGGCGGGACCTCGCCCACCTGCCGGTAGTGCGCCACCTTGCCTCCCCTATCTCAGCTTTCTGTACCGAAAGCTGACCCGCGAACCGCAGCTTTCGGTACAGAAAGCCGGGTCCGTTCAGAAGTTGCCGCGCTTGGCCTGCTCCCGCTCGATCGCCTCGAACAGTGCCTTGAAGTTCCCGATCCCGAAACCCAGGGACCCGTGCCGCTCGATGAGCTCGAAGAACACCGTGGGCCGGTCGCCGATCGGCTTGGTGAAGATCTGCAGGAGGTAGCCGTCCTCGTCGCGGTCGACCAGGATGCCGCGCTTCTGCAGCTCCTCGATCGGCGCCCGCACCTCGCCGATGCGCGCCCGCAGCTCCGGGTCCTCGTAGTAGGAGTCGGGCGTGGTCAGGAACTCGATGCCCTCGGCGCGCAGGGCGTCGACGGTGCCGAGGATGTCGTTGGTCGCCAGAGCCACGTGCTGGGCACCCGGGCCGCCGTAGAACTCCAGGTACTCGTCGATCTGCGACTTCTTCTTGCCCGCGGCCGGCTCGTTGAGCGGGAACTTGACCCGGTGGTTGCCGTTGGCGACGACCTTGCTCATCAGCGCCGAGTACTCGGTCGCGATGTCCTCGCCGACGAACTCGGCCATGTTCGTGAAGCCCATGACCCGGTTGTAGAAGTCGACCCAGCGGTCCATCGCGCCGAGCTCGACGTTGCCGACGACGTGGTCCACGGCCTGGAACAGTCGCCTGGGCGCACCCTCCCGCTTCACGAAGGACGACGTCCTCGCGACGTAGCCGGGCAGGTAGGGGCCGGTGTAGCGGGAGCGGTCGACCAGGGTGTGCCGCGTGTCGCCGTAGGTGGCGATCGCCCCGATGCGGACGGTGCCGTGCTCGTCGCTGACGTCGTGCGGCTCCTCGAGCACGGCAGCGCCCTGGGCGCGGGCGTGGGCGATGCACCGGTCGACGTCGGGCACCGAGAGCGCGATGTCGACGATGCCGTCGCCGTGCGCGCGGTGGTGGTCGGCCAGCGGGCTCGCCGGGTCGTAGGCGCCCTGGACGACGAAGCGCGCGGCACCGGACTTCAGCACGTAGGCGCGGTGGTCGCGGTTGCCGGTCTCGGGGCCGGAGTAGGCGACGAGCTCCATGCCGTAGGCCGACTGGAAGAAGTGCGCCGTCTGGGTGGCGTTACCGACCACCCACACCAGCGCGTCCCAGCCCGACACCGGGAACGGGTCGCCCGAGGCGTCGTACTCGACCAGGCCGACGAGCTCCTTGAGCTGGTCGAGGTCGAGGTCGGCGAGGCGCTCCTCGTCGTTCAGCGTCTGCTCGAGGCTCACGGCGGTTCTCCTCCGGTCGGACGGCGTCGTCCACGGCACTGGACACCACCGCGGGGGGCTGCGCAACCTGCGAGGGTCTGACTGGTCCGAGTGACGCATCGGGTCAGCAGATGGACCATGCAGCTAGGCAGCCTGCATAGTTCTCCGCATGGTCGAGAAGCGATCCCTGGACGCGCTGGACGTCGCCCTGCTGGCCGCCTTGCGCGAGCACCCCCGCGCGGGTGCGCTGGAGCTGTCCCGGATCACCGGGGTCGCCCGGGCCACCGTCTCGGCGCGGTTGCAGCGGCTGGAGGACGCCGGCGTCGTCACCGGGTACGGCCCCGACGTCGACGTGACCGCCGCGGGCTTCGGGGTGCAGGCGTTCGTGACCCTGGAGATCGCGCAGGGCGCGATCGAGGACGTGCAGCGGGACCTCGAGGCGATCCCCGGTCTGCTCGAGGCGCACGCCACCACCGGCAGCGGGGACGTGCTCTGCCGGGTGGCGACCAGCTCGCACGAGGGGCTGCAGCAGATCCTGGTCGACCTGAACCGTTCGTCGGCGGTCGTCCGCTCCACCAGCGTCGTCGCGCTGTCCCAGCTCGTGCCCTTCCGCACCCTCCCGCTGCTGCAGTCCGAGGCGGCTCCGGGGGCCGGACGGTCGGCGATGCGGGCGCCGGCTCCCTGAGCCCTTGCCCGGGTCGGCGCTCACGAGGACCCTGCCCGGGGTGAACGATCCGTCGAGTCCCACCCCGTGGTCGTAGAACTCGCCGCGGCGCGGGCCGCGATCACCGCGCTGATGGCCCGCCACCACGTGCCCGGCCTCTCCGTCGCCGTCACCGACTCGACCGGGCTGCTGCACGCCGAGGGCTTCGGTCTCCGTGAGCTCGCCACCCGGGCGCCGGCCACCCCGGACACCTCCTACCTCTGGTTCTCGATGTCGAAGATCGCGACCGCCACCGCCGCGATGCGCCTGGTCGACGAGGGCCGGCTCGACCTCGACGCGCCCGTCGACTCGCTGGTGCCCGGCTTCCGCGCCCGCCGCGGCCTCCCGCCCGTGGTCCGCCAATTGCTCGACCACACGTCGGGGGCGCCCAACCCGCTCCCCCTGCGCTGGGTCCTGCCCACCGACCGGGCCGCGACGGAGGCGGCTCCCGCCGCGGCCGCGCTGCTCGCCCGCCACGGGCGGCCCCGCCGCGCTGCCGGCGGCCCGGCCCGCTACTCCAACGTCGGGTACCTCGTCCTCGCCGAGGTGATCGCGGCGGCGGCCGGGCAGCCGTTCGAGGACTACGTCCGGGAGGCCGTCCTGGAGCCGGCCGGCATGAGCGGCACCGGGTACGCCCGCCCGGACGCCGCCGACTCCGCCACGGGGTACGTCCGCCTGCCGCGCCCGCTCGATCCCCTCCTCCGGGCGGCGCTGCCGCGAGGGGTCACCGGCCCCCGGTGCGGCGGGTTCGTCGCGCTGGAGAGCTTCCGCGTGGTGGGGGCCGGCTACGGAGGGCTGGTCGGCAGCGTCACCGACGCCGCCCGGCTGGCCCGGCTGCACCTGGGCGACGGCGAGATCGAGGGCTCGCGGGTGCTCCGGCCGGAGACGGCGCAGCGCATGCGCGACATCCGGACGCCCGGCCGCCCCTTCGACCTCGGGCTCGGCTGGTTCCGGCAGGCGCGCGACCGCGGCGCGCGCCCGTCTTTCGTCGAGCACTGGGGCACCGGTGGCGGGTTCTGGAACGCCATGCGGATCTACCCCGGCCTGGATCTGGGCATCGTCGTCATGGCGAACACGACCCGCCCCTACGACCACCACGCCCTCATGAAGGCGCTGCGGGAGGTGTTCCGGCCGTGACCGGCCGGTAGGAAGGGCCCATGACCACCGACGTCCCCTCCCTGGCAGAACTCGCCGCCGAGGAGCAGGAACTGCAGTTCACCTCCTTCACCAACGACGACGCGTGGGAGCTGGGGTCGGCGCTCGTCGCCGCGGCCCGCCGGGCCGGCGCCCCGGTCGCGATCGAGATCGCCCGCAACCGGCACCGGCTGTTCTCCGTCGCACTGACCGGGGCGACACCGGACAACGCCTCCTGGATCGAGCGGAAGAGCCGCGTCGTCCACCGGTTCGGGCACAGCTCGCTGTACGTGCGGCAGGCGAGCATCGAGCGCGGGACGACGTTCGAGGCCGAGTTCGGCCTCGACCCGCAGCGCTACGCCGCCCACGGCGGCGCCTTCCCGGTCCTCGTGCGCGACGTCGGCCCGGTCGGCGTCGTCGTGGTGTCGGGCCTGCCCCAGCTCGACGACCACCGGATGGTCGTGACCGCGCTCCGGGAGCACCTCGCCCGCTGAGTAGATGGCCCGCTGAGTAGATGGCCCGCTGAGTAGATGGCCCGCTGAGTAGATGGCCCGCTGAGTAGATGGCCCGCTGAGTAGATGGCCCGCTCGTCATGTCGGCGTTCGCACCTGGCCGTTCGGAGGGAGCCTCAGCCACGTCCCCGCCGACGCGGGTCGCCGGTCAGCTGCCGGCGCACCTCGTCCATCGTCTCCAGGACGGCGATCGTTTCCGCCAGCGGCCGCCACGGGTGCTCCAGCCGGCCTTCGGCGATCGCCTCGCCCACCGCACGGAACATCGGCACGTAGCCGGCGCCCTCGAGCGGCACGGTGACCGTCCGCGGCTCGCCGTCCGGGGGCGTCTCCACCCGGAACGAGTCGGCCGACATGAACGGCTGGTCGAAGGCGATGAACCCCTCCGTGCCGCCGACGGTCGCCACCGGGTTGACGAAGCCGGCCAGCGAGGTCAGGGCCTGGGCGAACCTGCCCTCGCCGTAGCGCAGGAAGACCGAGGCGGTGACGTCGAGCCCGTCGCGCCGGAGCTCACCGGTGGCCCGGATGATCTCGGGCGGGCCGAGCATCAGATGGGCCAGCGTCAGCGGGTACACGCCCATGTCGAGCAGCGCGCCGCCGCCGAGCTCGGGTCGCCAGATGTTCCAGCTCGGCGGGAAGGGGATGCCGAACCCGGCCTGCACGGTCCGCACGTCGCCGATCGCGCCGGCGGACACCTCGTCGAGCATGCGACGGAAGGCCGGGTTGAAGCGCATCCACATCGCCTCCATGAGGAAGCGCCCCCGCTCCGCGGCGAGGGCGGCCAGCGACCGTGCCTCCGCGGCGGTGGTGGTGAACGCCTTCTCGACGAGGACGTGCTTGCCGGCCAGCAGCGCCCGTCGCGCGAGGTCGGCGTGCGTCGCGATCGGCGTGCCGATGTAGACGACGTCGACGTCGTCGTCGTCGAACAGGGCGTCGTAGTCCCCGTAGGCGCGCGGCACCTCGAACTCGGCGGCGAACTCCGCCGCGTTGTCGATCGTCCGGGACGCGACGGCCACCAGATCGAGGTTCTCCGTCTGGTGCAGGTCGCCGGCGGTCGTCCGGCTGATCCCCCCGGTGCCGACCACGGCCCATCCGAGCCTGCGGCTCACCGGGCCTCGACCGTCACCCGCACATCCTCGCAGCCGGCTACCGACGCGGTGACGGTGGCAGGCGCCCGGTCGGTGTCGTCGACCAGGCCTGCATGCCGTCGAGGACACCGTCGGCTTCTCCGACCTGCCCTGCCACGACGCCGGTGTCGTCCCCCGGTAGCCCGCGTCAGCCGCCGACGTTCTCCGCCGGGACCGGCGTCGGCGCGGCGGCCCGGAAGGCGGCGAAGTCGGCGGCCACGCCCTCGGCGAGGAGCTCCAGCTCGGTCACCGATCCGTCGGCGTGCACCGACACCGCCAGCTCGCCCGCGTAGGACAGGGCCGCGACGCAGAGCCCGACGTGCTGGACCAGCGGCGCGACCGGGACGGCTTCCAGCAGCCGCGCTCCGGCCAGCCACAGCGGCGCCGGAGGCCCGGGGACGTCGCTGACGAACAGGTTGACCCTCGTGCCGCCGAACCGGCGCAGCCAGCGCGTGCCCATCCTGGCCAGCGGCAGCGGCAGGTGCAGGAGGTCCGTGATGTCGGCCGTCCCGGCGTTCAGGCCCCGCTTCTGCTCCGCGGTGGCCTGGTGGACCAGCTCCAGGCGCCGCAGCAGATCGGTCTCGCGCACGGGCAGGTCCACCAACAGGATCCCGCTGGCCTGCCGCCCCTCCCGCGTGGCCGCCGGCACGGATGTGCGGAGGGTGAGCCGGTCGACGTCGTCCCCGCGAGCCAGCAGCAGCTTCCGCAGGCCGCCGGTGACGGCCGCGAGGAGGAGATCGTTCACCGTGACCCCGAGTGCGTGACCGCTGTCGCGCAACTCCCCGAGCGGCCACCGGACGACGACCAGCCGCCGCGTGGGCCCGACCGTGCGGGGCAGGGAGGTCTCCGACGTACGGGTGCCGAGCAGCGCCCGGGTCTCCCGCAGCCGGGTCCGGATGGCCCGGAGCCCGATTCTCGCGCTCCGATGGGCGCGAGAACCGGCTCGGAGCCGGCCGAGTCCGGCTGCCAGCCCCCGGAGCCGGTCCCGGTAGATGTCGAGGTGCGTCGGCAGTGACGGCGTCGGGTGGGGAGCGGTCGGGGCCGGGGTCGCGTCCGGCGCCGGATCCAGGAGAGAACCCGCGAGGGCCACCCCCGTGATGCCGTCGGCGAGGACGTGGTGCACGACGATGATCACCGCGAACCGGCCACCCGGCAGGCCGTCGACCACCTCCGCCCGCCACAACGGCCGGTCCAGCGGGAGGGGGCGGAGGATCCGCTGCGCCGCCCACGTCGCGAGGTCGTCCCCTGACGGAAGGGTGGCGCCCTCGATGTGCCGGCCCGGATCGAACGAGGGGTCCTCAGCCCAGACCGGCATCCCCTCGCCTAACCGTGTCCAGATCACCCGTCGTCGGAAGGCCACGACCCGGCGTGCCCGCGCGACGAGCTCGCGCCGGATCCGCGGCACGTCGACGGACCCGTCGGCCAGGAGGAACGGCCCGGAGTCGAACACGCCCAGCAGGGCGATCTGGAACGGCGTGCAACGGTCGGCGACCCATGCGTTGATGAGCTCGTCCATGCGGAGTCGCGCCAGCGCCACGTCCTGACCGTGACCGCGGCCCGGCTGATGGCGCCAGGGGCGTACGTCCTGTCGCCGTGCCCGGCGCCGGACCGCGCTGCCATCGGTCATGGGCGCGATGGCGCGGCGTGGGGAACCCATCGTCGGTCCCCTGGCTCGGCGAGGTGGCCCGCCGCGACGGGCTGTGACGGGGGCGGCCCTAGCGGCGCCGCAGGCCCCGCGCGAGCAGCCAGGCGGCGGCGACCCACCCCAGGACGGCGGTCGTGACGATCCGGTTCACGTCGACCGCCGGCAGCCAGGTGACGGCGCCGTCCTTGATCACGTAGGCGCCGGCCGGGCGGGCGACCAGGCCGAAGCCGCCCCCCTCGCCCTCCTCCCCGGTCTCGTCCTTCTTCCCGGTCCCGCCTCCCGCGCCGCCGCGGACCGCCGCAGCCGGGATGACGGTCACGCCGTCGCGTTCGTAGGGTTCACCGAACACCCGCGAGACGGTCATCCCGTCGCGCAGCGTGGTTGCGAGCTCGTCCGTCCTCATCCCACGTCCTCCCTCGGTCGCAGAGCGTCGGTCGCTGCGTTGTCGGTCGCTGTGTTCGCGGACCCTATGACCGGACGGCGGCCGGGCGAGGGTCTCCGACCGCTGCAGGTCGTCGTCGATGTGTGCGGCGGACAACTCCACGTTCTCGGAATGAACGAGGGGAACAGCGGATTGGCCTGGACGAGAGGGCCAACGGCGGCCGCTCGATCCGCCGTCTTCCCGAAGGACCCTCGTGACGCTCACCGCCCCCGCGCCCGACACACGTGTCGAGGCCGAACCTCAGCGTCGCCCGGCCGCCGCGCCGCCCCGCCGCCCGGGCATGGCCCGCCTCGCGCTGACCCTCGGCGCGTTCGTGGCCCTCGGCCCGCTGACCATCGACATGTACCTCCCCGCCCTGCCGACCATCCGGGAGGAGCTGGCGACGTCGTCGGCGACGGTGCAGCTGACCCTCACCGGCACCCTGATCGGCCTGGCGCTCGGCCAGCTGGTCATCGGCCCGCTCTCCGACGCGCTGGGGCGGCGCCGCCCGCTGCTCGCCGGCACGGCGCTGCACGTCGTGGCATCGCTGCTCGTGCTCGTGGCCCCCACCATCGAGGTCCTGGGCGCGCTCCGCGTCCTGCAGGGCATCGGGACGGCGGCCGCCAGCGTCGTCGCGCTGGCCATCGTCCGCGACCTGTACGAGGGACGGGCGGCGGCCACGATGCTGTCCCGGCTCTTCCTCGTCATGGGCGTCGCGCCGGTGCTCGCCCCCACGATCGGCGGCGAGCTCCTGCGGTTCACCTCGTGGCGCGGCGTGTTCGCCGCCCTCGCCGTCTACGGCGTCCTCGTCCTCGCGCTGGGGATGTTCGGCCTGCGGGAGACCCTGCCGCCGGAGCGCCGTCGCAGCGGCGGCATCGCCGGCACGCTGCGCACCTACCGCGGACTGCTCCGGGACCGCACGTACGTCGGGCTGATCCTCGTCGCCGGCCTGACGATGGCCGCCCTGTTCACCTACGTCTCCGGGTCGTCCTTCGTCTACCAGCGGCAGTTCGGCCTCGACGAGCAGCAGTTCGGGATGCTGTTCGGCGCCGGGGCGTTCTGGCTGATCGCCGCCACCCAGCTCAACCCGGTCCTGCTCCGGTGGTGGTCCCCGGCGCGCATCCTGATCGCCGGCACCGTCGGCGGGACCGCCGCGGGCGGCCTGCTGACCGTTCTGGCCGCGGCCGACATCGGCGGTCTGTTCGGCGTCGCCGTCCCGCTGTGGGGCGTCCTGTTCGCCGCCGGGCTCGCGCTGCCCAACGCGCCGGCCCTCGCGCTGTCGCAGTACGGGGACTCCGCCGGCTCGGCGGCGGCGCTGCTCGGCGCGGTCCAGTTCGGGGTCGGCGCCGCGGTGTCGCCGCTGGTCGGGCTGCTCGGCAACGACGCGCTCGCGATGGGCACGATCATCGTGGCCGCCCTGGCGCTGGCAGTCACCGTGCTGGCGGTCGTCGTCCGCCCGTGGCAGCTGGCCGACCCGCAGGACGACGTCCTCCTCGCCGTCGCGCACTGACGCTCCCGGGACGGCAGGCTCGGGCCATGGCTGCCCCCCTGACGCCCGACGAACTGCTCACCACCACACGCGCCGTCCGCAAGCGACTGGACCTCACTCGTCCCGTGCCGCTGGAGCTGGTGCGGGAGTGCCTCGAGATCGCCCTGCAGGCACCCTCGGGGTCCAACGCGCAGTCCTGGCACTGGGTCGTCGTCACCGATCAGGCGAAGCGGGCCGCGATCGGGGAGATCTACCGGGAGCAGTTCGACCGGTACGAGGAGTCCCGCGGGTTCGCCGGCCGACTGTTCGCCGACCGGCCCGAGCGGGCGCAGGTGCAGCAGCGGGTGGGGTCCAGCGCCCGGTGGCTGGGCGACCACATGGGCGAGGTCCCCGTGCTCGTGCTGCCGTGCATCCGCACCGGTGGACCGTTCCAGGCGGTGAACCAGGCCGGTCTGTGGGGATCGCTGCTGCCGGCGGCCTGGAGCTACTGCCTGGCCGCCCGCTCCCGGGGCCTCGGCACCTCGTGGACCTCGCTGCACCTCCCCCGGGAGGCGGAGGTCGCGGCTGTCCTGGGCATCCCGGACGGCGTGCACCAGGGCGCGCTGATCCCGACCGCCTACTACACCGGGGAGACCTTCAAGCCCGCTCCCCGCGAGCCCCTGGACACGGTGCTGCACGTCGACGCCTGGTGACCGCCAGCTGGCCGGCGTGCAGCCGAGGATGCTAGGCAGGCGAGGCGGACGGCAGCCGAGCACGTCCATCGGGAGGGGATCGCGTGAAGGTCGCCCTGTTCGCCACGTGCCTGGTGGACACGATGGTTCCGCAGGTGGCGATGGCGACGGCTCGGCTGCTGGAGCGGCTCGGCCACGAGATCGTCGTCCCGCCCGGCCAGTCGTGCTGCGGGCAGATGCACGTCAACACCGGCTACCGGCGCGAGGCCGTGCCGATCGTCGCCAACCACGTCCGCGCCTTCGCGGGGGCCGAGGTGATCGTCGCGCCGTCCGGGTCGTGCGTGGCCTCGATCCACCACCAGCAGGCCGCCGTCGCCCGCCGCGCCGGGGAGCACGCGCTGGCCGACGACGCCGCGGCGCTGGCCGACCGCACCTACGAGCTGTCCCAGTTCCTGGTCGACGTCCTCGGCGTCACCGACGTCGGTGCGTACTACCCGCACCGGGTCACCTACCACCCGACCTGCCACTCGCTGCGGATGCTGCGGGTCGGCGACCGCCCCCTGCAGTTGCTGCGCGCCGTCCGCGGGCTCGACCTGGTGGAGCTGCCCGGCGCCGACCAGTGCTGCGGCTTCGGCGGCACGTTCGCGGTGAAGAACGCCGACACCTCGACGGCGATGCTCACCGACAAGATGGCCAACGTGCTCTCGACCCACGCCGAGGTGTGCACGGCCGGCGACGCCTCGTGCCTGATGCACATCGGGGGCGGGCTGTCGCGGCTGCGGTCGGGCACCCGCACGGTGCACCTCGCCGAGATCCTCGCCTCGACGGAGGGCGCCGTGGCCCCGCAGCAGTCCACGCGGCCATCGTTCGCCCACCCCACCACCCCGACGGTGACCCGATGACCGCCGTGTTCCTCGGCATCCCGACGGCGCCCCGCGGGGTCGGTCACCTGCGCGGCGACCAGTCCTTCCCCGACGCCGCCCGCGAGGCCCTGCGCGACGGTCAGCTCCGGGCCAACCTGGGCCACGCGACGAGCACCATCCGCGGCAAGCGCGCCGCCGTCGCCGCCGAGCTGCCCGACTGGGCCGAGCTCCGCGCGGCCGCGAAGGCGATCAAGACCGCCACGATGGCCCGGCTCGACGAGCACCTGCTCGTGCTGGAGCGCCAGGTCACCGCCCGCGGCGGCACGGTCCACTGGGCCAGGGACGCGAACGAGGCCAACGCGATCGTCACTCGGTTGGTGCAGGCCACCGGCGCCGACGAGGTCGTCAAGGTCAAGTCGATGGCCACCCAGGAGATCGGGCTCAACGAGGCACTCGAGGCCGCCGGCATCGCCGCGCACGAGACCGACCTCGCCGAGCTCATCGTCCAGCTGGGCGAGGACAAGCCCAGCCACATCCTGGTGCCGGCCATCCACAAGAACCGGGCCGAGATCCGCGAGATCTTCCTGCGCACGATGCCCGGCGTCGACCCGACGTTGACCGACGAGCCGCGCCGGCTGGCCATGGCCGCCCGCGCGCACCTGCGCGAGCGCTTCCTCCGCGCCCGGGTCGCGATCAGCGGCGCGAACTTCGCCGTCGCCGAGACCGGCACGCTGGCCGTCGTCGAGAGCGAGGGCAACGGCCGGATGTGCCTGACCCTGCCGCAGACGCTGATCACGGTCATGGGCATCGAGAAGGTGGTGCCGACCTGGCGCGACCTCGAGGTGTTCCTGCAGCTGCTCCCCCGCAGCTCCACCGGCGAGCGGATGAACCCGTACACGTCGATGTGGGCCGGGGTGATCCCCGGCGACGGCCCGCAGGAGTTCCACCTGGTGCTGCTCGACAACGGGCGGACGGCGACACTCGCCGACGAGATCGGCCGCGAGGCGCTGCACTGCATCCGGTGCTCGGCCTGCCTCAACGTCTGCCCGGTGTACGAGCGCACCGGCGGCCACGCCTACGGCTCGGTCTACCCGGGCCCGATCGGCGCCGTGCTGTCGCCCCAGCTGACCGGGGTCGAGGACAACGCCTCGCTGCCGTACGCGTCGAGCCTGTGTGGCGCCTGCTACGACGTCTGCCCGGTGGCGATCGACATCCCCTCGATCCTCGTCCACCTGCGGGCCGAGCACGTCGAGGCGCAGCAGCACACGACACCCGAGGCCGTGGCGTTCCGCGCGCTGTCGAAGGCGATGTCGAGCCCGCGGCTGTGGCACCTGGCCCAGAAGGCGGCCGGACTCGGTCGCTTCTTGTCGCGCGGCAAGGCGACGCTGCCGGCCGCGCTGCCCCCGCCTGCGTCGAAGTGGACCCGCACCCGCGACCTGCCCACCCCGCCGGCGAAGACCTTCACTTCTCAGTGGGCCGAGGAGCACCGGTCATGAGCGCCCGCGACGAGGTGCTGGCCCGCATCCGGACGGCGCTCGGCGACGAGCTGCCCGTGCTCGCCCCGGTCGTGCGCGACTACCGCACCGCCGACGACCTCCCGCCCGGCGATCCGGCCCTGCTCGACCTGCTCGTCGACCGGCTCGAGGACTACAAAGCGACCGTCGTGCGCTGCGGCCCCGACGAGGTGGCGGCGAGCGTGGCCGCGCGCGTGCCGCCCGGCGACGTCGTGGTGGCCCCCGGCCTGCCGGCGGCGTGGCGGCCCGACGGCGCGACCGAGGACGACGGCCGCCCGGCGGTGGAGCTGGCGAGTGCGGCCGCCGCGGTGACCGGGGTCGCGGTCGCCGTCGCCGAGACCGGCACGCTCTTCCTCGACGGGTCACCGGTGTCGGGGCGCCGGGCGCTGTCGCTGCTGCCGGACTTCCTCGTCTGCGTCGTCACCGCCGACCAGGTGGTGGGCGGCGTCCCGGCCGGGCTGAGCCGCGTGAACCCGGTGGCACCGCTGACGATGATCAGCGGCCCGTCGGCGACCAGCGACATCGAGCTGGAGCGCGTCGAGGGCGTGCACGGCCCCCGCACGCTCGTCGTCGTCCTCGTCACCTAGTACCGACCGGGACCCTCTGGCTGAAGGCGGCTTCTGGGACACTCTGTTCTCGTTCCCGCGTGGACGTTGAGCTATCCGCCGATGCCTGTCAGGCGGTGCGGCGGGACCAGCTGACCACGCGACACGTCGAGTCCCAGTCAGGCCTCTGTGCCTGGATCGCCGCGTCGTCGAGTTCTCCATAGTCCGGCGGAGCTTCGGGCATGCCTTCGACGTGGAGCTCGTAGCTGGTGAACTCTGCGGCCGAGATGCGGAAGCTGATGCGGGAGGCGCGGCGAGCTTCGAAGTCGAGGTCGCCCTGGACACCGAGGGACAGGCGGAGCCCTCCAGCCACAGGTCTGCAGTTAGAGGTCCAGATCATTCGGGCGATCCGCTGACCGAACCGGGGGACGTTCTGCCCGAGCACTGACCAATGCATCGCCCGCACTCGGTGAGCCACGAGCACCCGGGCGAAGCCGCGTGAGCCGCTGTCGATGATCACGCTCACGGTCGATCGACCAGCGTCGAGCCGGACATCGAGGAGTTCGTCCTCGAACAGGAGATCGTCACGCGTGAGCGGGTCCCACTCCGGGTCCGTCGCTTCAGACGCGGCTCGGAACGTAGGCCACGTCAACTCCATCAACGTAGGGATGTCCGAACCTCCACGGGGCGCCAGCGCCGGAAGCCTACGTGGACCCGACCCCTGCGCAGCTCACCAGATGTCCCTGAGGACTGTCCCTGAGTGGGCCGCTCAGGGCGACGGGAGCCTCCGACTGAGTCTCGATTCGACCGGCGGGGACCTTCCTGCATTGCCCGTCGCGACTGACGATGATGCCCTCGCCGCTGTCGGGGACGCATGTGCCTTCCGCGCCGTGACGCCGGCCATCCGGCGGCCGATCAGGAGGGTGCCACGACACCAGGATCTCGTCGTCGCCGATGCAGACCCTCACCTGCTCCATGTCGAGACCTACCTGCCAGAACTCGGGACGTCGCAGCGGCGTGTATTTCCTCGTTACCCACAGCGCAGCCGATGAGTTCGTGGCTCCCGGCCGGTCCAAGCTCGTGCCACCCGAGGAAAGGACGCCGCCATGTCGGAGCTTCTCGTCGATTTCATCACCTCCCTCGACGGCTACGCATCGGGAGAGGGATGGCCCGGGTTCTGGGGCCTCGAGGGCCCGGAGTACCTCGCATGGCTCGGCGAGCAGCCCGAGGTCACCTACCTGATGGGAGCGAACACCTACCGCCTGATGTCGGGCTTCGCCGCCGGGGAGGTTCCGGATGGCCAAGACGAGTTCAGGCCCGAAGTGGAGGCGTCCGTCAACGAGCTCACGCAAGCGCCCAAGGTGGTGTTCTCCTCCTCACTCGAGGAGCCTCTGACGTGGGCCAACTCCACGCTCGTCCGCGACGACGCCGTCGAGACGGTCCGCGCCATGAAGTCGAGTGGCTCGGGGCTCCTCAGCACGATCGGCAGCCTCAGCTTGTGCCGGTCCCTGCTGCGAGCCGGACTCGTCGACCGCTTCCGGGTCGGGATGTTCCCGGTGATCACCGGGGCCACGGGCGCAGAACGCATCTATGACGGCTACCCGGACGTCGCCCTCGAGATGATCGAGCACCGCACCTTCGACGGCCGCATCCAGCTGGTCGAGTACAAGCCCCGCGTGCTCGAGCACCCGCCGCTCGGCGCTCCCGCGTGACGTCGCCCCGTCCGTCGGTCCTGGTCGTGAGCCGGCAGATGCAGCCGCTACACGGCACCTGAGCTTCGCTGCCTGCTGTTGCCCGGCCGGTTCAGACCCCGCAGCTTCCTCATGCTTGAAGCGTGTCTCTGAGTGGGCCGCTGGGGGGACATCTGCTCGCCTCGACACACGAGCCGCTTCACGTACGCCGCTTGCGGGCTTTGCGGCAACAATCTGTTGGAGAATGCGGAGATGACGGTGGTGGGCTGGGGAAAGGGGGACATTCCGCCCGAGGTCGCTTACTGGGCCGGTCTCGTGGGGATCGTTGGTGCCGTCCTGCTGGTCCTGGCCTATTTCGCGCTGAACGTCATGCAGGACCGCGCCTACCGAAAGTTGCACGACGAGACGCACCAACCCGGCGAGGATGCCGACTCCGACTCGACCCCGGACCGTACGACGCCCTAGACGGGCCCATGGGGGACATCGCCGCCCGGCCTTCTGAGCGGGCGGTCTCAGGAACCCCTCACATGGATTTCTGCAGACACTGTCCCGCCGGGAACTTCTCCCAGCTGAACGCGGTCAATAGGCGAGCGGGTCGAGTCGCCCGGTCAGCATCAGCAGCGCTTCGAGCAGATGGAAATCCCCCCACACCAGTTCGTTGGCCGTGGCAAGGCCGGCGCCGTGGTGGTAACAGCCATCGAGGAGCATGCCGGCCGGACGTCCGTCGTCCCCGGACGTGACCCGCGATGTGAGGGAGTCAACGGCCGCCTCGGCCTGAGCCCGGTGCCGGTCGGCGCGGGTCGTTCCGGGTTCCAGGGCTGCCAGACGGAGCAAGGCCGCCGCGGTGATCGCCGTCGCGGAGGTGTCCAGCGCGTCGCTCTCGGGTGCGGCGAAGTCCCACCGAGCAACGCCGTCCGGCGGCAGGTGGTCACCCCACCAGTCCGCGACTCGACCGCCGACGTCCAGCATGTGCGCGCGGAGGTCGGGCAGCCATCGCGCAGCGGCCGCCGCGGCGAACAGGCCCCAGCTCTGTGCCCGAGCCCAGGTGGAGTCCGGTCGGAGCCCCTGCGGGCCGCTGCGAACGTCGATCAGGCGCCCGTCGTCGGGGTCCAGCAATGCGTACTGGGCAACCGAACCGTCAGGGCGAACCAACGTCTCGAGGTGCCACATCGCCTGGAAGACGGCGAGCGAGGCGAGGCCGGGATCGCCGCTGAGCTCCGCCGCGCGGGCGAGCACGCCGACGGCGGGACCGACCGCGTCGATGCTGGTCTCGACGGCGCCGGGCCGGAGCTGCTCCCCCGCCGTCTCCGCCAGCGGGACGATGCCCGCCACGGGGTGTCGATCCGCTGCGAACGCTCGCCCCGCGGCCACTACGGCGATCGCGGCCTCCGCATCGGAGAGAAGGACGTCCCCGGGCACCGCGCCGAGGTAGCCGCGAAACCCCCGGAAAGCGCTGTGGGGGCCGGATGCGACCGAGAGCTCCCTGAGCCCTGCACGGGCACGGTCGGCCAGCACGCCCGAGCCGGCGACCGATCCCGCGTGAGCTGCTGCGAGCCAGCGCAGGCCGACCGCGTAGCCGCTCGCCCACTCACCCGCCGGGCGCAAGATCCAGGTTCCGTCCGCCTGACTCCACACGGCGAACCCACCGCGGCCCGCGGGCACCGAACGTGCTCGCTGGATCAGCGCGGAGAGCGCGACGTGAGCATCCATGGGGCCAGCCTGGCGCACCGATGAACAGCTGGCTGAGGAGGATCCGTAACCCCAAGCACCACCCGGTACAAGCGGTGTCCCTCAGCCTCGATCAGCGAGCGGCCCAGTCTGGGGTACCGGCCCGCGACGGCTCCAGTCCGTCTCAGAGGCCGAACAATGTGCGCTAACAAGCAGTTTCAGGTCGGAGAACTGCTGCCTTGCGCACATCGTTCATGGAGCGGATGCGTCCCATAGGCCACCTTCAGGCCGAGGCTGCCAGACGCAGGTTCAGCTAGACGGGCGGGCCGGCGACGGTCGTTGTCGACCCGTCGGCCCACACCACCAGACCCGTGCGGCCTGGGCGCGTGCCCAGCCAGACCGCGGCGTCGGGCCCCTGCGCGTAGGCGGCGGTGGCGTCGATGTCGGCCCAGGTCAGCGACGACGCCACCACGGTGACCGAGGCGACGCCGAGGGGCGGGCGGCCGGTCCGCGCGTCGACCAGGTGAGCGCCGCGGTGCGCGGTGCCCGACGTGGCCACCGCGCCGGTGGCCACCGGGACGACGGCGACGATCCGCTGCGGGTCCATCGGGTCCTCGATCCCGATCCGCCAGGGTGGCGCCCCGGGGTCCAGCGTGCGGCAGACCAGGTCGCCGCCGGCCGAGAGGCAGAAGTCGGTGTCGGGCAGGTCCCGCAGCGGCGCGGCGGCGCGCTCCGCGGCCCAACCCTTGACCACGCCGCTCGGGTCCAGCACGACCCGCCCGTCGGGCCCGACCCGGCGGACGTCGAAGGCGCCGGCGGACTGCCGCCGGGCCTCCTCCCCGAGCGCCAGCACCTCGGCGACCTCCGGCGGGCAGTCGGCCAGGCCGATCTCGCCCCGGCCGAGGCGGGAGACGAACGAGTCGTCGCGGTAGGTGCTGAAGGTCGCGTCCGCATGGCGCAGGACCGCCATGGCGGCCGCCCACGCGTCCCGACCGCGGTCGTCGTCGGCGTGCCGGCCCCGCAGGGCGAGCGAAATCGGCATGCCCATCGAGTGCTCGACGTAGCGCCGGATGCGCAGCCGGCTCGCCGTCGTCACAGCCCCGCCTGGTCGAGCGCCGACTGCAGCGACTCCAGGTAGCCCCGGCTGGTCACGGTGGCGCCGCTGACCATGTCGATGTTCGCGCCCTGGGCGTCCATCGTCTCCCGGACCAGGATCGGCAGCGCGTAGCTGTTGATCTGCCGGTCGTGCCCGTTGCTGTCGGGGTACTGCAGGACCGACACCTGGGTGATGGCACCACCGGAGACGGTCAGCTCGACCTGCACCGGGCCCCATCGGGTCTGCGCGACCGTGCCGGTGACCGTCGAGCCCGCGTTCGGGTCGGTCCCACCCGACGCGGCACCCCCGGTGGTCGACGTACCCGACGAGAAGACCGCGGTCTGCCCGCCCACCACGCCGGGCCCGGCGGTCGACGTCGAGTAGCCGAACAGGAACACGACGGCGCTCACCGTGCCCATGAACCACAGGATGATCCGTCTCATCGCCTCACCATCCGAAGCTCTCGACGTGGCACTGCTCCGGCGGGAGCCCGGCGGCCTCGAGGGAGCGCCGGACGTCCTCGGCCCACGCCTCGGGGCCGCACACGTAGACATCCCGCTCGGCGATGTCGGGCACCCAGTGCAGCAGGGCCGTGGTGTCGTCGGCGGTGCCGACGCCGGCCCCGAGCCAGGAGCCGGGAGCCCGCCGGTGGCCGGGGAGGTTCAGCACCGTCAGCCCGCGCTCCCGCGCCAGGACGGCGAACTCGTGCCCGAACAGCGGCCGGTGGGTGAAGCGGTGCAGCACGACCGCGTCGCCGGGCGCGTAGTCGACCTCCTCGGCCAGGGCGCGCAGGGGGGTGATGCCGACACCGGCCCCGATGAAGGCCACCTTCGACCGGGTGCGGGCGCGGTCGCCGAGCCGGCCGTAGGGACCCTCGACGAGCACGCGGGTGCCGGGCCGGAGGCGGCGCAGCCGGGCGCTGTCGTCGCCGAGTTCCTTCACCGTGATCCGCAGGCTCCGGCCGTCGGGCGCCGCGGACAGCGAGTAGGGGTGCGCGCGGCTCCAGCCCGGCCCGGTCAGGAAGCGCCACCCGAAGAACTGGCCGGCCTCGGCGGGGAGCCGGTCCAGGTCGTGGCCGGTCATGTACACCGAGACCACCCCCGGCCCCTCGGGGACGACGGAGGTGACCCGGAGACCGTGCCGGGCGCTGCGCCACAGCGGCAGCGCGATCCGCCAGACCAGCACCGAGACGGCGGCCGTCGCCCACAGCCCCCACCAGAAGACGGTGGCACCCGG
Source organism: Blastococcus jejuensis (assembly GCF_039534705.1). Taxonomy (NCBI): domain Bacteria; kingdom Bacillati; phylum Actinomycetota; class Actinomycetes; order Geodermatophilales; family Geodermatophilaceae; genus Blastococcus; species Blastococcus jejuensis. The sequence continues at coordinate 360,635 of NZ_BAAAVV010000004.1, forward strand.
GGAGGTGAGGAACTCCTGCCCGGTCCACAGCTGGTGCGGCAGAGCGAGGCCGACGCCGAGGTAGGCGTAGAGGTGCAGCAGGTGCCACGACTCGTAGCGCAGCCGTTTCCGGGCGGCCTTGATGCTGGTGACCACGACCATGACCAGGGCGACCGTGCCGGCGGCGGCGAGCAGCATGCCCGGGTAGTCCACCGTGAGGTCCCAGAGGGTGGCCGGCGTCCGGGCGAGCTCGCCCGCGGCGTAGCCCCAGGTGATCAGCACGAGGTGCGCGAGCATCAGGCTGAAGGACGTGAAGCCGACGACGCGGTGCTGCCGCGCCAGCCGGTCCTGACCGAAGGCCTTCTCCAGCAGCGGCAGCCGCGACATCAGCAGCACCTGCACCAGCAGCAGATCCGAGGCGATCAGCCCGGTCAGCCGCCCGGTGGACTCCAGGCCGGTCTGCCAGCCGGCGAGGTCCTGCAGGCCCCCGCCGGCCGCCCACCAGGAGGACACCAGCAGCAGGCTCGCCCCCAGGCCGATGCCCGCGATCAGCCGGACACCGGCGTCGAAGCGGGCCCGCCGGCCCCCGTCCCGCGCGCCCACAACTGCCACCGACGGCGCGAGCTCGGCGGTGGCGACGCTCATGTCGTCCCGTCCCCGTCCCCGTCGGTCGAATCGGCGTCGTCCTCGTCTGTGGACCCGTCCTCGTCAGCTGACCCGTCGTCGTCGAAGTCCCGCGGACCGCCGCGCCCGTCGCCGTCGCCCCGCGGGCCGTGGAAACCGTCACCGTCGCCCCGCGGGCCGTGGAGACCGCCGCCGGGCACGGACCCCTGGACGGCGCTGTCGTCGGGGCCACCGTCGGCGGCGTGACCGATGGCGCAGCCGCCGAGGCCGCCGACGGCCAGCAGCCCGGCCGCGGCCGCGGCGATCCCGGCGCGCCGGCCGAGGCGCCGTCGGCGGGCCGGGCGGGCCGGCGCCTCGGCGGCCATCGCCGCCGGCGTGACCGACGCCTCCTGCGCCCCGGGCGGGGCCGGCGGGTGCGGCATCTCCGCCGTCTCGCCGGCCGCCGGGTTCACGGGCGTGCCGGGCGCGGCCGCCGGCGGCTCCCAGCGGGATCCGCTGTGCGGGGTGTTCGTCGATCCGTCGTCCACGGGGGCTCCTCGATACGTCCGGGGGTACTCGGGACACACGGTCACCCCGCCGGCTGGAGCGAAGCCGTGCGTTCCCTGTGGATCACCTGTACGCCCCGGCGGGTGGCCGTTGACAGCGAACGGGCAGCCGGTGCCCAGCTCCCTCCCCGCCCCGCGCGCCACGGTCGGGGTCATGGACGCAGGCACCCGGCAGTGGCTCTACGACCCGGCGACGACGACGCAGCTGGTCCTGGCCCGGCGTCCGCCGGTCCGCTCGGTCGTGCGGTGCGTGGTCTCTGACGTGGTGTGGGGCGACGTCGTCCGGTTGCTGCGCTGGGCCGATGCCGGAACCCGCGGGGCCGGCACTCTCGAGGCCGGCACGTGGTGGCGGCTGGCTGCCGCGTGCGCGGAGCTCCTGCGCCGCCTGCCGGGGCTCTGCGCCGAGATCGGCGAGCCGTGGAGCATCGGCGCCGGCCCCGCGGCGGAGGCCGACGGCACCGGCGAGCAGCGCGTCCGGATGGTGGCCGGGCGGCTCACGTCCCAGCTGCGGTCCCCCGAGCCACTGCCCCTGCACGTGCTCGCCGGCGAGGTCGACGCGCTCGGAGCCGCTGCGGTCAGCGCCCTCGCCGAACTCTCCGCCTGGGCGATGCCGGAATCCTGATACCCCCTGGGGTATAGTCGGAAGCGTCCTGAGTCCAGGACGACCGACGAGCGAAGGAGCGACCCATGTGCCGAGCTGTGGCATGCCGGACCTGTGGCAAGACCACCTGGGCGGGCTGCGGCCAGCATGTCGACCAGGTCATGCGCGGCGTCCCGACGGCGCAGCGGTGCCCCGGCCACACCGACGACGCAGCCCCGGCCGCCGACGGCGGCCTGTTCTCGCGGCTCTTCTCCCGCCGGTAACCGTCAGCCCGCGGCCGGGCCCTCGACGTCCGCGGGCACGGCGTCCTCCTCCAGCGAGCACGCGAAGAGGAACGCCGGGGGGACGTTGCGCGGCGAGATCCGCCGGCGCACCGACGGGAACCGCCTGCGCAGCTCGCCGGAGATCAGCGGCGAGTACTGGATGACCACCGCGGTGCCGGCCGGCGCGAGGCTGAGCGGCAGCAGGTCGAGCAGTCGGCGCCGGAGCGAGGGCTCCAGCGACGTGAAGGGCAGGGCGCACACCAGGACGTCGGCCCGTTCGTCGCCCAGGTGCTCGAGCACGTTCTCCGCCGAGTCGCAGACGACCTGCAGGCGGGGGTCGGGGAAGCGCTGTTCCATCACCTCGGCCAGCCGGGGGTCGATCTCGAGCGCGACCAGGCGCGCGTCGGGCCGCAGCCGGGCGAGGATCTCGCCGGTGGAGACGCCGGTGCCCGCACCGAGCTCCACGACCAGGTCGGCCCCGGCGACGTCGGCCATGTCGAGCATGTCGCGCACGGCGAAGCGGGAGGTCGGCAGGACGGCGCCCACCTGTCGCGGATGAGCGATGAACGCGCGCAGGAAGCGCAGACGTTCGGCCAGTTGCTGACCCATGGAGTCCTTCCGGACGGCGAGCGGAGCGGGCGCGTGCAGGGATCGACCCTGCCATGCCCGGCAGATCGCGGCGAACCGGCCCACCGACGCACCGCTCAGGCCGGGCGGCTCCCCGCGGGCGGCACCGGCCGGACCTCGCGCGCGCCGGCGAGCTCGTGCCCGCTCTCGCAGACCAGCGCGAGGCGGACCGGCGCCCCGCAGCCCGCGTGCTCGAGGCGGACCGGCCCACTGCCGTCGTCGGCGAGGTACCGGTCACCCCACTGCATGAGGGCGACCAGCGTCGGATAGAGGTCGACGCCCTTCTGGGTCAGCCGGTACTCGTGCCGCTGACGCTCGCCCTCGGCCTGGTACGGCACCCGCCGCAGGATCCCCTCCGCCACGAGCGTGCCCAGCCGATCGGTCAGCACCGCCCGGGGTGCGCCGAGGATCCGCTGGAAGTCGGCGAAGCGGCGCACGCCGAAGAACGCCTCGCGGAGCACCAGCAGGCTCCACTTCTCCCCCACCACGGTCAGCGTGCCCGCCACGGAGCACCCGGACCGGTCCCACAGCGTCTCGCTCACGAACTCAGCATAGCCATGCTGAGTTCACTTGACGAACCGGAGTTGGAGGAGCAGAGTTCGCCGCACGAACTCAGGAGGAGTCATGGATCTCGCGATCGCGACCCGGCCGGTCCAGCCCGACGACGACGAGCGCCTCCGGCGCCTGTGGCCGCGACTGTCCCGCGACACCGTGTACCGCCGCTTCCACGCCCCGCTGCGCCGGCTGCCGGTGGAGGCGGTCCGCCGCCTCGTCCGGGTCGACCACGACCTCCGCGAAGCGGTGGTGGGTGTGGTCGGCGGCGAGGTCATCGGCGTCGCCCGCTACGACCGCTCCCCGAGCGACCCGTCGACAGCGGAGCTCGCGATCGTCGTCGAGGACGACTGGCAGGGCCTCGGGGTCGGCCGCCAGCTGCTCGCCGAGCTGACGCGCCTGGCGGCCGAGCGCGGGGTCGCCGTCCTCACCGCCACCGTGCAGCCGGACAACGAGCCCGTGCTCGGCCTGATCCGCCGCCTCCTCCCCGACTCCACCGTCACTCCCGACGGCGACGTGCTCGCCGTCCGGAGCGCCCTGCCCCGCCCCTGAGAGAGGACCCATCGCCATGAACCGTCTCCGCACCGCGCTCGCCCACTCGCGGGCCACCCACGCGCGGCACCGCGCCGAGCGCGCCAGCCTCCGTGATGACCGCGAATTCCGGCGGATCGTCGCGTCCGCCCCGACCCGCGAGTCCGCCCACGAACTCGCGTCGCTGTTCGCGCGGCGCTGAACCGCCCGCCGCGCCGGCCCGTCCGGTGCCACGATCCCTCCCGAGGGAGGCACTCGTGGCACGGACGGGCACCGGCAGCGACACGTGGTCCAGCGGCGAGCGGTACGAGCCCTACGTCGGCCGGTGGAGCCGCCGAGTGGCCGAGCGGTTCGTCGCCTGGCTGGACCTGCCCCCGGGGCTGCGCTGGCTCGACGTCGGCTGCGGCACCGGGGCGCTCACCGAGGCCGTCCTGCTCGACGCGGCACCGGCCTCGGTGCTGGGCGTCGACCCCTCCCCCGGGTTCCTCGGGCACGCGGCGGCCACCGTCCCCGATCCGCGCGCGACGTTCGCCCTCGGCGACGCCCGGGCGCTGCCCGTCGCCGACCACTCGGTCGACGCGGTCGTCTCGGGCCTGGTGCTCAACTTCGTCCCCGACCCCGCGGCCGCGCTGGCCGAGTTCCGGCGCGCCGCCCGGCCCGGGGGCACCGTCGCGTTCTACGTCTGGGACTACGCGGGCGGGATGCAGATGATGCGGTGGTTCTGGGACGTCGCCGTCGAGCTCGACCCGGCCGCCGCCGCGCAGCACGAGGGGTCCCGGTTCGCGCTCTGCCGGCCCGACCCGCTCCGGGACCTCGCCGCCACGGCCGGGCTCGCGGGGGTCGACGTCACCGAGATCGTCGTCCCGACCGTGTTCCCCGACTTCGACGACTACTGGACGCCGTTCCTGTCCGCCCAGGCGCCGGCCCCGTCGTACGTGGCCTCCCTGGACGACGGCCGGCGGACGGCGCTGCGCGAGGCCCTGCGCGACCGGCTGCCCACCGCCGACGACGGCACGATCAGCCTGACCGCGCGCGCGTGGGCCGTCCGCGGCCACTGATCGACGGGCGGGGCCTCAGTCCAGCCGCCGCCGCAGCACCGTCCCGGTCGCGGCCGCCAGCACCGCGGCGCTGCCCAGGAACACGCCGGTGGTCCCGCTGTCGGCGACGGCCAGCCCGATCGCCGGCGGGAGCACCGTCTGCGCCAGCCGGTTCGCGGTCAGCCGCAGCCCGATCGCCGCGCCGCGCGCGTTCGGCGCCGACAGGTTCGACACCCACGACAGCGTCAGCGGCTGCGCCAGCCCCAGGCCCACGCCGAGCAGGCACATGACCACGACGGCGCCGGCGACGTCGACGAACGGCAGCAGGGCCAGCCCCGCGACCCCGAGCACCAGCGAGCCGAGGAAGGTCCACCGGCGGGACAACACGGCGATCAGCCGGACGACGAAGACCCTCGACAGCAACGACACCAGGGCTCGGATCGCCAGCAGCCACCCGACCGTGGTCACCGAGACACCGCGCTCCTCCGCCCACGCGGGCAGGAACGCCAGCAGCAGGTCGAGCGCGGCGAGCACGGTTCCGCTGGTCACCATGGCCTGCCACATGCCCCGCGTGCGGATCAGCTCCGAGAACGCCCGCCGGGACGTGATGGGTTCGCCGACCGCGCCCTCTCCCGCCGCGCCACCGCGGTGCCGGGTGAGCAGGGCGGATGCCAGCAGCGCCACCACCGCGGCCACCCCGAGCCCCACGACGCTCTCCGACCAGCCCCGGACCGCCAGCCAGCCCGCCAGGGACAGGGCCACCGGCGGGCCGACCATCTGCCCGACCGACGCCGCGGCGGTCAGCGACCCGAAGCCGCGGTCGCGGTCGAGGCCGCCGGCGCTGCGGGCCACCGTCGTCTGCTGGCCCACCATGACCAGCAACTGCGCGAGCCCCAGCGCCGCGGCGGCCAGCAGCAGGACGACGAATCCCGGCGCCAGCAGCGCCGCCACGCAGCCGAGGGCCAGCAGCAGCGAGCCCGCGACCATCAGCCGGCGCGGCCCCAGGCTGTCCGCCCGCCGGCCGACGACGAACGCCAGCCCCAGCGGGAGGACGGCGAACGCGGCGGCGAGCGCACCGATCTGGGCGCTCCCCGCGTCGAGGTCCAGGGCCCGGTAGCTGACCATGGGCCGCACGACGCTGTACGAGGCGTGGATCAGCGCCGCCTGCACGAACAACCAGCGCAGGCTCGCGGCTCCGGTCACGGAACCGCGTGAACGGTGCCGGCGACGATCACGCCGGTGGCGCGGTCGACGACCGGATCACCAGCGTGGGCTGGAGCAGCACGCCGCGCGCCGGCCGGCCCGGGTCGGCGAAGGAGTCGAGCAACAGCCTGGCCGCCTCGGCACCGACCTCGTAGTGGGCGACGCGCACCGTGGTCAGCGCCGGGCGCATCTTGTCCATGAAGGGCATGTCGTTGAACCCGACGACGCTCATGTCGCCGGGGCAGGACAGACCCCGGGCGGCGAGCGCGTCGTAGCAGCCGAGCGCGACGCGGTCGTGGCCGGCGACGACGGCGGTGAACTCCACGCCGCTGTCGAGGAGGCTGCCGAAGGCGCGGGCCCCCTCCTCCTCCGTCCACGCCGCGCAGGTGACCAGCAGTTCCGGGTCCTCCGGCAGGCCGTGGTCGCGGATGGCGTGCAGGTACCCCCGGCGCCGGACCAGGCCCGTCGACAGGGTCTGCGGCCCGGACACGTGGGCGATCCGGCGGTGCCCCAGCGCGACGAGGTGGTCGACGGCCAGGGCACTGCCCGCTGCGTTGTCGGCGGTGACCGAGGGGATGCGACCGGCACCGAGCAGGCGGTTGGCCAGCACGATGCGGACGCCCTCGTCGTGCAGCTGCTCGAGCAACGGGTGCTCGAGGCGGGCGGTGGCCACGATCAGCCCGTCGACCTGCTTGTCGCGTAGCGACTCGATCTGGGCGATCTCGCGGTCCGGGTCGTTGTCGGTGTTGACGATCCAGGCGTCGTACCCGGCCGGCGCCAGCACGTCGGCGACCCCCCGGACCATGGGCGGGACCAGCGGGTTCGTCAGGTCGGGGATGACCAGGCCGACGGTCTCGGTGCGTGCGGTGCGAAGGCTGCGGGCGATCGGGTTGGGCCGGTAGTCCAGGGCCTTCGCCGCCTGCAGCACGCGCTCGGCGGTCGTGGAGCTGACCAGCGAACGTGTGTCGGGATTCAGCGCCCGCGACGCGGTGGCGACGTGCACCGACGCGGCCTCGGCGACATCACGAAGGGTCGGTGGCCGCACGGCGGGAGCGTACCCGTTGCCACCTTCGCGGCGCGGCGTGTGCGTTCCGTGATTCCGAGAGTGCAGACCGTCCACATGTGATCCCATCTACGACGACTCCGCAGCAATTCGGCTGTAATCCTTGACACACCTTCGCGGCACCTGGCGATACTGACCCCCGCAGGCAATCGATTGCAACATGCGCGGTCGCCGAAACATCAGGCGGAACGTCGGGGCGAGGGTCAAGGGGAGTCGATGCAGGTGCCAGCACAACAGGACTACAGGTCGAGGGCGATCGCCGTCGAGGCGCGAGGCGTCTCCGTCGAGTACGACCTCAGCCGCGAGAAGAGCACGCTGATCGCCCTCGAGGACTTCAACCTGGAGGTGCGCGAGGGTGAGTTCCTCGCGATCGTCGGGCCGAGCGGCTGCGGGAAGAGCACCTTCCTCAACGTCGTCGCCGGGCTGGTCGAGCCCGCCGCCGGCGAGATCAAGGTCTACGGCAAGCCGGTCACCGGCCCCGAGCCCGACCGCGCGGTCGTCTTCCAGGACTACGCACTCATGCCGTGGCGCACCGTCGAGAAGAACGTCCGCTTCGGCCTCGAGATGCAGGGCCGGGTCGACTCGACCACGAAGGACAAGGTCGCCCACTACATCAAGATGGTCGGCCTCTCCGGCTTCGAGAACTCCTACCCCCGCGAGCTGTCCGGCGGCATGCGCCAGCGCGTCGGCCTGGCCCGCGCCCTGGTCACCGAGCCCCGCCTGCTGCTCATGGACGAGCCGTTCGCCGCGGTCGACGCCATGACCCGGGAGATCATGCAGGAGGAGCTGACCAAGATCGTCGCGACGACGGGTCAGCCCATCATCTTCATCACGCACGGCGTCGACGAGGCCGTCACGCTGGCCGACCGGATCGCCGTCGTCACCAACCGCCCGGGGCGGATCAAGGAGATCATCGAGGTCGACCTGCCGCGGCCGCGCAGCCGCGCGAGCCGCCAGCTGCCCGAGTTCCAGGCGCTGCGCGAGCGGGTCTGGCAGCTGCTGTCCTCCGAGCACCCCGAGCGGTCCGAGGCCGAGATGGCCGTGTCAGCCGCCGCCGGCCACCACGCGACGGACGCCGGCTCGGGGGGCGGCATCTGACATGGCCGCTACCGCCACCCGTGGCCCGCAGGCCACGACCGCGGCCGCCGAGCCGCCCGCCCGACGGCCGGCCAAGCGGCAGAAGTCCTGGTTCGAGCGGCTGCTGCGCAAGCGCGGGCCGGGCGTCCTCGCCTTCGCCGTCTTCATCGGCCTCTGGCACCTGTCGATCCTGGTCTTCGACCCGAACCCGATCCTGTTCCCCGGCCCCGTCGAGGTCTGGGACGAGTGGTCGAAGGCGGCCGTCGACGGCACCATGTGGGCCGCCGTCACCAACAGCATGTACGCGATGAGCATCGGCATGGCGATCTCGCTGGTCGTCGGCATCCCGCTCGGGCTGATCATCGGCATGTCGCCGACCACGGACCTCATCACGTCGCCCTACCTGTGGGGCTTCTTCGCGATGCCGCGCATCGCGCTGGCCCCGCTGATGGTGCTGTGGCTGGGCTTCGGTGCCGAGATCAAGATCTGGCTGGTCGTGCTCTCGGCGATCATCCCGATCATCCTCAGCTGCAAGGACGGCGTGCAGACGACCGACCAGTCGCTGGTCCGCGCGGCCCGCAGCTTCGGCGCCGGCCGGGTCCAGCTGTTCACGAAGGTCATCGCGCCCAACACGCTGCCGTTCATCGCCAGCGGCGTCCGCAACGGCATCAGCCGTGGGTTCGTCGGCCTGCTGATCATCGAGCTCACCGTCGGCACCGGCGGCATCGGCACCGAGGTGATCCGCTCCATGCGCGACCTCGACACCGGCCGGATGTTCGCCTTCACCGCCACGCTGATCGCCCTGGCCCTGTTCCTGGTCAGCCTCTCCCGCCAGCTCGAGAACTACGCCAGCCGCTGGCGTGAGGAGGTCGCCCTGTGACCGCGACGCAGTCGGTGACCCCGACGACGGTCCCCACGTCGGTCACCGCGCCGTCCAAGAAGACGACCCGCGGAAACCGGCGGGCCGGGCGCCGCCGGGTCTACAGCCGCAAGCAGCGGTGGGTCATCGGCACGATCAACCTGACGATCTTCTTCATCATCTGGCAGCTCGCCGCCACCTACACCGACGTCCCCAAGCTCTTCCTGCCCTCGGTCACCGAGGTCTGGGCCGAGCTGGTCGAGATGCACACCGAGGGCATCCTCTGGGGCAACCTCGGCATCAGCCTCTGGGTCTACGTCGTCGGGATGGTCATCTCGATCATCATCGCCGTCCCCCTGGGGCTGTTCATCGGGGGCGTGCGGATCGTCGACCGGATCCTGTCGCCCTACATCTGGGCGATCTACACCACGCCGCGCCTGATCCTGATGCCCCTGGTCCTGCTCTGGGTGGGCATCAACGACACGGCCCGGATCGTGATCATCGTGCTCTCCGCGGTCCCGGCGACGCTCGTCGTCGTCATGGAGGGCGTCAAGACCGTCGACAACTCGCTGATCAAGGCGGCGCGGTCCTTCGGCGCCGGACGGGTCCGGTTGTTCCGGTCGGTGGTCATGCCCGCGACCGTCCCGTTCATCGCCACCGGCATCCGGATGGGCGTCTCACGCGGCCTGATCGGCCTGTTCATCGGCGAGCTGTTCACCGCCGCGACCGGGATCGGCTACATCATCGCGCTCTCCAGCAAGACGTTCAACAGCGCCCAGACCTACGCGATGTTGTTCATCTTCGTCTTCTTCTGCGTCGCGATGGTGGGGCTCACCCAGCTGCTCGAGCGAAAGGTCAGCGTGTGGCGGGCTTGAGCGTCACGGGCCTGAGCCCAGCACAAGGACACGTGACGTCGTCGTCACGGGCACGAGAAGGATGTTCACCGAGAAGGGGCGAACAATGAGGAAGCACTTCCGAGTGCCGGCGGTACTGCTGGCCGCAACCCTGCTGGCGGCCTGTGGGTCCGACGACGGGGGCGGCGGCGGCGGTGGCGACGGCGAGGGCCTGAGTCTCGACCAGGTGCGCCTGGCCATCGACGGCGACGACTTCATGAACCAGCTCGCCTGGATGGTCGCCGACGAGAGCTACTGGGGCGACCTGGGCTTCACCGAGGAGGCCGAGGTCTTCGCGACCGACGAGTACATCGCCGGTCTGGCCGGCGGCGACGTCTGGGTGGCCCAGGGCGAGGCCGACGTCATCTGGTCGGCGCTGGCCGAGGGCAGCATCCCGATGACCATCATCGGCGTCGAGAAGGACTCGGAGGCGTACTTCCTCGGCATCCGCGAGGGCGTCGACCCGAACAACCTCGAGGGTCTCAAGGTCAGTGGTGGTGCCGCGGGTGACCGCAACATCACCGTGGCCGAGGAGATGCTCGAGGGCCTGGGCGTCGACCCCGAGAGCATGGAGTGGGTCCAGGTCGAGGGCGGCTCCGACGAGCGGCTCCAGGCGATGCTGGCCGGTCAGATCGACGTCGCGGCGCTCCAGCCGCGGCACGTCCTCCCGCTCGAGGAGGCCGGCGGCCAGATGATCGTCGAGGAGTACAACCGGGTGCCCCAGGAGGTCTGGGTCGTCACCGAGGAGACCATGGAGAACAACCGCGACGCGGTGTGCGCGTACCTCGAGGGACGCATCGCCGCCAAGCAGTGGATCTCCGCCGGCGACGACTACATGGACAACCAGGACGCCGCCGTGGCCATCGCCGAAGCACGGGGCGAGACGCCGAGCGAGGGTGACCTCGACGAGTGGCAGATCGAGATGGAGCAGAACTGGGCACTCACCGGTGGCGCTCCGCTCGACTCCTTCGACGAGTGGAACGACGGCATGATCGCCGCCGGCAACGTTCCCGAGGGCTTCGACTGGCGCGAGCACGCCGACTTCTCCTGCCTGACCGAGGCGCAGGAGAACCTCGGCCTCGAGGTGGAGCCGGGCAACCTGGACTAGTCCCTACTCCCTAGCGCCTCGGCGCCGGCCGCGACTCAGCGGCCGGCGCCGAGTGCCGTTCCGGCACTCCCCCCACCCGACTTCACCCCCACCTCTCAGGAAGGAACGACCCCGTGCGCCTGGTGTCCTACGACGGCGGCTTCGGACGGATCGACGGCGACGCGGTGGTGCCGATGGGCACCGACCTCGTCGCCTGGCTGGCCGGCACCGAGACGGCGACCGACGGTGACCCCGTCCCGCTCGACCGGCTGACCCTGACCGCCCCGGTCCCCCGCCCCGGCAAGATCCTCTGCATCGGCCTCAACTACCGCGACCACGCGGCCGAGACCGGCAAGCCGCTGCCCACCGTGCCCATGCTGTTCGCGAAGTTCGCCAACTCCGTCGTCGGCGACGGCGCGACCGTGGCCATCCCCGCGGCGACACAGGAGGTCGACTGGGAGGCAGAGCTCGGCGTCGTCATCGGCCGGCCGGCGAGGGACGTCGACTCCGCCGACGCGCTGGACCACGTCGCCGGCTACACCTGCACCAACGACCTCTCCGCCCGCGACCTGCAGCGCGCCACCACCCAGTTCACGCTCGGGAAGGCGATCGACGGGTTCCTGCCGATGGGGCCGTGGCTGGTCACGGCGGACGAGGTGCCCGACCCGCAGGCCCTGGCGATCTCCTGCGAGGTCAACGGTCGGACGGTGCAGAAGTCGAGCACCCGCGAGATGGTCTTCGGCGTCGCGGAGCTGGTGAGCTTCCTCAGCCGGACCATGACGCTGGAGCCGGGCGACATCATCGTCACCGGCACGCCCCCGGGCGTCGGCGTCGCGCGGACCCCGCAGTGGTTCCTGCAGCCCGGCGACGAGGTCGTCGTGGAGATCGAGCGCCTGGGCCGCCTCACCACCCACCTCGCCTGAGCAACCCCCGGCGAGATCGGCGATCTCGCGCACCTTGGACCGCCAAGGCGTGCGAGATCGCCGATCTCGACCGGGAGTCACAGAGCCGTGCGGACGGGGCCGGTCAGCTCCTCGATGTTGGCCGCGAGGTCGGCGTGCGGGAAGAAGCAGACCAGCACCAGGTCGGACGTGCCCGACGCGACGGTCGCGTGCGGCACGCCCGCGGGGACGACGACGAGGTCCCCCTCCCCCACCCGCGTCGGGACGTCGTCCTCCCACGCCGTCCCCGTGCCGCCGGCCACGTAGACCACCTCGGCGCTGCGGGGGTGGACGTGCGGGGTCCGCGGGCCGGGGGCGATGCGCACCACCCGCGCGCTGGCGCCCACGTCGAGCCCGGGCGGCAGCGGGTTCGCCGACAGCCGACCCGGAAGCGCGGCGAAGTCCAGGGACCCCGCGGGGACGACGGGCATCAGTGCCTCCTGCTCGACGGACGGCGAACGGCCGGGTCAGTGAAAGGACCCCCTGCCCCCAACGCTCGCACGCTCGCGCCGGGCCCCTGCAGGGGGCCTGACGCGAGCGTGCGGACGTAGGGACCGCGTTACTCGCCGGTGCCGGTCTTCTCGATGACCTCCTGGAGCAGCACGGACTCGCCGTTGCGCTTGGAGGACTCGATGGCCGCCCGGACGACACCGAGCGCGCGGACCGCCTCGGTGGCGCCGACCTCGACCTGCGCCTGCCCGCGGCACGCCAGCCCGAACTCCTCGAGCTGCTCGCGGAACATGTCGGTGCGGGGCAGTTCGACCGGCTGACGCTCGGCCTCGCCGTAGAACTGCGACTTCAGCGACGACCAGTCGTCGGCCTGGTGCGACTCGTCCCAGTGCGTGAAGTCCAGGTCGTACTGCAGGTTCGCCTTCGTGCCGAGCAGGTTCATCGAGTAGACGCCCGGCGAGGCCCAGCCGGTGCCGATGTAGGCCAGCGGCCCGCTCTCGAACTCGAGGATCGCCATGATCGCGTCGGGCACCTCGGCCTTGGTGTAGAGCTTGCGCATGTGCGCGGTGACGCTCTTCACCGGGCCGAGCAGGAACTGCAGGGTGTCGGCGTGGTGGACGCCGAGCTGGATGAAGGCGCCGCCGGGGCTCTTGTCGGCGTACCAGCGCCAGGTGTTCGGGGTGAGCTCCAGACCGCGCTCGTTGGAGAAGTTGGCCTCGGCCAGCGAGATGTCGCCGATCCGACCGTCGTCGATCCAGCGCTTCATCTCCCGGTGCCCCGACAGCCGGCGCGAGCTGTGGCCGACGGCGAAGACCTGACCGGTCTCCTCGACGGCGGCGGCGATGGCGTTGGCGTCCTCCAGCGTGTGGGCGATCGGCTTGTCGGTGTAGACCGCCTTGCCGGCGCGCAGCGCCTGGATGATGACGTCCTTGTGCGTGTCGTTGGGCGTCGTGACGATCACGCCCTCGACCGCCTCGTCGGCCAGCAGCTCCTCGTAGGAGGAGGCGGCGTTCGGGACGCCGTACTCCTCCTGGAACTTCGTGCGCTTGGCCTCGTCACGGCTGAAGCAGCTGTAGATCTCGACCTGGTCGCCGCGCTGGATGCCGCGGGCGAGCACCCGCGCCCACCGTCCCAGGCCGACCGAAGCCAGCCGGACCTTGTCCTGTGCCATTGCGCTCCTACCTCTCCTGCTGCTGCCGTCGGATGTCGCGTGCCTTCATGACGCCGTCGAGGAGCTCGAGCACCCCGTCGGCGACGACCTTGGTGAACGTCTCGGCCCGCTCGTGCGTGGCCCAGGCCGGATTGCCGAACCAGCCGTCGTCGCAGAGCTCGGTGACGTCGGTGATGAAGCCGTAGACCTCGTGCGAGCGGCGCATCGCGTCCATCTCGATCGCGCCGGGCGGCCGGGTCGGCTCGCCGGCCCGGTCGGCCTTCACCAGCTCCGGGTCGTGGGCGAGCATCGCGAGGGTCTCGATGCCCCCGCCGTGGGTGAGTTCGCCGCCCTCCTCGCGGTAGAGCCGCTGGGCGACATAGCACGCCTGCGCGGCGACGAAGGTGACGTCGAAGCGGTCCTGCAGGTCGGTGGCGACGGCGTTCATCGAGGCGATGTTGCCCTCGTGCCAGTTGACCAGCACGAACGTCTCGACACCCATGCGGACGAGCTCGGTGCAGATGTCGGTGAGCAGCGCCTCGAAGGTCTCCCGGCGCAGGTTCACCGTGCCGGGGTGGCCGGCGTGGATCGGCGTGACGCCGTAGGGGCCGAACGGCACGTAGACCGCGTCGAGCCGGTCGGCGACCTCCCGGGCCACGAGCTCCGCGGCGAAGGTGTCGGTGCCGTTGGGCAGGTGCGGCCCGTGCTGCTCGATGCTGCCGATGGGCAGCACCGCCGTCCGGGAGCGGGCCACCGCCTCAGCAGCCTCCGGGCTGGTCATGTTCGCGAGGTCGTACTGCATGAGGGCTCCTTCTCTCAGACCACGGGCTCGCGCAGCGGCTCGCCACGCAGCAGGCGGGCGGCCTCCGCAGCGGCCTTGCGCCGCATGTCGGCCTCGGACTCCTCGGTGTACCAGGCCATGTGCGGCGTGAGCAGCACCCGGTCGGCCACCGGCTCGAACACCGAGGTGTCGACCGGCTCGGCGGGGAACACGTCCAGCGCGGCGAACCGCGGCCGGCCCGCGGCCAGGGCGGCGAGCAGGGCGGGCAGGTCGACCAGCGAGCCCCGGGAGGTGTTCACCAGGACGCTGCCCTCCTTCATCCGGCCCAGCTCCTGCGGCCCGAGCAGCGCGCGCCCGGATGGGTCGCCGGGGGCGTGCAGCGTGACGACGTCGCCGGTCGACAGCACCTCGTCCAGGGACGCCGACCGGACGCCGTCGCCCTCGGGCACCTCGACGTACTCGTCGTGGGCGAGCACGGTGAACCCGAGCCCGCGCAGGTAGTGGGCCGCCTGGCGGCCGATCCGGCCGTAGCCGACCACGCCGGCGATCGACGCGCTGGGCAGGTGCAGGGGACGGACCCCCGCCACGCCCCAGGCGCCGCCGCGCAGCGCGGCGTCGGCCTCGGGCAGCCGGCGGAACAGCGCCATGGCGGTGGCGACGGCGTGGAAGGCCACCGCCTCGGTGCCGTAGTCGGACACCCGCGCGACGGCGATCCCGCGCGACGTGGCGGCGGCCAGGTCGATCGTGTCCACGCCGATGCCGTACCGGACGATGCCGCGGCACCCGAGACCGGCGAGGACGGCGGCGTCGAACCGAGGTCGCGAGCCGGCCAGCACCACCTCCGCGTCGGCGGCCACGGCGAGGATCTCGCTCGCGGAGCCGCCGTCACCGAGGACCAGCGACACGTCCAGCGGGCCGAGGATCTCCTCCTCGATGCCCAGATCGGCGTAGCGCGTGCCGAGCACCGCCACCTTGCGAGAACTCACTGGCACACCCTTCGGGACGGCGACTGCGGCCACAGTGCCTCAAACGATTGCGGGCGTCAAGAACCGCCCTCCACGTGTGAAAACGCGACATTCGGCCCGGACCTTGACAATTCCACCGCATACGTTTGTATGGGCCCCGGGCCCGGCACCAGGCCGGCGCGGGAAGGAACATCAATGGCGCACAGCTTCCTGGTACACGCACCCGACGACGTCGTCGGCGTCGCCGTGCAGGACATCGACCCGGGGCCCGCGGTGCCGGGCAAGATCCAGTCCAACGGCAGCGAGTTCACCCTCGACGTGGTCGACCCCGTCCCCCTCGGGCACAAGGTGGCCCTGCGCCCGCTCGCCTCCGGTGAGCAGGTCATCAAGTACGGCATCGCGATCGGCCGGGCGACCCGGGACATCCGGGCCGGCGAGCACGTCCACGTCCACAACGTCAAGGGAGAGCGCTGGGCATGAGCGCCGGACGCACGTTCCTCGGGTACCGCCGGGCCAACGGCCAGGTCGGGTGCCGCAACCACGTCGTGATCCTCCCGATCGACGACATCTCCAACGCCGCCGCGGAGTCGGTGGCCAAGGTCGTGCAGGGCACGATGGCGCTCCCCCACCCGTACGGGCGCCTCCAGTTCGGCCCCGACCTCGAGCTGCACTTCCAGACGCTCATCGGCACCGGCGCGAACCCGAACGTGGCCGCGGTCGTGGTCATCGGCATCGAGCCGAACTGGACCCGCCGCGTGGCCGACGGCATCGCCGCGACGGGCAAGCCGGTGGCCGCGTTCTCGATCGAGGGCAAGGGCGACCTGAAGATCATCGAGGAGGCCAGCCGGGTCGCGGTGCAGATGGTCAGCGACGCCACCGCGCTCCTGCGCGAGGAGATCCCGCTCACCGACATGATCATCAGCACCAAGTGCGGCGAGTCGGACACCACCTCCGGCCTGGGGTCCAACCCGACCATCGGCCGGTTCGCCGAGCGCTTCACCGCGGCCGGCGGCACGTTCTTCTTCGGGGAGACCTCCGAGCTGACCGGCGGCGAGCACATCGTCGCCGACCGGATCACCGACCCGGTCCAGCGGGAGAAGTTCCAGCGGCTCTTCGACGAGCACCAGCGGATCATCCTCGAGCAGGAGGCGAACCTGCTGGGCTCGCAGCCGACCGAGGGCAACATCGCCGGCGGCCTCACGACCATCGAGGAGAAGGCGCTCGGCAACATCCAGAAGATCGGCCAGGCGAAGATCGACGGCGTCCTGGAGATGGCCGAGGCGCCCACCCGGCGCGGTCTGCACTTCATGGACACCTCGTCGGCCGCGGCCGAGTCGGTGACCCTGTTCGCCGCCGGTGGCGCCGCCCTGCACCTGTTCACCACGGGCCAGGGCAACATCATCGGCAACCCGATCGTGCCGGTGCTGAAGCTGACGGCGAACCCGAAGACGGTCGCCACGATGAGCGAGCACATCGACCTCGACGTCTCGCCGCTGATCACCGCCGACATGACCCTCGACCAGGCCGCCGACGCGACCGAGGACATCGTGGCGGCGACGGCGTCGGGCCGCTGGTGCGCCGCGGAGATCCTGGGTCACAAGGAGTTCGTGCTCACGCGCCTGCACCGCACTGCGTGAGCCACCGACTCCCGAAGGCCCGGTGAGCGATGGGGATCGAGGCCCTCGACCTCGTCGTCATCGTGGCGGCGATCGCCGTCGGCGCGTTCATCAAGGGCGCGACCGGCGGCGGTCTCCCCCAGCTGGCCATCCCGGTGATGGCGGTGTTCCTCGGGGTCGAGCACGCCGTGGTGGTCATGGCCATCCCCGGCGTCGTCGCCAACGGGCTGCTGGTCTGGTCGCACCGGGCGGAGGCACCGCGGACCCGGCACCTGCCGGCGATGCTCGCCGCCGGCGTCGTCGGCTCGGTGGCGGGCACGATGCTGCTGCACTCCCTCGACGGCCGGGTGCTGTCGGGGGTGCTGGCGCTGGTGATCGTCACCTACATCGTGCTGTCCGTCGCCAAGCCGGGCTTCACGCTGCCCGAGCGGGTCACGCGGATCGGCGCCGGCCCGGTCGGCCTGGCGGCCGGCGGGCTGCAGGGGGCGACCGGCATCTCCGGGCCGCTGCTGACCACCTGGCTGCACGGTTTCGGCATGCCGCCGCGGGCGTACGTCTTCGCCCTCTCGTCGCTGTTCTTCGTCTTCTCGACCGTCCAGGCGATCACGCTGGCCGGGGTGGGGCTCTACACCCCGACCCGGCTGCTGGAGAGCCTGCTGGCCCTCCTGCCGATCCTGCTGGCCCTGCCCCTCGGCGTCCGGGCCGCGAGGAAGCTGTCGGCGCGGACCTTCCAGCGGGTGATCCTCGTGCTGCTCGCCGCCTCGGTCGTCTCGCTGATCCACGACACCTTCGCCGGAGCGCCCTCATGAGCAAGCTGCAGGCGGTCGTCGCCAACTGGTACCCACGGTTCCTGGCCAACGGCATCGACTGGTTCGACCTGACCCGCACCCTCGAGCAGGTCGCCGACTGGGACGACTGGGCCGACGCCTGGACCGCGACGGCGGACCGCTACGAGGCCCTCGGCCGGGCGGCGCTGGACGAGGGGCACCCCGTCACCGCCGGCGAGCACCTGCGCCGGGCCGCGCTGACCCTGCAGTTCGCCCAGTTCGTGCTCACCGACGACCCCCGGCGGCGCTCGGCCCTGCAGGCGCGCATGTCGGCGCTGTACGCGCGGGCGGCGCCCCTGCTCGACCCGCCGGCGCAGCCGGTGAGCATCCCGTACGGCGAGGGCTGCACCGTCGTGGGCTATGTGCGCCGGCCGATGCACGCCGACAGTCCCGGGCTCGCCGTGCTCATCCCCGGCCTGGAGTCCACCAAGGAACAGTTCAGCACCTACGAGCCCTACTTCCTGCGGCGCGGCGTCGCGACCCTCTCCGTCGAAGGCCCCGGCCAGGGCGAGGGGGCGCTCTCCTCGCCCTTCCGCACCGACCGCTATGCCGAGGCGATGGCCGCCGTCGCCCAGGCGATCGGCACGCTCGAGGGAGTCGACGCCGAGCGCGTCGTCGTCGTGGGCACCAGCTTCGGTGGGCATCTCGCACTGGCCCACGCCGCCGCCTTCCCCGGCCTGCGGGGCGTCGTCGACATCGCCGGCCCCTACGACCTGCGCGCGTTCGGGGACCTGCAGGAGGTGACCCGCGAGGGCTTCCGCGACTTCGTGGGCGCCGCCGACCAGGACGAGGCACGCCGGCTCCTCGCCGATGTGACGCTCGACGGCGTCCTCGACCGGCTGACGGCGCCCGTCCTCGTCGTCCACGGCGAGCGGGACACGATCATCGACGTCGCGCACGCCCACCGCATCGCCGCCGCCCTGGGCGACCGGGCCACCGTCCGGCTCGAGGCCGACGGCAACCACTCGTGCAACAACCTGGCCACCGTCGTGCGACCTGCCGTCGCCGACTGGGTCACCGACCGACTGGAGAGCACACATGACTGACCAGACCGGCAGGAGCGGGTCGAGCAAGGGGCTGCGCACCGTCGCCCACGACGACCTCGGGGGCTTCGGCGACGGCATGCAGGTGATGCGCGAGGGCGACGCGGTCTACGTCGGGCACTTCGGGCCGAGCGGGATGGGCACCAGCGTGCTGGACGCGTCGGATCCCACGTCGCTCACGCTGGTGAAGCAGTGGGAGGCCCCGCACGGCAGCCACACGCACAAGGTCCAGGTCGCCGACGGCCTGCTCCTGGTCAACCACGAGCAGTTCCGCGGCGGCGAGCCCTACAGCGCCGGCATGGCCGTCTACGACCTCGCCGACCCGCTCGACCCGCAGCAGATCGGCTGGTTCGACTCCACCGGCAAGGGCGTGCACCGCATCGTCTGGGAGGGCGGGCAGTACGCGTACGTGTCGGCCATCCCGGAGGGCTTCGACGACCGCATCTGGGTGATCGTCGACATGAGCGACCCCCGCACGCCGGTGGAGGCCGGCCGCTGGTGGTGGCCCGGCCAGTGGACCGGCGGTGGCGAGACGCTCGAGGTCCCCGACGGCAAGCGGTACGCCGCGCACCACGCGCTGGTCGACGGCGACACCGCCTACCTCGGCTACGGCGACGCCGGCCTGGTCGTGCTCGACATCTCCGACCGGTCGAAGCCCACCCAGGTAGGGCACCTGAACTGGGAGCCCGGCGGCGACACCCACACCTGCCTGCCGCTCCCGGGCCGCGACCTGCTCGTCGTCACCGACGAGGTCGTCACCGAGGGCCGCGCCGGCGAGCCGCACCACGTGCGGATCGTCAACGTCTCCGACCCCGAGGCGCCGCGGGTGGTCGGCATCTGCCCGCCACCCCCGGACGAGTTCTACGACCGGGGGCTGCGGTTCGGCCCGCACAACCTGCACGAGAACCGGCCCGGCACCTACCGCAGCGCCGATCTGGTCTTCTGCACGTGGTTCAACGCCGGCCTGCGGGTGTACGACCTGCGCGACGCCGAACACCCGGTCGAGGTCGCGCACTGGCTGCCCGACACCCCCGACGGGCAGGCGGCCGCGCAGATCAACGACGTCTTCGTGGGTGCCGACCTCGACATCTGGGTGACCGACCGCGTCAGCGGCGGGGTCTACCGCCTCGAGGCCGACGACGACCTGCAGGCACTGATGCGCGAGCGTGCCCTGTGAGCGGGCCGATCGACGTCCACGCCCACTGCATCCCGGTGGGGGTGATCGACACCCTGCGCGCCGAGAGCGGGCGCTATGGGATCGAGATCGCCGAGGCCGACGGCAAGTACGCCGCCCTCATCTCCGGGGCCGGGAAGACCCGGCCGTTCATGCCCGCCCTCCTCGACGTGCCGCGGCGGCTGGCCGCCATGGACGCGTCGGGGGTCGACGTGCAACTGCTCTCGAGCTGGATCGACCTGACCGCCTACTCCCTCGACGGCGCGACCGGGGCGCGGTACGCGCGCATGTTCAACGAGGCGCTCGCGGCGACCGTGGCCGAGGCGCCGGACCGGTTCCGCGCCCTCGCGACGGTGCCCCTGCAGAGCCCGGACCGGGCGGTCGCCGAGCTGCGGCACGCGGTCACCGCACTCGGGGCGGTCGGCGTGGAGATCGCGACGACCGTCGACGGCCTCGAACTGGACGACCCGGGTCTCGACCCGTTCTGGGCGGCGGCCGAGGAGCTGCAGTGCCTGGTCGTGGTGCACCCGCTCGACTCGCTGGCCGGCCGCAACGTCACCCGCTACGGGCTGAACAACCTGATCGGCAACCCGGCCGAGTCGACCCTCGCCCTCGGGCACCTGGTCTTCGGCGGCGTGTTCGAGCGCCACCCGGGCCTGAAGATGGTGCTGGTGCACGGCGGCGGGTTCGCGCCGTACCAGATCGGCCGCTGGGACCGCGGGTTCGCCACCGGTGCGCGCGGGGCGGCCGAGCACCTGACGCGCTCCCCCGGCGAGTGGCTCCGCCACCTCTACTTCGACACCGTGCTGCACTCGCCCGCGTCGCTGCGCTTCCTGATCGACGTGGTCGGCGCCGAGCACGTCGTCCTGGGCAGCGACTACCCGTTCATGATGGGCGAGCCCGAACCGGTGGCGGCGGTGGCGGCCGTGGCCGGCCTCGACCAGGCGAGTCGCGACCTCATCCTGGCGGGCAACGCCGCGGCCCTCCTGGAGGGTGTGCGGAGGTGATCCCCTCGTGGAGCTGACGGTCAACGGCACGAGCCGGGACGTCGACGCCCATCCCGACACCCCGCTGCTCGACGTGCTCCGCGGCGACCTGGGGTTGACGGGCAGCCGGTTCGGCTGCGGCCTGGGCCAGTGCGGCGCCTGCTTCGTCCTCGTCGACGGCCGGGCCGTCCCCGCCTGCGACACCCCGCTGTGGTCGGTCGAGGGCCGGTCGGTCACCACCGTCGAGGGCCTCGCCGACGGCGACCGGCTGCACCCGGTCCAGCAGGCCGTGCTCGACGAGCAGGCCGCCCAGTGCGGCTTCTGCGTGTCCGGGATCGTGGTCAGCGCGGCGGCGCTGCTGGCCGAGAACCCCCAGCCCGACGAGGCCACCGTCGCCGCGGCCCTCGACCGGCATCTGTGCCGCTGCGGCATCCAGCACCGGATGATCGCCGCCGTCGTCCGCGCGGGCCGGGAGTCCCGGTGACCGGCCTGCCCAAGGACGTCCTCGCCAACCCGCGGTTGTCGGCCTGGCTGTCGGTCGGCGCCGACGGCACGGTCGCGCTGCGGATCGGCAAGGTGGAGCTCGGCCAGGGCATCCTCACCGCCCTGGTACAGATCGCCGCCGACGAGCTCGACGTCGACCCCGCCGCGATCACGATGCTGGCCGCGCACACCGGCCTCGGCCCCGACGAGGGGCCCACCGCCGGCAGCATGTCCGTCGCCGACGCCGGGGCGGCCGTCCGGCAGGTCTGCGCCCAGGTCCGCCGGCTGTTCCTCGACGCCGCCTCGGCCGCGCTGGAGGTCGACCCCGCCGACCTGCGGGTCGACGACGGCCGGATCAGCACCGTCGACGGGGCCCGCAGCCTGACCTACGGCGAGCTCGCGGCGGCCGTGGACCTCGACCGCGACGCCGGGCCGCCGGTGGAGACCAAGCCCTACGACCAGCTCCGGCTGACCGGGACGTCGCTGCCGCGGATCGACCTGCCCGACAAGGTGACCGGCGTCCCCCGGTTCCTCTCCGACCTCGCGCTGCCCGGCCAGCTCTGGGGCCGGGTGGTGCGTCCGCCGTCACCCGGGGCCGCGCTGGTCGCGGTCGATGCCGCCGCCGGGCAGGCCCCCGGTGTGGTCGCGGTGGTCCGCGACGGCTCGTTCCTGGGCGTGGTCGCCGAGACCGAGCGGGCCGCCGACCTCGCCGTCGCCGGGCTGCGCGCCGCGGCCGAGTGGCGCGAGGAGGCGACGCTGCCCGACGAGGACGACCTGGCGGGCTACCTGCGGGCGGGCCCGCACGACGACCTGCCCGTCGACGAGGCCGGCACACCGGGTTCCGGCGTCGTCACCAGCCTGACGGCGACCTACTCGCGCCCCTTCCTGGCGCACGCGTCGATGTCGCCGAGCTGCGGGGCCGCCCGGTGGGACGGCGACCGGCTGCACGTGTGGAGCTCCAGCCAGTCGGTGTTCGGGTTGCGCACCGGCATCTGCCTCGCCCTGGGCCTCGAGCCCGGCGGCGTCGTCGTCGAGCACGTCGAAGGGGCCGGCTCCTACGGGCACAACGCGGCCGACGACGCCGCCTTCGACGCCGTCCTGCTCGCCCGCTCGGTGCCCGGCCGCCCCGTGCACGTGCGGTGGAGCCGGCAGGACGAGCTCTCGTGGGCCCCGTTCGGCTCCGCCCAGGCCGTCGACGTGACCGCCGGCCTCGACTCCGCCGGCCGGATCGTGTCGTGGGAGGCCGACGTGTGGAGCCAGGGGCACACCTCGCGGCCCGGGTTCCGCGGCACCCCCGCGCTCCTCGCCGCCGCGCACCTCGCCGAGCCGCACCCCCTGGCCGCGCCGGGCGACCCGCCGCCGGAGCGGGGTGCCGGCAGCACCCGCAACGCCCGCCCCGGGTACGCCATCGCCGCCCGGCGGATCACCGGGCACCGGCTGCGGGAGGTGGCGCTGCGGTCGTCGTCGCTGCGCACCCTCGGCGCCCACGCGAACGTCTTCGCGATCGAGTCGATGGTCGACGAGCTCGCCCAGGCCGCCGGGGCCGACCCGCTGGAGTTCCGGCTGGCCCACCTCGACGACGAGCGCGGCCGGGCGGTGCTGCTCGCCGCGGCCGAGCGCGCCGGGTGGTCGGGGCGGGCGTCGGATGGCGACGTCGGATGGGGCCTCGGGTACGCCCGCTACAAGGACAAGGGCGCCTGGTGCGCCGTCGTGGCGGAGGTGGAGACGGGCACCGAGCTGCGGGTGCGACGGCTCACCCTCGCCGTCGACGTCGGCCGGGTGGTCAGCCCCGACGGCGTGCGCAACCAGATCGAGGGCGGGGCGGTGCAGTCGGCCAGCTGGACCATGGCGGAGCGGGTGCGCTTCGACCACACGCGGATCACCAGCACCGACTGGGAGAGCTACCCGATCCTGCGGTTCCGGCAGGCCCCCCGCGTCGACGTCGTCCTGCTCGACCGGCCCGAGGAGCCCTCGCTCGGCGCCGGCGAGGCGGCGCAGGGGCCGACCGCCGGTGCCCTCGGCAACGCCGTCGCCGCGGCACTCGGGATCCGGGTGCGCGATCTGCCCATCACCGCCGAGCGCGTCGTCTCGGCGATCCAGAGCGGAGACTCGCCATGACCCCGCCGGACTTCAGCGATACCGAGATCGCCGCCCGCCGGCAGCAGGTCGACGACCTGATCGCGCGGCACGACCTCGATGCGGTCGTCGCCTACGGGGCCAACCGGTTCGGCAGCGTCGTCCCCTGGCTGACCGGCTGGCCGGTGACCCGCGAGGCGGCCGTCGTCCTGCGGCCCGGGCGCCGTGCCGCCCTGTTCGTGGGCTTCCCCAACCACGTGCCCAACGCCCGCCGGCTCGCGCGGGACGCCGACGTCGCCGGGTGCGGCGAGCGGACCGGCGAGACGGTGCTCGACGCGCTGCGCGCAGGGGGACGGCTGTCCCGGGTCGGCACGATCGGACCGGTCTCGGCCCCCGTGCGCGCCGCGCTGGAGGGCGCCGCCACCGTGGTCGCGCTCGACGCCGACTACACGCGGCTGCGCAGCATCAAGAGCGACGAGGAGCTCGCGGTCCTCCGGCACGCGGCCGCGCTGACCGACGCCTCGGCCCAGGCGCTGCTCGACGCCGCCGTCCCCGGCGCGTCCGAGCTGGACCTGGTCGCGGCCGTGGAGGCCAGCTACGCCGGCACCGGCGCGCTCAACCACATCCACTACGTCGCGGCGACCTCGATGGCCGACCCCGACCGGTGCGCCCCCGCGCAGTGGCCCAGTGACCGGCGGCTCGCGGCGGGCTCGGTGGTCGTGTTCGAGCTGAGCACCACCTGGGGCCCGGACTACCCCGGGCAGCTGCTGCGGACGCTGACCGTCGACGCCGAGCCGACACCGCTGTACCGCGAACTGCACGACGTCGCCGACGCCGCGCTGGCCGCGATGTCGGGCCTCCTGCGTCCCGGCGTCCTGCCCGCGGAGCTGCTGGCCGCGGCGGACCTCGTCCTCGACGCCGGCCTGACCACCGTCGACGACCTCCTGCACGGCTTCGGCGGCGGCTACCTCCCGCCCGTGCTCAGCCACCGCGGTCCGGCGACCGGCGTCCACGCCGAGCCGCTGCAGGAGCGGATGACCGTCGTCGTGCAGCCCAACGTGTGCACGACCGACCTGCGAGCCGGCGTGCAGACCGGCGAGCTGTTCGAGATCACCGCCGACGGCGCGCGGTCGCTGCACTCCTTCCCCCGCGGCCTGCTGCGGGGTGGAGCACGCTGAACCGGGTCCCCCGTCCGAGGAATCCGCAGGACGGCGGTCCGCCGCTACCCTGAGCCGGTGCGCCCGCCGACGCTCCGCGATGTCGCGCTGCAGGCGGGCGTCCACCCGGCGACCGCCTCGCGTGCCCTGAACCCCGAGACGCGCGGCCTGGTCAACGAGGACACCGCGAACCGGGTGATCAAGGTCGCCAAGGCCCTGGGGTACCGCCCCAACCCGATCGCCCGCAGCCTCAAGACGGCCCGGTCGGCCACGATCGGGCTGCTCGTGCCGGATCTGACCAACCCGCTGTTCCCGCCGATCGTCCGCGGCGTCGAGCAGGTGCTGAGCCCGGTCGGGTACAGCGCGTGGATCGTCAACACCGACAACGACCTCGACCGCGAGCGGTCGCAGGTCATGTCGCTGCGCTCCCGGCAGGTGGAGGGGTTCATCATCGCCACCGCCCGGCTGCACCACCCGCTCCTGGAGCAGCTGCACGCCGAGGGCGTGCCGATGGTGCTGGTCAACCGCCGGCTCGCCGACGGCGGGGTCCCGTCCGTGACCCCCGACGACGCGGCCGGCGCGACCATGGCCGTCGCGCACCTCACGTCGCTCGGGCACACCCGCATCGCCCACCTGGCCGGCCCGCAGGACACGTCGACCGGGGTGGTGCGGCTGCGCGCCTACCGGGAGGCGCTGGCCGCGCACGGCATCGAGGAGGATCCCGCGCTGATCGCCACGTGCGCGAGCTGGACCGAGCAGGAGGGGGCGGTCGGCCTCCGGCAGCTGCTGGACTCCGGAGCCGACTTCACCGCGGTGCTCGGCGGCAACGACATGCTGGCGCTGGGTTGCTACGACGTGCTCGAGGAGCGCGGGTTGAGCTGCCCGCAGGACCTGTCGGTCGTGGGCTTCAACGACGTCCCGTTCGTCGACAAGCTGCGCCCGCCGCTGACCAGCATCCACGTGCCGCACCAGGAGATGGGGGCCGAGGCCGCCCATCTCCTGCTGGACATGCTGCAGAACCCTGGCCGGCACCCGCGGTCGGTGCTGCTGCCGCCCACCATCGCGGTGCGCCAGTCGACCGCCCCACCCCGCGCCCACACCCCCTAGTCGCTCAGAGGGGCTCGGTCCGCGCTGCGACGAGCTCGCCGTCGGCGTACCCCTCGATCCGGAGACGGGTCGCGCCCGGCACGCCGGGAACGCTCAGGGTGACGTCGCCGTCGGCCACGTCGACGCTGGCCTTGGGGCGGCCGTCGACGTAGACGTCGAGGCGTCCGACGCCCGCCGTCGTGACCTGCAGCGTGAGCGTGCCGTCCGCGGCCGCGGTCGACTGCACGTCCAGCCGCCGCCGCGGCAGACCGGCCAGCAGCGCACCGGCGGCCTCCAGCAGATCGAGGTTGCCGTCGAGCACGTCCCGGCGGGTCAGCTCGTGCCGCACGTCCGGGGGGACGCCGAGGTCCTCCACCGGCGTGCCCGCGAGCGCGCCGACCCGCAGCGTCCGGCGGATGGAGACGCGCATGTCGGCCTGCTTGGGCAGCGGGGCGTAGGGCGTCTCGGGATCGGGCTGCGGGATCTGCATCAGCGCCGACAGGAGTCCGTGGGTCCACACGTTGGCCCCGCCGGCACCGGTGTTGTCGTCGACGCCGAGCACCGGGCCGATCCGGTGGTCTTGGAAGCCCGCGGAGAAGATGTCGGTCGCCGAGTAGCAGCGGGCGTCGGTGACCAGGACGACGGGGCCGAAATACCGCTGGCCGACGGCGTTGGCACCCTCGACCGGCGTGATCGGGAAGGCCGAGGAGAAGATCGAGCCGGTCTCGACGGCCTGCTCCATCGACGGGAACCACGGGCCCAGGTCGATCTGCTGGGTCGGGTTGGCCGCGTGCCTCCGGCAGATCGTCAGGTTCAGCGGCGTGCAGATGAACTGCACGGGCTCGGGGCTGACCATCCGCGGCGTCAGGGTCTGCAGCAGGAACTCGGCGGCGTGGATGTGCCCGCCGCCGTTGCCCCGGACGTCGAGGATCAGGCCCTCCCGCGGGAGGAGCTCGACCAGGCGCACGAACTCGGCGACGAAGGCCGCGGGGTCCTCGACGCTGAAGGTGAAGATGCGCAGGTGGCCGAAGGTGCCCGCACCGGTGACGACACTGCGCGCCCGGAACACCATCGGCATCGTCGAGGTCACCTCGGCCCCGGCCTCGGCCGGGGTCGTCGACAGCTCCGGCTCGCTCGCGCCGTACTGCTGCTCCACCGCCCGCCGGGCGAACAGCAGCGCCCGGGCGCGGCCGACCTCGTCGGCCTCCAGGTCCAGCCCCATCGAGGCCGCCGCGGTGGTGACGGCGCCGGCGTCGGCCATCGCGGGCGCGTTGCCGGCGACCAGCCACGGCTCCCGCAGTTCCCGCCGGACGCCCGCGGAGTCGAGATAGGTGACGGTCACCCACTCCTCGTCCGGGGGCAGGTGCAGCCGCAGCGAGCGCAGCGTGAGCGACTCCACGCCGCGGGCCAGGCGGGCGGAGCGGTTGCTGCCGGCGAACCGGTCGGCGTTGACGGCCACCGCCGTGTCGATCGGGATCCCGTTCCAGTGGGTCACCCGCACCCCGACCGTGAGCGTGCCCGCCGCGATCCCCGCGGCGATCCGGCTGACGATGTAGCGCGTCTCGCCGTCCTCGGTGCAGCGCTCGATCTGGAACGGGAGGTAGGCGATCATCCCGGCGAACGGGGCGGGCAGCAGGTAGTTGGTGTGCAGGTCACGGACCGAGTGGAAGATCCCCGACATCTCGGTGTGGAAGGCCCGCTCGGGGTCCATCGTGGCGTCGGTCTGCCGCTCCAGGCGGGCACGCAGCAGCCGCAGCCGCTGCACCGGGTTGACCGCGTGCATCGCCGACTTCAGCGGCAGGTGCACGTAGTTGGCCTCCAGCAGCACCAGGGCCTGCTCGACGATCACCCTCCGTTCGGCCAGGGTGAGCGTTCCGGCGGTGGCGACGAAGTCGCGCAGCGGCACCGACTTCTCGACCGCCGCGTCGCCCGAGCCGACCTGCACGGTGAGATCGGCGGGCAGGGAGTCGTCGGTGCCGGCGTAGGCGGGCTGGTCGTCGTCCGGTGCCCGGCGCGGCGCCAGGACCTCCACATGGCTGCTCAGAGTCGTCATCGTCGAGGCCTAGCGCCTGACACGTCACCGAGCCGTCACCGGAGCGTCACAGGCCCGGCGCGAGCGGGTGTCGCGCGGGCCATGCCGAGCTCGGGGGCAGACCGCACTCAGATGACGGCGACGGAAATGTCGTACCCCCGCCATAGCGTGTCGGTGTGCCTCGGATGTCCGGCTCCTCGACCTTCGAGGGCGTGCTGATCGACTGGTCGCTGGGCCAGCCGGTCGATCCGCCGCAGCTGCCGGTGGAGTTGCTGTCGAAGCGGCAGGCGGCCGCGGAGCTGGCCCGGCGGCAGCGCCGGCAGGCGATGGACGCCGCCTACGAGGCGGAGCTGATCCTGCGGCTGGCCGAGCTGACCCCCGACGGCGACGACCCGCAGCCCGGCGCCCCGGGAACACGCGCGCCGGGCTGGTCGGCCGGGGAGGATCCGGTGGGGGTGAGTGAGTTCTTCGCCGGGGAGCTGGCGCTGGTGCTCAACCGAGGCCGGGGCACCGCCCGGCATCTGCACCACCGGGCGCTGGCGTGGCGGGAGAACCTGCCCGCCACCTACGCGGCGCTGGCCGCCGGCGACCTGGACGTGGCGCGGGCGGGCGCGCTGGCCGACGTGCTCGGCGCCACCCGCCCCGAGCTGGCCCGGGCGGTCGAGGCCCGGCTGCTGCCCGAGGCGGTGGACCTGTCGGTGGCCCGGCTGCGGGCCCGCGCCCTGGAGCTGCTGGTCGAGCTGGACGCCCCCGCCGCCGACCAGCGCCGCGAGCAGGCCAAGCGCCGCGCCGACGTGTTCCTGCAGCCCGGTCAAGATGGCATGGCCACCCTGGGCGCGGAACTGTCCGCCGACGAGGCCGCGGAGGCCTACGCGCTGATCGACCAGCTCGCCCGGCTGGCGAAGGCCGACGGCGACGAGCGGCCGATCGCGGCGATCCGCACCGAGCTGTTCTCGCTGCTGCTGCGCCGCCCCGGCGGGCACGGCCAGCCCGGCGTGGCCGCGCAGCTGA